>DASXRR010000067.1:0-5331 GCA_036506475.1 Chloroflexota bacterium
CGTGAAATCGGCGCGCAGCTGTTCTTGAGCGAGCACACGGTTAAGACCTACGTCAGCAGCCTGCTCAAGAAGCTCCAACTGGCCCGCCGGGCCGAAGCCGCCGCCTACATCGCCAGGCAGCAACAAGCCCGCGCTAGCTAGTTCGACGTCGACCGTCGCGAAGCGCACGCCGCCGTCATCGCGCGTGCCGCGCGGGACTTAAGTGTTCTTCTCTGAAGAGAAGCAGGGTCCGGGTGGAAGCGCTCACGGCCGTGCGGGCGCCACTGTGGCCATGAAGCCCACGACACGACCTGCCTTCATCGCGGAAAGAGCGGGATAGCCGTGCCGGTGGCGGACTGCAAAGACAGCACTCGGCAGACTGTCGAGTCCATTGAAATCTGGCGCCTCAAGTGTGAGCGGCTTCACTGACTGCGCGTCACCCAGGTCGCGATACTGGCCATGTGGCGGGGATACCAACAGGTCAGCTGGGTATGGGGCTGGCAAGCAACCTGAGTTATTCATGGAATTGCCAGGACCGCACCGCCAGTGACCAGGGCTTTCACCCCACCCCAGCAGCGATGCTGACGCGCAGAGACACAAACGTAATCCCGCAATTCTTGAGTTGCCGACGTTCTGTACTTAAGAACCCGACACGCTAGGAGACAGTGATGAACACCCAGACGGTTGTCGATCAGTTGACGTCAATGCTTGCCGACAGGCGACAGCAGACGCGCGATCGCCGCACCGCCTACCTGGCGCTCGCCCGAGCCATCCTGAGCGACGGGCCAGCCGAGCAGCACCTGTCATACGCGCTGGATCACCAGCAGCCGATTCCGATTCAGGATCGCAGCGGCCACGCCGCCTGATCCAGTAGCCCTTCGGAGACGTAATCCATGGAGAAGGTCAGACTGATGCACAAGCAAGAGATTCGCCGCTACCAGGTCTACCGCCTCCATCGTGAAACCCGACGACCCATGATCGTCCGTCTCCGCCGCGCCCTGCGTGTACGCTGGTTCCGCTAACGCGCTCCAGCGAGCATTTCGGCCAACCTGGCCTCGAGCGAACCGCCCAGCGCGGTGATGCCCAGGGCCGCGTACAGGCCACTCAAGCCGCTATTGCCCTCGAAGGCGACGAGCCCAGCGAAGGATCCGCGGGCGCGGGCGTTTTCGGCAAGCGGATCCTTCGCAAGCTCAGGATGACAGTAAGCCTCCGAACAGGTCCGTATCAGCGCCTTCGCGCGGGCCGCGAACGAGCTGGAACGTCTCCAGCGCGAACATTTCGTCGAACAGTTTGGCCGGCAAGTTGATCAGGAAGCCGATACCGCCGAGCTGCGTCTTGTGCGCCAGGATCGACGCGCGTTTGGTTTCGACGTAGCCGCTGACGTCAACGTGCGTGGTGACGCGCTCGTCGGGCACGCCGAAGGGCGGTGCCTCGCCTTCGGCGCGTTCGGGAAACGGCACCTCGAGACCCGCTTCGCGAATGCGCTCGCCAAGGCGCTGAAAGCTGGACTGGGGGACAACCGCGAAGAACAGCCGGGCGGGCGTCCAGGCTGGACCGGCCTCAGGAAAGCGAGCTGGATGGCCGGCCGCGTCGAAGGCGATCACTGCGACCTGGTGCGCACGAATGTGATCCGGATGGCCGTAACCGCCATTCTCGTCGTAGGTGACCACCACCTGCGGCCGCTCCTGGCGAATGACCCGGACGACCTTTTCGACGGCCGCCTCGAAGTCGGCCTGGCGGAACGACTCGGGGTGTTCGTTGTCGGCGGTGCCGGCCATACCGGAGTCGCGGTAGCCGAGCTTCTCGAGTCGGCTGACGCCCAGCAGGCGGACTGACTCGGCAAGCTCGCCCGAACGCACCTCCACCAGGTTGTCCGGTGTGGCCAGGGCAGGATCGGCGATCTCGCCCACGGCGCCGTCCGTGCATGTGACGAGAACGGTCCGACCGCCCTCGGCGGCAGTACGTGCCAGGATCCCGCCGGTCATCAGGCATTCGTCGTCGGGGTGCGCGTGCACCGCCAGAAGGGTCTTCATCAAATTTGCGTGCTACGGCTCGCGAATATCGAACCCGCGCAGCTCGAGGGTCTCCTTGTTCGTCACGACTGAATGGGCATACACGAACAGTTGGTGGCCCTTTGCCTTGAATTTGGTCGGCTTGAACGTTAACCGCCAGCCTGCGCTCGCGCCGCGATCGCCGTACGCCGCTCGGGCAGTCTCGCTGCTAAAGGCGAGTTCCGCATCACCCAGGAAGATTGTCGATGGATCGTCCTTATCGAAGTCCATGTAGACCTGGACCCGATCGATGCCCGAACCTTGCGAACCCTGGCTCGGCTGCGCGTTCGGATCGACCGCGTAGCCTTGGATCTGGTAGTCAGCGTTTGTCTTCACGATCTCAGCGCCCTTGGGCTTCTCGATCACGAGCACCGGGGGTACGCCACCAGAGACCACCGCTCCGCCAGTGCTGGGAGCCGACGGCGCCGCCACGGCCGGCGCACTGGCCGACGCGTTAGCCGTGACCGACTTGTACCACCAGCCTTTGCCAGGTGTGTGCACGTACACGTTGAGCGTCTGACTGCCTTCGGGAACCGCGCCGGCACCGACGAAGGCGTTGTAGCCCGAGCCAGCCCAGAACGGGTTGCCCAGGACGCTGGCGACATCGGGTCGGCTCTGCGCAAAGAGCGCCTTGGCCAGCATGCGCCCGCCGCCGTCCATGGTGCCGAGCCAGACCTGGACATCGTCGGCGCCGGCCCAGCCCTCAGCGGTCTTGTCGACGAACCAGCCGTTGACGCCGAAACCGCCCGTCGCGACCGTCGCCCCGCCGGCTGGCGCGTCGATGTAACCGTCGTATGTGTTGTCGAGTACCGCGCCCGGACCGGGCTGCCAACCCGCCGTTTGCGCCGCCGCCGGCATCGGTGCCAGCACCGCGCTGGCCAGCACGGCACCCAGCAGCCACGCCAGGAAGGAGCGTCGGAATCGCTGCATAAGGTCGCGAATCTCCTGTTCGCCGAGATCGGCCCTCTCAGCGGGGGCCGTTAACTAACACGATGAGCGTACTGCAATGTTTCAGCGCGGGGGTCCGTCCTCGATGCGCCGCAAGATGTGCTCGGGCGATTTGTAGTTGAACCAATCGGCGCCTTCGATCCACCACGTCACGCCCGCTTCCGCATAACGGTCGGTGTGGGCTTTCGACCGTGTGCCACCGCCGACCACAATGTCGAACGGATCGCGGCTGGTCCGGTGCTCGCCGATATACGTTCGCATCTCGCGCACGTCGTCGGGCGTCATCGAGCCGAAGACGCCGGTCGCCTCCATTTTCAACGGAAACACGCCGTCCCAGCGGGCAGCACGACGCATCGGCGCGTGCTTCGGCCACAGGGCGGCGACCCAGATCGGGATGCGCGGCTCCTGGAGCGGCCTTGGCAGGAAGCGCACATCGTCGACGTTCAGTTGTTGACCGTGATAGCTGAATGGCTCACCTGTCCACAGGCCAGTGATGACGTCGAGGCTTTCGTCCAGGCGCCGCGCCAACCGCGGCATCTCGTCTGGCTCGCCGAACGGCGTGTTTTCGGCCTCGAGTGGGGCGCCGATGCCGACGCCCAGGATCAGGCGACCCTGGCTGAGGTGATCGAGCGTGACTGTCTCACGCGCGACCTTCCACGGCCGCCGGCGCGGTAGCGGACAGACCATTGGGCCAAGTTTGATGCCCTGCGTGGCTGCCGCCATGGCAGCCATGAGGACCCACGGATCGAACACGTGCAGCGGGTCGGGCTTCCAGAACAGGATGTGGTCCCAGATGAAGAAGCCGTCCCAGCCGGCTTGTTCCGCGGCGCGTGCCCAGCCAACAAACAGGTCGATCGGTTTGCCGTCGGCCAGGGCGTGCGGGATGAAATTGGGGACGCTCAGCGCATAGCGCATGTAGCCGCGAGGCTACACGGCGGCGCGTTAGCTCTTCCTGAGAGCGATCTGCAGGTCGATGGCGCCGACGCGCGTTGAGAGCGGCACCAGCAGGCGCGGGATGTCCAGGCTGGACATCAACCCACCGCGACCGACAATCAGCATCGGCGGCGCAATATCGGCCACGATGCCAGCCTTTTCGAGCAGCACGCCGGCTCGGCCGGTGATCACGTTGCCGAGCTCGCCGATGCCGCTGCGCGCGAGCGCGTCAAGCTCTTTGAACTCCTGGTTCATCATCTGGCCCACGATGGCCAGCGCCGTTGCTTCAGACATGCGGTACATGACCGCCCCGGACAGTGCCCCGGTTACCCCGACCACAGCCGTAATCTCGCCGGCTTCGAAGTCGCCGCGTTCCATACTGACCTGGCCGCGGCCAACCTGACCGCCCAGCTCTTGTTCCAGCACGCCCTTGGCGGCCAGCAGGAATGGTTGCGCGACATCAGCTCGCATATGTCCTGAGTATCGGCAGTTTCATCGGCAGCGTTAGTGTTTCGGGCCTGTCGCTGACCCGAATTGCGACGCGAGCGCTGCTACTACGAAAATGTGATTGAGCCATAACATGCTCAGCTTGACGAGCATCTCGTCACAACTTGCGCGCGACGGAGCCGCGGTGTGGTCGCGCTTCGTCGACGAGTCGGGCTGCGCGCGACTGCAGGATCTCGCAGCTGACCTGCGGTCCGGACCAGCTGCCCGCCATCTCGACCGATCCACGCGAGTTTGGCATCTCTATAGGCACGGGGACTCGTTCATTGATGTGCTCTTGAGATCCGACTTCATGGCGGTGCTCGGACAAACATTAGGCCCAGACTATTTGTTGTCGGACTACAGCCTCAACACGGTACATCCACGCCAGCCTGTTGATGAGTGGCATGTGGACTATCCGTACAACGTTATGGCGACGATGCTCGTCGAGCCATTTCTTGGCCTTCAGTGCATCCTTGCGCTCGATAGGTTCGACACACACAATGGCGCGACTCAGTACGTCTTGGGTTCACACCTCGATCTTGATCCGCCATCCGTGCACCCCCCAGAGCACACTACCTTCGCCGCCGAACCGGGTGACTTGCTGATCATGGCTGCACGGACGTCGCACCGATCAGGCTTCAACGATTCGACTGCATCGCGAACCGCAATGCTCTTCAGCTTTGTGCAACGCTGGGTGCGGCCAATGTCACATCCACATGGGCCATCACCGTGGGCCGTCGACTCTCGCCTGCGTGTAATGCTTGGCCTCGATCTGCCGGCCGGTACCCCATATCAGTCGCCTGACCGGATCTAGTGCTCATGCGATGTTGGCGGTTGGTCGACCATCCGGGGGGCCCAAGACCGCATGAGCGCGGCGAATGCACCACGGGTGACGCGTGGTGCAGCATGCTCAACCTTGAGCCAGTCCAGGGTT
>DASXRR010000068.1:0-19236 GCA_036506475.1 Chloroflexota bacterium
GAAGTGCGGGCGGGACTCGAAGCGGTGGTGCCACGCGACGCTGGAGCCGTCCTCGGCGCTGCGCGCCGCCGCCCGGTGTTACGGCTGGAGCACTGAAAACGCGTGAGAAGTGCGGGTGGGACTCGAAGCGGTGGTGCCACACGAACGCTGGAGCCGTCCTCGGCGCTCCGCGCCGCCTTCCGGCGCGAATCGTTGGAGGTGAGGCCTAAGACTGGAACGGGTGGCGGCCGGGAGTTAGCGCGGGCGCAGGCGACGCAAGAGCGGAAAGGTCAGACCGTGGGTCACGGCGTTCAGGTGCTGGCGCAGTTGTTCGGTCTCGTCGGCGAGCCAGCGCACGACGGTCTCGCGGCGCTTGGTGTCGAGTCGGTCGGCCAAGGCAGCCACACACAGCGAGCCGAATGGCTCGCCGCGCGCGCCCCGTACCGCGACCGCGACCGCGGCCATACCCGGCGCCGAATAGCCAGCGTTGAACGCGTAGCCATTCCGGCGCGTTTGTTCGACCAGACCGAGCACGGCCGCGCGATCGTGGCCCGTCAGCGCCTCGACGCGCGCTGCATTGGCGTCGACGATGCGCGCCACCTCGTCGTCACCCAGCGCACTCATGATCGCCAGGCCGCTGGCGCTCACGCCCAGTGGCCGTCGGTCGCCGACGTTCCAGGTCAGCACCTTGATCGGAAACACGCCCTCGATGCGATCGACGCACACCGCGTCAGTACCCGAGCGCACCGCGAGATAGATCGTGTCACCGGTGCGTTCGGCCAAGCGCTGGGCGAACGGCGCCGCGAGCTCGGTCAGATCGTGTCGGTTGGCGGCCGCGGCACCCAGTCCGACCAACGCCAGCCCAGGGTAGTAGCAACCGGAGCTCGAATCCTGTTCGGCCAGCCCGAGCTGGACCAGCGCCGTCAGCAGGCGGTGCGCGGTGGAGCGGCTGAGGCGCGTCGCGGTGGCCACGTCGACGAGGCGCGCGCCACGCTCGTGTTGATCGGCGAGTGCGCGCAGGACAGCGGCGGCGCGCTCCACACTCTGGACCGCCTCGCTCATTCCAATATGCAGGATACGCACCCGATATACGGAAAGGAATCATGCGCGTGGCCGGGAGCTGCAACTTGACATCCCGACATCGGCGCGCCGTAGAGTGCAAAGTGGGAGGAGCTCAAAGTTGAGGCGGAGTTCGCGCCGCATCCTCGTTTCGCATGCCGGCACCGTGCCACGCCCGGCCGACCTGCAGGAGCTGTACGTCGCCGGCCCCGGTCGCCGCGCCGAGTTTCTCGAGCGACTGCCGGCCGCGGTCCGTGAAGTCGTCCGGCATCAGGCGGACATCGGCATCGACGTCGTCAACGACGGTGAGTTGAGCAAGCTCAACTTCTCGCACTATGCCCGCGAGCGCCTCGGCGGCCTCGAGCCGCCGTCCGACGACTTCAAGCCATCAGCGCGCAGCATTGTCGGCCGCGATGCGCTCGAGTTCCCTGACTTTCATAGGACCGGTGGCGGGCGTGCACGTCGCGCGCTGACGCTCGGCCGGGGCGTCGGTGGCAACGCCAATCCGGCGATCCGCTGCATCGGCCCACTGACCTACATCGGCCATGAAGCCACGCGCACCGATATTGCCAACCTGCAAGCGGCTATCCAAGGGCTCGACGTCGAGGCGTTCCTACCGGCCGTCGCGCCCGGCACAATCGAGCACTGGCTGTTCAATAGCCACTACCGCACCGACGAAGAGCTGCTGTTCGCGATCGCCGACGCGATGCACCAGGAGTACAAGCTGATCACCGATTCGGGGCTATGCCTGCAGATCGACGACCCTGACTTACCCGATGGCTGGCAGATGTTTCCGGCGATGAGCGTCGACGAGTACCGAGCCTACGCGCAGCTGCGCGTCGATGCGCTCAATCATGCCCTGCGGGGCATTCCAGAAGACCAGGTTCGCCTGCACATCTGCTGGGGCAGCGGGCACGGGCCGCACAAGAACGACATCCCGCTCGAGCACATCGTGGATATCGTGCTCAAGGTTGCCGCGCAGGTGTACTCGATCGAGGCCGCCAACCCGCGCCACTCACATGAGTGGCGGGTCTGGCAGGATACGCGACTGCCCGAGGGCAAGTCGCTCATGCCCGGCGTGATTGGCCACGCGACGGACATCATCGAGCATCCGCGGCTGGTCGCCGATCGCTTGCTGCGCTACGCCGGCCTGGTCGGCAAGGAGAACGTCATCGCCGGCACGGACTGCGGTGTTGGCTCACGCGTCTGGAACGACGAGATCGCGTGGGCCAAGTTCGAGGCGATGGCCGAAGGTGCGCGGATCGCCTCGCAGGAGCTCTGGCACAAGGCGCCTGTTCTGACGGAGGTGGGCTCATGAGGAGCGTCGTCGACACGATTCTGCCGACCACCATGGTCGGCTCATATCCGCGACCGAAGTGGTTCAAGGATCAGCTGCTCGGACGCGACATCCGCGTCGCCTTCAAGGCCGTCGATCACGCCGAAGCCTTCGACGATGCCACGCGGCTGGCTATCCGCGACCAGGAGGAAGCGGGCCTGGACATCGTCACCGATGGCCAGATGTATTACGACGACTACATGGGTGTGATCGGCTCGTTCTGCTGGTACATGTACGAGCGCATCCCCGGCTTCGAGCAAGCCAAGGAGGAGCATCCGTTGGTCGTGCCCGGGCTGGAAATGACCAAGGAGCTCGCGTTCTTGTCCGATTGGGGCGGCGTGATCAACTCGGGCCCCGTGAGTCGTGGCCCGATCCGGTTGGCGGACTTCTACAAGGCCGCCTCGGCGCATGCGACCAGGCCGATGAAGGTGTCCGTCGGCGCGGGGCCGATCAACCTCGCCTGGCACACGTACTACAAGCACTACGCCGGTCCGCGCGAGCTGTCCGAAGCACTGGCGCCTATCTTCAACGCGGAGATGAAGGAGCTGGTCGCCGCCGGCGCCAAGTTCCTGCAGCTCGAAGACCTCGGTGTGTGGCTGCCGCTGTTCACGGGTAACAACGACGATTTCAAGTGGATCGTCGACGTCATTCGCCAGTGTGTGGACGGCGTCGACGCCAAGATCGCCCTGCACTTCTGCTACGGCAATGCCTGGGGCAACCGTCTCGCGGGCCTGTTCTCGCGCGGCTATGAAGCGGTCTTGCCGTTCCTGTACGAGGCTCCGGTCGACCAGTTCGTGCTCGATTTCGCCAATCGCGACATGGTCGATCTCGATAGCCTGTGCGATCTGCCATCGGACAAAGAGGTCGGCATCGGCGTGGTCGACGTACGCACGTCGATGGTCGAAACACCGCAGGAGATCGCCGAGCGCATCCACAAAGTCATCGCCATCGTGCCGCCCGAACGGGTGTATCTGACGACTGACTGTGGCATGAAGCCATTGGCCAGGCCGATCGCGCGCATGAAGCTCCAGGCGTTCGCCCAAGCCGCCCAGATCGTGCGCCAGGAGCTCGGCGTCCGGCAATTGGTCGCGACCGCCTGAGGCCAACTCGTGTTCTGATCACGTCTTCGGGTCGGGGAAGCCCACGCTCGGCTTCGCTCCGCGGCGTGCACTTGCAGCCCCCGACCCGAAGAGGGATTCGGCAGCTAGCGAGTGCGGGCATGAGAAGATGAAGGCCGATATGAGCGAAGCGGCCACCGACGAAGTGCAGACTTTCAACCGCATCGCCGACGAGCTGTATGGGCTGCGGCCCGACGCGTTCGCCGCGGCGCGTGACGAGCAGGTGCGCATAGCAAAAGCTGACGGACACAAGGTCCTGGCCAAGGAGCTGGGTGAGCTGCGGCGGCCGACGCAAAGCGCATGGATGATCAATCTGTTGTGGCGCGATCAGCAAGAGGTCCTGGAACAGCTCATCCAGCTGGCCCAGGAGCTGACCAGTGCCCAGGCCGCGGCATCCGGCCCCGCGCTTCAGGAGCTGACCAAGCAGCGCCGCCAGCTCGAGAACGCCTTGATCAGGCGTGGCCAGGCACTGGCCAAGCAGCATGGCGTCGACGTCAGCGCGAGCATGGAGCGCGAAGCGCAGGAAACGTTGTCGGCGGCGCTGGCCAGGCCCGAGGTGGCCGACCAGGTGCGTACCGGTCGACTGGTCAAACCGGCCGAGTACGCGGGCTTCGGTGCGCTGCCCGGCAGCGTGGCGCCGAAGCCGGCCGCGCCACGCGAGCAGGACGTATCACGCGAACCGGCCAAGATTGAGGATCTGGCTGCCGCGCGCGCGGCGCAACGCGCGCGCGAGAAGCGCGAAGCGGCCCAGCGCCGCGTCGACGAAGCTCGATCGGCACTCGATATCGCGGCGGCGGGGCTCAAGCACGCTGAAAGCGCAGTCGAATCAGCGCGCCAGCACCATCAGGACATTCGCACCCAGATCGAGGAGGCGCGCGATCGGCTGCGCGAGCTTGAAAAACAGGAGACGGCGGCCGAACGCGAGGCTCGCGCGCGCGTCCAAGACAGGGAGGAGGCAGCCAAAGGACAGGCGGCGGCTGAACGCTCGTTGGAGCGCGCTCAGGAGGCGCTCAAGGACTCAGGTGATTGAGGATGAGTGGCGCGACCTGGTCGGCCTGGTCACGGGCAAACATGTGTTCGCTCTCAGGGACGACGACGAGCCGCGCCCGCGGCAGTTTTGACTCGAGGAACGCGCCCACTGCGGGTGGGCTGATCGAGTCGGCGCCACCCCACAGCAGCAACGTCGGCTGCTGGATGTTCTTCAGTTGGGGTGTCAGATCATGGTGGGCTGTGTCGGTGATCCAGGGGCGCCGCGTCGGGATATTCGGCGCGGTACTCCGGACGCCAGTCATAGACGCCGAATGGCCGAGGTCGATGCCGCCCGAGGTGCCGCTGAACACCAGCCGTCGCACTGGGTCATGTGCGCTTGTAGGTCAGCTCTTCACCGTTGCCGATCGGCACGGTCACGGTGTCCAGCCGCGGATCCGCCGCAAGCCGTGCCAGAAACTCGGTCAGCTCGTGCGCATGCGAGACCACGTTGTCGGTCACGAGCAGCCCGCCGGGGCGCAGCAGGGTCAGGATCGGCTCGTAATAGTCCATATAGGAGGGACGATCAGCGTCCAGAAAGATCAGGTCATAGCCCGACTCGAGTGTGGGCAGTATGTCGAGCGCCGAGCCGTGGTGCAGAGTCACCCGGACCAAGAGCCGCGCACGATCGAGGTTGGCGCGCGCCAGCGCCAGCTTGTCCGCGGCGCGGTCGATGGTGTCGACATGGCCGTGCACTGCCGAGGCGAGCCACAGCGTGGAGTAGCCGTTGGACGTGCCGATCTCGAGCACACGCTGGGCACCGATCGCGCGTACCAGGATCGCCAGGAGCTGGCCCGTCTCAGGCGTGATGTTGAGCATCCGCTTGCCGCGGTCGACTTCATGCGCGTCGTTGTTGCGCCCGAATTCGGCCAGCTCGGCGAGCAGGCGTTGCAGCTCAGTACCAGCTGGACTTGTCAACCACGTTGCGCAGCGGCTGGCTGGCCACGAAACGGCGGGCGTTGTCGACGATGATCTCGAGGCGCCGATCGTCGAGGTACGGGCCGTAGCCTGCCGTGTGTGGCGTGAGCAGCACGTTCGGTGCTGACCACAGCGGGTGCTCGGGCGGCAGTGGCTCGATTTCGTAGACGTCCAGACCGGCGCCAGCGATGACGCCGTCGCGCAGGGCAGCGACGAGGTCGTCCAGGCGCGTCGTCTTGCCGCGGCCAATATTGATGAAAAACGCACTAGTGCGCATGCGTCCGAAACGCGCGGCGTTCATCATGCCTTCGGTTTCAGGCGTGTGCGGAACGGTCAGAATGACGAAATCGGCCCGCGGCAGCAGCTCGTCTAGCGCCTCGGGTCCATGTAGCTCGGACACGTGCGGCGGTGCCTCGCGCAGGCGTGCGTCAATCCCCAGCACGGTCATGCCAAAGGCGGCGCAGAGCCTGGCCGTTTCGGCGCCGATGCCGCCGACGCCGACGATCAGCGCCGTTGACTCGGGCAGGTGGACGACGCCTGCGTCCAGCTCTGCTGGCGCCCACTCGGCCCGCTGCTGCAATGGGATGTAGCGCAGGAAGCCGCGCGCGAACGCCAGCACGTAGGCCATGATGTGCGCCGCGATGTGCTCGTTGAAGATGCCCCGGAAATTGGTCACGACGACCGGGTGCTCGACCAGCGCCTGGTAGTAGTAGCCGGCCGGCGGGGCGATCGCCGGCGCCTGCAGCCAGCGCAAGCGACCCGCCAGGTGCAGGTCGGGCTCGCGAATCGTGCCGAAAGCCGCGTCTGCCTCAGCCAGCGCCTTGATGTCGTCGGCGAGCACCACCTCGAGCTCGGGCACCGCCTCACGCAGGCGCGCCGCCCACGCGCGCGTCGTTTCGCTCTGGGGCGGCAGGAACACGAATCGCTCGGTCATTGTTGTGTCACGCCGAATTGGAACACAGTTGTCGACTGGAATGTCTCGCCCGGCCGGAGCAGGGTCGACGGAAACGCCGGCTTGTTGGGTGAATCGGGGAAATGCTGGGTCTCGAGCGTGAACCCGTCACCCTGGCGATACACGGAGCCGCCAATCCCAACCAGGGTTCCATCGAGAAAGTTGCCGCTATAGAACTGGATCGCCGGCTCGGTCGTAAGCACCTCGAGGGTACGCCCGCTGGACGGGTCTTCGACGCGCGCGGCCCGCCGCAGCTCGCCGGCCTGGCCATTGACGACGTAGTTGTGGTCGAAGCCTTGCGCCAGCACGATCTGCTCATGGCCTGCGCGCAGGTGCTCGCCGATGCGTTTTTGCGCGCGGAAGTCCAGGGGTGTGCTGTCGACAGGCTCGAGTGCGCCAGTGGGGATGAGTGTGGCGTCGATGGGCGTGTAGCGATCGGCGTGCAGGGTCAGCAGGTGGTGCTCGATGCTGCCACTACCCTCGCCGGCGAGGTTGAAGTAGGTGTGGTTGGTCAGGTTCACGACCGTTGGGCGGTCCGTGGTGGCCTGGTAGGCGATGCTGAGCGAGTTGCTTGCCATGTCTACGGCGTAGGTGACCTGGATCTGGAGATGGCCGGGGTAGCCCTGGTCGCCATCTGGACTCTCGAGTCTCAGTTCTAGCCGGCTGGTATCGGCGTTGAGCACCTGCCACACGCGTTTGTCGAAGCCGTCGGCGCCGCCGTGCAGCGAGTTCGGGCCATGGTTTACGGGTAGTTCGTATTCAGTGCCGTCGAGGCTGAACCGCGCGTGCGCAATGCGGTTGGCAAAGCGGCCGACGAGCGCGCCGAAGTACGGGTTACGCTGCACGTAGTCTTCGAGCGTTTTGAACCCCAGCACGACGTTTGCCAGCGCGCCTTGTTGATCGGGCACCTCAACTGATTGAACGATCCCCCCATACGTGAGAATCGCGACCCGCATACCGCGCGCGTTGGTCAGCACATAGCGCTCCACGGCCCGCCCGCGCGCCGTGCCAAACGGTTCACCATTCACGCTATCGACAGTACTCCTCGTCGAGACTGGCTAGCCCGCGGTCAGGAAGGCCAAGATGGTCTGCCACTTCTCCTGGTCTGGCTCTTCTCGAGGATCGGTTGGGTAGAACTCGAGCCTCGCGCGCCAGACTTCGTCTTCGCCGCGGCGCGATGTCTCAAACACGATGTTGTTCTTCTTGGCCCAGTCCAACAGGTAGGCCGTGGCTTGGGCGAGCTTGTCGTACGGGCCTGTATGGACCAGCGTGGCGTACGTGCCAGCGGGGAGCTCGCCGGACTGGACGCGCGCGTCACCCGGCGTCGAAGAAGCAACAGGGAGGCCGACCTCGAACTCGAGCGGCTTGCTCATGTCGGTGACCAGATACCGAATGAATGGCGGGCCGGCGGGTGCGAGGCCATGCTGGCCGACCCAGCCGAAGATCTCGGGGAACACGCCATCGAGCACGCCCGGCAGTTCGGGAAGACGCGCCTGGGCAGGAATCGCCACGTAGTGCGCAACAGCGCGCTGTTCGAGGCGCGGCTCACTCATCATAGTCCGGTTGTTTTAGAAAAGCTCGGTTCGCGAAGTCAACTTTGGAATAGAATTGGGAGCGTGGCTGGTCGGAGCTACCACCAGTTCTGCGGCTTCGCCCGCGCCCTCGAGCTCGTCGGAGAACGCTGGGCACTGCTGGTCGTGCGCGACCTGATCCTGGGGCCCAAACGCTTCACCGATTTGCGGCAGGGTTTGCCGCGTATTCCGTCCAACATCCTGGCCGCACGGCTCAAGGAGCTCGAACAGGTAGGTATCGTGCGCCGGCGCGTGTTACCGCGGCCGGCGACTGGTGTCGTGTACGAGCTCACGCCGTACGGCGCGGAGCTCGAAGGTGTGGTGCTGCAGTTTGGTCGCTGGGGAGCCAAGTCGCTGGGCGATCCGCAGCCAGACGACATGCTGACGTCGGACTCGCTGCGCCTGGCGTTGATGGCCACGTTCGAACCCGCTGCAGCGCGTGGGGCGGACGTTACGTACGAGCTGCACGTCGGGCCAGTGACCATCCACGCACGTATCGCTGACGGCGCGCTCGAGGTGGGCGGGGGTCCACTGGCGGGCGCTGACCTGGTCATCCATGCGGGCCCGGTGTTCAAACGGCTCATTGCTGGGGAGATCAGCCCGCGCGAGGCACTCGAGAGCGGCAACGTGCACATCACCGGTGACGCTCGGCACTTCGAGCGCTTCGTCGAGCTGTTCCGGATTCCACCGATCCCAGTCGGCTAACGTTCCACAGGTGGCAGCCCGGCGCAGGATCAGCACTGACGAGCGTCGCGCTCGGCTCGGCAAACGCCAGCTGCTGGCGCACGGCGCCTCTGCCGACGACCCCGTGGCAGTTGCGCACGCCGTTGTTGCGCTCCATGCCACCGACGCGGCGACCGTGTTTCTGTCCGCCGCGGCACGCATGCGCACGCCCGACATCAAGGCGATCGAAGCAGCGCTGTATGAGGAGCGAACCCTGATTCGCATGCTCGGGATGCGCCGCACGATGTTCGTCGTGCCGGTCGCGCTAATGCCAGTCGTCCACGCCGCGTGCACCACCGCCATCGCGGCAGTGGAGCGCAAACGGACCATTCAGCTGCTCGAAGGCGCGGGCATCACCATGGACGGCGCCCGCTGGCTCGAGGAGGTCGAGCGCGCCACGTTGGCCGAGCTCGAAGCGCGCAGCGAAGCGCTCGCCTCGGAGCTGACCAGGGCGGTGCCCAAACTGGAGGAGCGCATCCGCGTCGCCGAGGGCAAGAACTACGCGGGGTACCTGGGCATGTCCACGCGCGTGCTGTTCCTGATGTCCGCCGATGGTCGGGTGGTACGCGGACGACCGCGTGGCTCGTGGATCAGCAGCCAGCACCGCTGGGCACCGATCGACACCTGGTTGCGCGAGCCGCCCGCCGAGTGGTCGGTGGCCGCGGGCCAGGCCGAGCTCGTCCGCCGCTGGCTGGCCAGCTTTGGGCCAGGCACCAGGAACGACCTGCGCTGGTGGACCGGCTTGACCGCCCGCGAGATCAACGCGGCACTCGAGGCAATCGGTGCCCTCGAGGTTGACCTGGAGGACGGCCTCGGCGTGGTGCTGCCCGACGACGAAGCCTCGCCCAAGGCGGGCCAGCCGTGGGTTGCGCTGCTGCCCGGGCTCGACCCGACGCCGATGGGTTGGAAGGACCGCGCGTGGTTTCTTGGTGCGCATGGCCCGACCCTCTTCGATCGCTCGGGCAATATCGGACCGTCGATCTGGCTTGATGGGAGGATCATCGGCGGCTGGTCGCAGCGCCCATCAGGTGAAGTCGTCGTGCAGCTACTCGAAGACGTCGGCGGCGAAGCCAAGCGGGCGGTCGACAACGCCGCACACACGCTGGGCGAGTGGATCGGTCCGATCCGCATTACGCCTCGTTTTCGGACACCGTTGGAGCGGGAACTGTCGGGCTGACGGGTGCACGCGCGCGGCGGCCCAGCACGTGCTGCGCTACGAGCGTGCCCAGCCCGAGCAGGGCGAGCAGCGCGGCCATCGCGAAGGCACCCGTATACGAGTACTCGTTGAACAGGATCTCCGCGTGCAGCGGAATCGTGTTCGTCTCGCCCCGAATGTGGCCCGAGACTACCGAGACGGCGCCAAACTCGCCCATCGCGCGCGCGTTGGTGAGCAGCACGCCGTACAGCACACCCCATTTGATTTTGGGCAGCGTGATCCGCCAGAAGGTCTGCCAGCTGCTGGCACCCAGCGTCAGCGCGGCTAGCTCCTCGTCGCTGCCCGCGGCCGCCATAACTGGAATGACTTCGCGCGCGACGAGCGGAAAGGTGACGAAGATCGTCGCCAGGACGATGCCCGGCACGGCAAAGATGATCTGCACGTCGTGCTCGCGCAGGATCGGTCCGAAGAAGCCTCGAGCGCCAAACAACAGCACGAAGAGCATGCCCGAGATGACCGGCGAGACTGCCAGTGGAACGTCGATGACCGAGGTCAACAGGCTCTTGCCGACGAAGTTGAACTTGGCGATCAGCCACGCCGCGGCGAGGCCGAAGGCGAGATTGAGTGGCACCGCGATCGCCGCGACCACGAGCGTGAGGCGCATCGCCGACAGCGCCACGGGATCGAAAATCGCACCTGCGAAAGCACCGATGCCCGCCGAGAACGCCTGCGCGAACACCAGCACTAGCGGTGTGACGACAAACAATGCCAGAAACAACAGACTGATCCCGATGAGAGCCAGGCGCACCAGCGGTGGATCGTGCAGTCCGGTCCGCGTCGGTGTGGCCCGCAAGGCGGGCGCGATGGCACTCATGCGCGAACTGTTCGCCGTCTGGCAGGGCCAATGCGCTCGAGTGCGCCCACCCCGAGCAGGACCGCCCACGAGCCCAACAGGGTCACCACGGCGATCACCGCGGCACCGGTGTAGTCGAACTGCTGGAGCTTGGTGACGATCAGCAGCGGCACGATCTCGGTCTGGCCGGGCATGTTGCCCGAGATGAACACGACCGAGCCGTACTCGCCCAGCGCGCGCGCGAAGGCGAGCGCGAAGCCGGTCAGCAGCGCTGGGGTGATGTACGGCAAGACGACGCGGCGGAAGGTCTGCCAGCGCGAGGCACCGAGGGTCGCCGCGGCTTCTTCTTCGTCCGACTCGAGGTCCTCGAGAATTGGCTGGACGGTGCGCACGACGAAGGGTAGGCCGACGAACGTCAGGGCCACGATGATGCCCAGCGGGGTGTACGCGACCCGAATGCCGAGCGCTTCGAGCGGTGCGCCAAACCAGCCATTCTTCGAATACGCGGCGGTCAGGGTGATGCCGGCCACGGCCGTGGGCAACGCGAAGGGCAGGTCGACCAGGCTATTGATCAGTCGCTGGCCGGGAAAGCGGTAGCGCACCAGCACCCACGCCAGCAGCAGGCCGAAGACCACGTTCAGGCCGGCCGCGGCGAGCGAAGTGCCGAAGCTGAGACGATACGCGGCCAGTGCGCGCGGCGCCATGGCGATGGACCAGAACTGCTCGGGCGTGATGCTGGCGGCCTTGAGCAGCAGTCCGGCCAGCGGAATAAGGACCAGCAGCCCGAGGTAGACCAGCGTCACGCCGAGCGACAGTCCGAAGCCGGGCAGCACGCTCGGCTGCTTCAATCGTGCGGTCGCGCCGAGGCTCATGTCGGGTTGTAGATCTGGTCGAAGACGCCGCCGTCGTCGAAATGTTCCTTCTGGGCCCTGGACCAGCCGCCGAACACGTCGTCGATCGTGAACAGGCTGATGCGTGGGAACTGGCTCGCGAACTCGGTGGCGATGCCGGCATCGCGCGGACGGTAGAAGTTCTGGGCGGCGATGCGCTGGCCCTCAGGCGAGTACAGGTAGTCCAGATACGCCTGCGCGACGCGACGCGTGCCGCGCTTGTCGACGACCTTGTCGACCACGGCGACTGTTGGCTCGGCCAGGATGCTCCGCGACGGGTTCACGATTTCGAGCTGATCACCAGCGGGCTGGCTCAGCGCCAAATACGCCTCGTTTTCCCACGAGATCAGCACGTCGCCAATGCCGCGCTCGACGAAGGTCGTGGTCGAGCCGCGCGCGCCTGAGTCGAGCACCGGCACGTTCCTATAGATGCGCGTGACGAGCTCTTTGGCCTGGTCAGGCGTGCGGCCCGATTTCAGTGCGAAGCCCCACGCGGCCAGATAATTCCAGCGCGCGCCGCCCGAGGTTTTCGGATTGGGCGTGATCACGGCCACGCCTGGCTGGGCCAGGTCGTCCCAATCGGCGATGTGGCTGGGGTTGCCTTTGCGCACCAGGAAGACGATGGTCGAGGTGTATGGCGCGCTGTTGTTGGCGAGCCGTGTCGTCCAGTCGGGTGCCAAGATCAGCCCGGCCTGGCGGATGGCATCGACGTCGTACCACAGGGCGAGGGTGACCACATCCGCCTCGAGGCCGTCGATGACTGAGCGCGCCTGGGCGCCCGAGCCGCCATGCGACTGCTTGATGGTGACTGGCTGGCCCGCTTTGGCCAGCCAGTATGTGGCGAAGGCGGCGTTGTAGTGCTGGTACAGCTCGCGCGTGGGGTCGTACGAGACGTTCAGCAGCTCGACGGGCCGGTTCGGGTCGGCGGGCGCCGAACAGCCAGCCAGCAGCACCACGGCGACGAGGAGCACAAAGCGACGCATGTCCACAATCCCGATAAGTTAAGTCGACCATTCGACTATATGCGCCTGCCCTGCCTGTTGTCATCCTTCGGGTGGCAAGCTCCCCTCAGGATGGGCTCGGGCACATATGGCTCGCCGAGCGTCAGCATCAGCCGGTTCGCCCATGCAAAAAACGCCCCGGCCTGGATGACGTCCAGGATTTCCAGGTCGCTCGCGCCAAGGTCGCGTAGCTGCTGCACGTGTGCAGGGCTGAGCGCTGGCGGCGTCGGTGCCAGCGCAACCGCGAGATGCACGACGGCCTGCCATCGATCGTCGAGCTCCAGTGGAGTGCCCGGTGCCACACCACGCCTCAGCAGCCGATCGACGTCGGCGTCGCGCTTGCTGAGCTGCGCCGCCAGCCGCGCATGGACCGAGGTGCAGTAGATGCAGCCGTTGAGCCGCGAGGTCGCCGCCGCGGCCAGCTCGCGCTCGGCGCGTGGCGCACCGCCGTGGGTGTAGAAGATGCCGCGATCGGTCGCCGTGCGTTCGACGAGCACGCGCGGGTCACGTGCCAGCAAGCGGAAATAGGGTGAGTTGCCGCGCCGATCGTCAAGCGCCGCGGCCTGCTCGGGCGTCGCGTTGGCCAGCTCGATGGGCTCGAGCCAGGGCGTCCAGGCCAGCTCGGCCACGGTGAACGCGGTCGGTCGGCGCAAGTCGGCCGGCGGGCGCACCACGCGCCCAGGCGCCTCAGCGGCCGTGGGCACCTCAGGTAGCGCCGGCTCGGTGTGCAGCTCGTCGTCCTGGTGCGCATCGCCCAGCAAGCACAGCCCCGCCACGACCCGCACCTGAAAACTGACGAACGCGATCACCTGTGACAGCGTGAGGATGGCCGTCGCGGACAAGCCGGCGTCGACCAGTGCCTGCAGATCGTCAGGCGTTGCCGTCACGGGCCGCAGCGACAACAAGTCGGCATGCCGCAGCAATGCCGTCCAGCGGGCGCCCACTGGCTGTTCGTGGCCCAGTCGTCCCAGATAGTGTCGCTGCGCTTGGCTTGCGTGATGCAGGCCGGCGACGTGGGCCGCGATGGCCAGGCGCTCGGCGCCGGTGAGGTCACTCGGCTGCGGTGTCTCGAACAGCGCGGCGTAGCTGCCTTGCGCGTGCTGCATCGCTTCGGGGCGCTGGGCGCGCAGCTCGGCCAGCTCGGAGCCCGGCGCTACGCCCGCCAGCTCGGAGATCACGTCGGTGGTCGTGAGTGGAACGGTCACAGCGCAATCATCGCAGGGCACAATCAGCGTTGGCATGCACGTCTCGGCGCGGACTGACTATGCGGTGCGCGCACTGGTTGAGCTGGCCGCGGCCGGGCGCCAGCCACTCAAACGCGAGCGCGTGGCGGCCGCCCAGGACATCCCGATCAATTTCCTCGGCAACATCCTGCAGGAGCTCAAGAACGCCGGCCTGGTGCAGACCCATCGCGGCTCCGAAGGCGGCTACTGGCTAGCGCTACCACCCGAGCAGATCACGCTGGCCGACGTGATTCGCGCGGTCGATGGCCCGCTGGCCAATGTCCGCGGCGAGCGCCCGGAGCTGGTCAGCTACGTCGGCAGCGCCGAGCCGTTGCGCGAGGTCTGGATTGCCGTCCGCGCCAGTCTGCGCAGCGTGCTCGAGCAGGTCACCCTGGCAGACGTTGCCGGCAACCGCCTGCCGCAAATCGTCACCGACCTGGTCGCCGACCCGCGCCTGGGCGCGCCATCCCGCGGCCCGCTTGGTGGGAACCACTGACGAACTGGCGTGCTTCTTCGGCTAATGCTTGCCAGTCCTGGTGGTCGTCGACGGTCAGCCATTCGCGCATGGGCTTGCCTTTGTTGGCGTCGAACGGGCCACCCTGGCCCGCGGCGATCAGCGCGGCGACGCGCGGCGCGGGCAGCTTGACGACCAGGTGACCACGCACCAGCATGGCGAAGATCCGGCCGTCGATCTTGAGCGCATCGGCGCCGAAGCCCTGACCGCCGATATTCACGCCAGCTGAACCGAGCAGCGTATCGGCCAGCGCGGAGTAGCGCTGCTCAGGTGAGTCCTGGGCCATTCCTGGCATGATCTTGCCACACGCGATGCGGCTGGGATTTCTGAGCCATCTGACCGGCGGCGCCGAGCCAGGCCAGCTCTACCAGGACACGCTGGAGCTGGTCGTGGCCGCCGAAGAGCTCGGCTTCGAGGTGTTCTGGGTTGCCCAGCATCACCTGGTGCCTGAGACGGGGAGGCTGCCGTCGCCGTTCCCGTTCCTGGCGGTGGCTGCCGAACGGACGCGCCGCATCCGCCTTGGCACGGCGGTCGTCGCACTCTCTTTCGAGCACCCACTCAGAGTGGCCGAGGACGCCGCCGTGGTCGACCACCTGAGTGGCGGTCGCCTCGAGCTCGGGCTGGGCAGCGCGTCCGAGCCTGACGCGTTCGTCGCCTTCGGCATGGATCAGTCGAGCGCGCGCGGCGACGCGTCGGCCAAGATGGCGCTGGTCCAACGGGCGCTGCTCGGCGAGCAGCTCTCAGACCGCGGCACCGTGCTCCAGCCACCGGCCAGCAGCCTGGCCGACCGCCTGTGGCGTGGCGCATCCAGCGTCGAGGGCGCCCGCTTCGCCGGCGAGCATGGACTCGGCCTGTTGGTACCACGGCTGGCGTTCGGTACGACTGAGCCAACCGACCAGGCGCAGCTGCCGATGCTGACCGCCTACAAAACAGCACTCGACGAAGTACAGCCCCGCATCGGCGTCTCGCGCACGGTTTACCCGGCCGAAGACCGCGCCACAGCCAGGGAGCATCTGCGCCAGGGCGTCTTACGCCAGGCACAAGTCTTAATGCGTACTGGCCGACTCCAGAGTGGGCTCAGCGAGGACGAGCAATTCGCACGCATGAACCTGGTCTACGGCCACCCCGAGGAAGTCGCCGCCCAGCTCAGCCGCGACCAGGTACTCGCCCAGGCCGGCGACCTGCTGGTGCAGGTCGACCCCGGCCGGCTCAGCCACCAGCAGACGCTGCGGGCACTCGAGCGCGTCGCACGCGACGTGGCGCCCGCCCTGGGCTGGCGAGCACTCGCGGCGCGCTACTGAAGCGTGGCATTGGCGTTGGCCATGCCGGGGCAGCCGAGCGATACCAGCACTGGCGATATACGGAAGTTGTATGTGGCGCGCATCACGCGGCCGTTGAAGCAGCACTGGCTGCCCCCTGGGCCGCCGACAACCGGCTGCAGAACGATCTGCTGAATGGTCGGGTACTTGGCCCGGAAGTTATTCATCGCCAGCCGCGTCTGGTCACGCCAGTAGCTCGGATCGGTGTTGAAGTCGCCGCTGATGTTGAGCAGGCCACGATCCGGGTGCTGCCGTTCTGCGCGCAGCCGTCGGCCTGGTGGCTGGGTCGCCCCTGGCGCGGTTATGACCCGTTGCGCGGTCGCGGGAATGTGTCCACCGCCGGCAGCGGCACCCCGCGCAGCGGCACTGGCGTTGATTGGACGATCGACGTCGTCGTCTGGCTGCACGTCAGAAACTCGTCGAGCACCGCCTCGAGGTGCTCCACGCCGGCGACGTGGACCTTCATCAGAAAGCAATCCTCGCCGGTAATGCGATGGCATTCAGCGACGTGTGGGTTGCGCCGCGCCAGGTCCGCCACGCGGGCGTGCATGCCTGGGCCGGGCCGGATGCGCACGAAGGCCGCCATAGGCAGACCAACCGCGCGCGGGTCGATCTCCAGCCGGTAGCCCGCAATCACGCCCAGCTCGTGCAGGCGCTGGATGCGCTCGGCGACGGCTGGTGCGGACATGCCGATCTTGCGCGCGAGCTCGGCGACGGTCGAGCGCGGTCGCTCGATCATGGCGTCCAGGATCTGGAGGTTGACCGAGTCGAGCGTCGTTTCAAAGCCATTGGTCGAAAATGGACTATGTTTCACAGGCATTTCAGGCAGTCTAGCATCGATGAGCCATGGTCGTAGAGCGGTACTGCCTTCTAGTGTTGAAGGAAGATGATCCCACCGCATGTGTACTTCGTCATCAGCGCCACGTTCCACTACCTCGGGCCTGCCTTCGCCGTGCTGCTGTTTGGCCAGGTTGACGTACTCGGGGTGGCCTGGCTGCGCATCGCCAGCGCCGCCGTCGTCTTCGCCGCCTGGCGTCGACCGTTCACGCTGTTGCGGAACAGTACACGCGGTCAGGCCGCGACGCTGATCGCGTTGGGTGTGGTGCTCGCGGCAATGAACGCGACGTTCTACCTGGCCATCGCCCGCCTACCGCTGAGTACCGTCGGCGCCATCGAGTTCCTTGGCCCGGTCGCGTTGGCGGCCTACGGCGCGCGCACGCGGCGCAACACTGTCGCGCTGGCACTCGCCGTCGCCGGCGTGTATCTGCTGGCCGACGTGCGTCTGGCCGGCGAGCCGCTCGGCTTCGCGTTCGCCTTCGTCAACTGCGCCTTGTTCGTGCTGTACGTGCTGCTCGGCCATCGCATTGCCCGTGATGGCGGCGCGCAGGGCGTCGAGCGGCTCGGCGCCGCGATGCTGATCGCGCTGGTCGCCATCACTCCCTTCGGCATCGGCGGCGCACTGCCTGCTTTGTCCCAGCCGCTGCTGCTGGGCGCCGGCATTGGCGTCGGCGTGTGCTCGTCGGTGATTCCGTACGTGTGCGACCAGCTGGCGATGGCGCGTCTGCCACGCGCCACGTTCGCCCTGCTGCTGGCGCTGCTGCCCGCGACTGCCGCGGGCATCGGTCTACTGGTCCTCGGTCAGCTGCCGACACACGCCGAGTGGCTGGGCATCGCCCTGATCGTCGGCGGCGTGGCTATTCATCGCGATCTACCGCCCGCAGCTGATGAGCCAGGTCCTCCAGCGTGGCAACCGCGTTTTCGGGCGGCCGAACGTGCCGAACATCAGCGATGGCAAGTCGTAGACCGGGTCGGCATAGACGGCGTCGCCCAGTCGAGGATGCCGACCAGTTGGCCGCGGTCGACCAGGATGTGGTGACCGTGCAGTTCGGCGTGGACCAGGCGGCGCGCCGTCGAACCGGCGGGTGAAGCATTTGACGACGTAGTCGCCCATCAGAAACGTGGGAAACGTGCCCACGAGTCCCACCTCGGGTGCCATCGGTGGCAATTCATGGCGCCGCGCCACCTCGGCCAGGTACGGCGTCCAGAACGCCACATCATCGAGCCGGGCGACGTACTCGGCCCGTGTGGCGAAGGTCGGTGGTCGCACTGTCATTGGGCGAAGTGTTCTAAGTCTGACTCCAGATCGTCTCCGGTCGGACTTGTAGGAGGAAGATGCCGCGCTCGGGACCGATCGCCCACTCCAGGTCCTGGGGTCCGCCCATGACTTCTTCCATGCGCTTGCCGAGGCGGGTCAGCTCCAGCACCTCCTGGTCGGTCACACAGTAGGCGCGCTGCTGCGCGGGCGGAACAGGGACCAGCCGACAGCCGGCCACCGCGGCGTCGAAACGATAGGCGACGTTCTTGCTGCCGAGCGTGCGCGAGCGCACCGCGAGCATGTCTTTATCGATGCAGAAGCGGTCGGGCATGACCTCGCCATTGACCACGATCGCGCCCAGGCCATACGCGGCTTCGATGACGATCGTCGAGCGGTCGCCCAGCACCGGATCGATGGTCATCATCACACCGGCGGCCTCGGCCGGCACCATCTGCTGAACGACGACGCCCATCGCCAGATCGGTCACGGGTACGCGGCGATGTTTGCGGTAGGCGATCGCCTGCGCTGTAAAGAGGCTGGCCCAGCAGCGCACAACGTGTCGCAGCACCTCCTGGCCACTGATCAGCCACAGGTAGGTCTCCTGCTGGCCGGCAAACGATGCGTCGGCCTGGTCTTCGGCGGTTGCGCTGGAGCGGACCGCCATAGGCTGGCCGGCGCCGCCTAGCTGTTCGTGCGCCGCGAGCACCTCGTCTTGGAGCTGCGCAGTCAGGGCGGCATTTTCGAACAGCGCGCGGATACCCTCGGCGTCCTCAGCGGCTAGTAGGCGCTCGATGTGGGAAGCCAGTCCATGGCGCTCGACGTGCTCGCGATAGGCGGCCGTGGTGACCGCGAAACCGCGCGGCACCGCGAGCTGCTCGCGCATCAACGCGCCCAGGCCGGCCGCTTTGCCGCCGATCAGTGGCGCCCGGTCAGTCGTACAGTCCTCGAGCCAGATGACATGCGGCTCAGCTGCCACGAACGCTCACCTTTCGAGAACCGCTAGCCACTGACCACTGACCACTGCGCATGTTACGCGCGCCACAGGCGCTGTGAGGCAAGCTGGGCACCTTCGGCCAGCGCGCGGAACTTTGCCCATACCACGCTCGGATGGACCTCGGGCGTGAACGTCGCCTGCGACGAGAAGCCGCAGTCCGCGCCCGCGATCACGTTTTCGCGCCCGACCAGCCCGGCGTAGGTCACCAGCAAATCGGCAATCAGCTCGGGATGCTCGACGATGTTGCTGGCGTGTGTGATCAAGCCCGGAATCAGCAGCTTGCCAGGCGGCAGCTTGACCGATTCCCAGACGTGCCATTCGTGCTGATGCCGCGCGTTCGCGGCTTCGAATGAATAGCCACCCGCGTTGACGCGCAGCATCAAGTCGACGATGTCGCGCAGCGGCACGTCGTGCACGCGCGGACCCTCATTGATCCCGTAGCAGGTGTGGTAGCGCACGCGCTCAGGTGCGATGCCCCGCAGGGCGTGATTGAGCAGCTCGATGTGCAC
>DASXRR010000069.1:0-4347 GCA_036506475.1 Chloroflexota bacterium
CTCGGCTGGTCACGCCTGGCGAGGGCGGTGAGCCGCGTTCGTTGCGCATCGCGACGAGCTATCAGCCCGCCCGGACGCTAACCCTCATCGGAGTGGGCTAGAGGCGCCACCGCCGTCGCTGCAGGCGCGCCGCGCGTGGGAGCCGCTCCTCCTTCGGAGGGCATGGTGGGGTGGGATTCGGAGCTGTCGTCCTAGAGGTGTTCGATGGTGCGCTCGATGCGGCGGAAGCCGTGGCGCACCTGGCGCTCGACCTCTTCCAGGACGAGCAGCAGGGCCGGGCGCAGGATGGTCGGGATGTTTTCGCCCAACAGGTCACGCGCGTCATCCACGTCGTCGACTTTGCGCCAATCACGCACCAGGCGGCGGGCGGCCTGCGCCTGTTCGGGCGGCCGACGCATCAGGTTGAACAACAGCAGTACGCCAATGCCGATGCCGACCGGGATCAGCCAGCGCTGCTGCGTCACGTCAGACCACATCGTCTGCTGGGTGAACTGGCTCGATGTCAGGCGCTCAGAGTCGGGCGTGGTGGCCATCACGAATCTCCTCTAGGAGTTCGGCCAAAAAGCTACATAGCCGGGCCGGATCGCGGCCGAACTCCGTTTGATGGCAGCGACCCATCGCAACAGTCGTGCCGAGTGGGCGGGGCCTCCGGCCGCAACGCAAATGCAATCCAAGTAACCGTCCTGTTACCCCTTCTTGAAGTAACCTTTGCTATGGTGTGGGTCGAGCAAGCGCTTCGAGGAGGATAACGAATGAACCTTCGGAAGACGCACCGGCTCAACTGCCGCTGGCAAGTTGATCGATAGCGGCCCCATCGGCGAACGCCGCCGGACAGGGGTCAAGCCAGCGGCACGCGAGGCGTCCAAGCGGGCCCATCGAGTCGACAACACCTCACCAGGTGGTTGACCGGGGCTGATCTGACAACTGGGAAGGTCGAACGTCTGACGACGTGTCGCGATGTTGAAGCCACACCATTATCCGAGCGAAATGAACCCTTGAGAGTCGCGAGGGCGCCCGTCAAAAGGTGCCCTCGTTTTCTTGTGTCGGCGAAAGCAGCCAGCCCTCACGCATGGCGCGCAGGACCGCCTCGGTGCGCGAGGCCACGCCAAGTTTGGCGAACACGCGCGTGAGATGGGTTTGCACCGTGCGCGCGCTCATGCCCAGCTCGTTGGCGATCTGCTTGTTGCCCAGTCCACGCGCGGCGGCGCGCAGGACGTCCATCTCGCGTGGCGTCAGCGCTGAAGCGCCCGGTTCGCCCAGGGCGCGTCGGGTCAGACGCGCGCCGATGGTTCCGGAAAAGACGGTCTCGCCGGCAGCCGCGGCGCGCACCGCTTGTACGACCTGCTGACCACGACTAGTTTTGCTCAGATAGCCACGTGCGCCGGCCTCGAGCATCGCCAGCACGTACGCCTGTTCGTCGTGCGCACTGAGCGCCACGACCACAGTCGCCGGCGAGGCCTGACGTACCCGCCGGGCCACCTCGAGCCCATCCAGGCCGGGCATTGCCACGTCCAGCAACAGCACATCGGGCCGCAGCGACTGGACCAGGCGCACCGCCTCGAGGCCATCCGCGGCCTGGCCGATCACGCGGATGCCACCGGCGCGCTCGAGCAGCTCGGCAGTGCCCTCACGAACCAGCGCGTGATCGTCGGCGAGCACGACCCGTACGGTTGCCTGCTGCTGGGTCATCGGCCTTCGAGCAGTGTGAGTGCCAGCGGCACCCACAGCCGCACGCGCGTACCGTGGCCCGGTCGGGAATCGACCGTCAGGTCAGCGCCGATCTCGGCGGCTCGATCGCGCATGCTCAGCAGACCCTGGCCGGGCGGCGTGCTGAAGACCAGGAAGCCGCTGCCCTGGTCCGTGACGCACAGGGTGAGCTCTTCGGCAGAGAAGGTCAGCTCGACCGATGCCGTCGTGACCTGAGCGTGCCGCGCGGCGTTGCTCAGCGCTTCCTGCATGACGCGATAGGCGGCGTACTCGATCGCAGGCGACAGCCGCGTGGGCGAGCCATTGATGGCGGTGTCGACGGCGAGCCCGAGATCGCGCAGTGTCGCGGCGTGACTGCGCACCGCGGCGGCCAGACCGAGGTCTTCGAGTGCCGCTGGACGCAGGTTCTGGCTCAGCCGGCGCACTCCGTCCAGCGTGCTCGCCAGCAAGGACTGGACGCGCTCCAGGCGCGCGGTGGCCTGGTCCTGGTGCTCGAGATCCAGACCCAGTAGATCGAGTTGTCGGCCGAGCGCCACGAGCGACTGGATGGTCTCATCGTGCAGGTCACGCGCCAGGCGGGCACGCTCTTCGGCGGCAGCGAGTTGGCGCGACTGCGCGGCTAGACGTGCGTTGTCGATGGACTGGGCGAGCTGCCCAGCCAGACCCTGCAGATACGGCACCTCGTCGGCGGCGAATGCGCCCGTGCGCTCACTCTCCACGTTGAGCACGCCGATGGTGCGCTGGCCGAGCTTGAGCGGCACGTCGAGCTCGGAGCGGGTGCGCTCGCGCCCGGGCCCGGCGATGTAGCGCGGCTCCTTCGTCACATCGTTGACCAGGCGCGGGCGCCCGTGGCGCGCGACCCAGCCGGTCAGGCCGCTGCCCAGGGCGACGCGAAACGAGCGCGGCAGACGGCGTTCTTCAGGAAACGCGGCTGCCTGAAGAAGACGCGCGCCGTCCAGTGGATCGAGCAAGCTAATGCCGACCATGTCGTACCGAAAGGCCTCGGCGAGCAGTCGGCACGCCTCGGGCAGCAGCGTGTCGAGATCGAGGATGGACGTGACGCGCTGGCCAAGCTCGAGCACCAGGCGTAAGCGTTCGGCCTCCAGTGATCGCGGAGATGGTGACACGGACCTACGCGAAATAGCGTAGGCGACCTACGCGTAGGCCCCGATGTCCGGGGCGCGTGACCGGGCGATGCTGTGCAGAGACGAAGGAGGCCAATGATGTCCTACCAATACTTGTTCTGCGCCACGTGTGGCCAACGCCGCACCGGTCATTCGTTCACGTGCTCAGTATGTGGCAATACGCTGCGGCGCCTCGAGCCGCGTCGCCCATCGAGCGTGCTGCAGCTGCAGCCGCTGGTGCGCGCCAACGTCACCGAGGACGAGCGCCAGCCGATCGCCGCCTGAAGCTAAATCGAGCCGGCCGGAGGGGGTGGCGCGACGCCAAACCTGCCCGCTACACTGCCTCCCGCTGGCTCGTTCCTCGCCCCATTCTCGTGTCGACGGAACCCAAAATACGCTATTCGTAAACCGCGCCAGGCCAGCACGGCACGGTCATTTCCAGTAGTTTCAGGAGCCGTCGGACACATGTCGGGCGATACAACTTTGACCTGCCGCGATTGCGGTCAGGGCTTCACGTTCACCAGCGGCGAGCAGGATTTCTACGCCAGTCGCGGTTTTTCCGAACCGACGCGCTGTGGTGACTGTCGCGCAGCGCGGCGCACCGAACGCGAGCGCGGCTCGTACTCCACCGGCGGCGGCTACGATGGCGCGCTACGTGGACCGCGCCAGATGTACGAAGCGGTCTGCTCGGGCTGCGGCAGCATTGCCAGCGTTCCGTTCCAGCCCAGTGCCGATAAGCCCGTCTACTGCTCGACGTGCTTCGAGCAGCGCCGCGGCACCGGCGCAGGTCGGCGCTTCACGGGTGGTGGCGGCGGCCGTCGCTACTAGCGCGTTTCGCTTGTCATCCTAAGAGCAGCGAACTAAGAGCAGCGAAGGATCCGCCTGGCGACCGGTGACCGGCCAGCAAGCGGATTTCCCTTCCACGGTTTGGCGCGAAACTCCGCGGGCACGGGATGGCACTTCGGCTGCGGCCTCAGAATGACACGTGTGAATGATCCGCGTGACCTGCTCGCGACGGCGTGCAAGATCCTGTACAAGCTCGGGCTGTCGGACTACCTCGGCCATCCCAGTATGCGCCAGGGTGAGCACGTGCTGATCAAGCCCAAGCACTCGCCAAGCGTGCGCGGCATGGACACCATGGGGCCCGAACACATGGTGCTGATCGATATGGATGGACGGCTCGTCGAGGGCGACCACGAGCCGCCGTCGGAGCGCTTCATCCACACCGAGATCTATCGCGCGCGGCCCGACGTGCAGTCGGTGGTGCACACGCACCAGCCGATGGCGACCCTGGCCGGGATCGTCGGGCTTGACATTCAGCCCCTGCTGCACCTCGAGTCGCAGGTTGTAGCCGACGGGCCGGTGCCGACGTTCGCATGCGCCGAGCTGATCGTGAATGCCCAACTCGGCAGCCGGCTCGCGCACAGTCTGGGCAGCCATCGGGTATGCCACCTGCAGGGGCACGGCGTGGTCAGCGTCGGACCGTCGATTCAGGATGCGGTGCTGGGCGCCATTC
>DASXRR010000070.1:0-6236 GCA_036506475.1 Chloroflexota bacterium
GAATCGTGGTCTGCCGATGCTCGACCTGATCCAGGAAGGCAATATCGGCCTGGCGCGAGCCGTCGAGAAGTACGACTGGCGCAAGGGCTACCGGTTCAGTACGTATGCCTACTGGTGGATTCGCCAGGGCATGACCCGCGCACTGGCCGAGCAGGCCAGGTCAATCCGGGTGCCGACGCACATGGTCGCGGCGATCGGCGATGTCTACAAGGCAGCGCGAGACCTGCAGCAGGAGCTCGGCCGCGAGCCACGCGTGAACGAGATTGCCGATCGGCTCGACCTGAGCCAGGAGCGCGTCCAGGAAATCATGCAGTCGTCGCGCCAGCCGGTCTCGCTCGAGACGCCGCTGGGCAACGAAGACTCGGCCGGCACGCTGGGTGACCTGATTGCCGATCGCACCGTGCGCACGCCGCACGAGATGGCCGCCCAGGGCATGCTCAAGCGGCACATGGAAGACGCCATGCAGATCCTCTCGCCGCGCGAGCGCCAGGTCCTCAAACTGCGCTACGGCCTGGCCGGCGGCCGCGAACACACCCTGGGCGAGATCGCCGATCAGCTCGGCGTCACTAGCGAGCGCGTGCGCCAGATTGAGTCAGCCGCGCTGAGCAAGATGCGCCAACCCAAGCTGAAGCATAAACTGCGCGAATATCTCGACGAATACGTCGCGTAGCCGACTCGACGCGCTGCTGGTTCGGCGCGGCCTGGCTGAAACACGCGAACGCGCACAGTTGCTGATCCTCGACGGTGCGGTGCGTGTTGACGACGCGCCCGCCACCCGTCCGGCGCAAGCTGTCAACACCGACGCGCGGATCGAGCTCCGTGACGAGGGGCCGTCGTACGTCAGCCGCGGTGCGTTGAAGTTGCAAGCGGCACTGGACCAGTGGCACATTGACCCAACCGGTCGCACAGTCATTGATATCGGTGCGTCGACTGGCGGCTTCACCGACCTGCTGCTTCAGCGGGGTGCCAGGCGCGTCTACGCCGTCGATGTGGGCTACGGCCAACTGCATTACAGGCTGCGCACTGACCCGCGCGTGGTGCTCATGGAGCGCACCAATGCGCGCTATCTCACAGCGCTGCCCGAAGCGCCGGACCTGGCCGTGTGCGACGTGTCCTTCATCTCACTCAAGCTCGTGCTCCCGCCAGTCTTCAGCCTGCTCAATCCACAGGCGACCGTGGTCGCGTTGATCAAGCCGCAATTCGAGGCCGGTCGCGGCCAGGTCGGTAAGGGCGGCGTGGTCCGCGATCCAGCGGTCCATGCCCAAACGGTCACGGCTGTGCGGGAGTGGTCGACCACGCAGCCGTGGCGTATCCAGGACGTCATCGCGTCGCCCATCAAAGGGCCAGCGGGGAATGTCGAATTCCTGAGCCTGTGGCGGCGCCATAATCAGGCCGACGGTGCTTCACCAGCTGTCGATTCGTAATTTCGCGATCATCGAGCGCCTGGATGTCGACTGGCAGCCCGGCCTGAACGTCATCACCGGCGAGACGGGCGCGGGCAAGTCCATCATCATCGACGCCGTCAGCGCGCTGCTAGGCGACCGCCTGGGCGCCGAAGTGGTGCGCTCGGGCGCCGATCGCGCGCTCGTCGAAGGCGTCTTCGTCCTCGACTCGCCTGAGTCTGATCCACACCTGCAAGCAGTCATGAACGAGTACGGGCTCGAGCCTGAGGACGGCGCGCTCATCGTCAGCCGCGAGATCGCCGGGGGCCGCGGCCGCGGCGGCGCGCGGATCAATGGCCGGAGTGTGCCGCTGGCGGTGCTCCAGGAGCTGGGCGAGCGCCTCGTGGACATCCACGGTCAGTCGCAGCACATGGCGCTGCTGCGGACCCGAGAGCAGCTCGACTACCTCGATCGCTTCGCGGGTCTGCTGGCGCAGCGCTCGAGGGTAGCCGAGCTCGTACGCGAGCTGAGAGCGACACGCGAAGCCCTGCGCGTGTTCGTTGCCGAAGAGCGCGAGTCGCTGCGTCTGCAGGACATGCTGCGGCACGAAGTTGCGGACATCGAGCGCGCCGAGCTGCAGGCGGACGAGGACGAGCAACTGCAGGCGCAACAGACGCGCCTGCAGCACGTCGAACGTCTGCGCCAGGCGGCGCTCACTGCGCACGCCGCGCTGAGCGGTCAGGAAGGCGAAAGCGGCGACCGGCCAGGCGCAGTCGACCTGCTTGGCGAGGCAGTGGCGGCCGCGCACGAGGGTGCCCTGTTCGATCCGCTGCTGAGCGCCGAAGCTGATGCGCTCAGCGCCGCGCTCGCCCAGGCCCAAGACAGCGTGCGAACCCTGCGCGCCTATGCAGAAAACCTGGAAGCCGATCCCCAGAGCCTCGAACAGACGACCGAGCGCCTGTTTCTGATTGGCGACCTGAAGCGCAAATATGGCGAATCGATCGCCGACGTGCTGGCCTACGCGGCGGACGCCCGAGCACGGGTCGACCAGCTCGAGCATCGGGCCGAGCGCCAGAGCGCGCTCGACGCGGCCGGGCAGCGCATTGTGGCTGATCTCAGTCGCGCCGCCGGTGAGCTCTCGCGCTGCCGAACCGAGGCCGCCGCGCGCCTGGCGCATGCCGTCGAACAGGAGTTGGCCGATCTGCGTCTCGCGGGCGCGCGCTTCTGCGTCGCCCTGACTGTGACTGACGACGCCGACGGCGTTGCTTTCGGCGAGCGCGCGGTCGCGTTTGATACGAGCGGCATCGACCGAGTGGAGTTCTTGATCGCCGCGGATCCAGCCGATGAGCCACGGCCGATGGTCCGCGTCGCTTCAGGTGGTGAGCTCGCGCGGATCGCCCTGGCCCTCAAGACAATCCTGTCGCAAGCTGAAACACGCCCGACGCTGATCTTCGACGAGATCGACATGGGCGTCGGCGGCCGGACTGCGCCGGTGGTGGGCGAGAAGCTGTGGCGCATTGCGCGTGATGGTCACCAGGTGCTGTGTGTGACGCATATGCCCCAGGTTGCCGCCTTCGCCGATGCGCATTTCGTGGTCGCCAGGACGACCGGCGAAGCAACGATCAGTGCGCTCGACGGAGACGACCGCATCGAAGAGCTGGCCGCCATGCTGGCCGGCACGGTGACCGACGCGGCACGCGAAAACGCGCGCGAGCTGTTGGCCCGGGCAACGCATCTGTCATCCTGAGCTTGCGAAGTGCCATCCCGTGCCCGGGGAGTTTCGTGCCAAACCGTGGAAGGGAGATCCGCTTGTAGACCGGCTGCCTGCCAGCAAGCGGATCCTTCGGCTGCGGCCTCAGGATGACAATGGGAGCGTCAGTTCGGCGGATCCTGCCTCTGCTGGCCGCCCACGGTGATCTCGAACACGGGTGCATCTGGGGGTGGGACCACGACGTGCCCATTTGTGGTGTGCCCGTTGCTACTCGTGGTCGCGTTGGCGACAAGCTCGTAGACCTCGTCACCCATCAGCGCGTGCTTCTCGATAAGCGCTTCGGCCACAGCCACCATCGCCGCCCGATTCTCCTCGAGCAGCACCTTGACCCGCTTGAAGTTCTGGTCGAGCAGACGATCGACTTCGCGCCCGCCCCCGCCAGGGCCGCCGCCGAACGGTGACCCCGCGTTGAGCGTGCCGCCGTACGAGACCAGCGAACCGTTCATGCCGAGCATTTTCACCATGTATTCGGCGATCCGTGTGGCCGACGCCAGGTCGCCCGAAGCACCTGCCATCTCTTCGCCTGGGCCGAGGAACAGCTGCTCCGCGGCACGGCTGGCGAGCGAGATCTGCATGTGCGCCAGCAGCTCGTCCTTGGTCTGCGTGTGGATCTCTTCGATCGGCTTGAAGGACACGAGCGCGGCGGCGCCGATGTCGTGGCGCGACTCGATCGTCGCTCGAGCAACGCGTTCACGCTTGAGCAGTCTGACGGCGGCGACCGCGTGACCCGCCTCGTGGTAGGCCAGGCGCCGCTTATCGGCATGGCTCATGCCCACGACCGGCTGCCGCATGCCCCACTCGTAGGTTTCGAGTGCCCAGCGGAAGTCCTCGTAGTCGATCGAATCGCGGCCGTTCCACACGGCGTGCACGACCGACTCGTTGACGACGTGCTTGATCTGGGCCGGTGAGTAATTGACCGTCTCGGCGACCATCTGGTCGATCGGCAGGTCGAGGTGCTTGACCTTCGCCAGGTAGTAGTCGAAGATTTCGCGCCGGCCGTCGTACGACGGGAACCCAACGCGCAGCTGGCGGTCGAAGCGGCCTGGCCGCAACAGGGCCGGATCGAGCACCGACACAAGGTTGGTGGCCGCGATGGTCAGCACTGGCGGCTGGTCGGCCTTGCCCTTGCGCATGCCAAACATGCGCAGGATCTTGTCTTTGAAGCCGTCCTTGGGCAGCGGATCCATCTGGTTCAGCAGCTCGTTCAGCGCGCCGCCGCCGCCACCCATCATCATGCCGCCGAAGCCGCCGGCGTTGCCCACGCCCGAACGCGACTTGCCGATGGCGTCGATCTCGTCGATGAACAGGATGCACGCGCCGTGCTTGCGGGCGAGTTTGCGCGCCTTGTTGTACAGGCTGAGTACACGCAGCGTGTCCATGCCCCAGAACATGCCCTGGATACTCGGCGCGGACATGTAGCCAAACGGCAGGCCGGACTCGGTCGCGATGGCCTGGCCGAGGTAACTCTTGCCCGTACCTGGCGGACCTTCGAGCAGCAGACCGCGGATCGGCTGACCACCCATCTGCTTGAAGCGCTTGACACCCTTGAGCAGCGTGACCACCTGGCGCGCCGATTCGAGGACCTCCGGGTTGCCCTTGTAGTCCTTGAAGCCGACGCCCGTCTCACCGGGCATCAACCAGTAAATGCGCGGCCGCCCGATGAACCAGAACAACACGATGAACTGGAAGATCATCAGGAAGGCGACGTAGAACAGCTGGAAGACCAGGTACAGGCCGGTCGTGATGAACGGCCCCATGATGTCCCACTGCGGTAGGACGATCGCCAGACCGACGAACAGCAGTACGCCGATGATGAACAGCGTGCGCACGAGCGTGCCGACGCGACCGAGCGCACGGTCGATCCTGCGGTCGAGCTCGTCGTGTTTTTCTATGCCCAGGTTTTTTTCCAGGGCGTCATGTGTAGAGCCCATCCGCTTCTCCTTAGATTGACCTACTGCACTTTGGCGATCTTGCCATCGCGGTCGAGCGTAAACATATACGGCTGATAGTCGATATCGGATCGAGGCTGAAGGCGAACTCCGACCAGGTAGAACTGCATGCTCGTGCCATCCGGCAAGGTCTTGCCGCCAACATAGGAGACCTCTTCGAGCTTGATGCCGTGGGTGCGCGCCGACTCCATCTGTTGCTGGAGTCCCTCGAGCGAACCACCCTGGCTGCGCAGTCGATTCTGCGCGTCGTCGTTGAGACTGGCCCATACCAGGTCGGCGTTGTAGTCACGGTTGCCGCGCAAGTAGTCCTCGGTGGCATTGGGCGCGCTCTGCGGTCGGAGCTGGTTGACACCCGGAATCGACGGGGCGAAGAATGGGATAAGCAAGATCGCCGCCACCAGGACGAGCAGGCCGGCGAGCCAACCGAAGAACACGGCCGGCTTCAGTACGAAGTACCGGATGAGCCGGACCAGATTCTGTCGGAATGCCCCCACCGTTAGTGGTCCTCGTCTTAGCTACCTTGCAGTCTCTGTCCCGCGGGTGCGCATACGCGCGCAGGGCCGGCCAGAGGTTACCGTTTGGTCGGGCGCACCACAACTAATGCCGTCGCGGGGGCAGGTGACGGAATTCTAACGTATTCTCGGAGGTGGATGGCAGAACACGAGCCCGACGCTGCCCGCCGCCGCTTGCGCATTGGCGTGCTGTTCGGCGGACGCTCGGGCGAACACGAGGTGTCCTTGCACTCGGCGCGCGCGGTGATGCACGCGCTCGAGCAGGCCGGCCATGAGGTCGTGCCCATCGGCATCACCAGCGCCGGGCGCTGGCTCGTCTCAGGCGACCCGATGCACGCTTTGTCATCGGGCACCGCCAGTGGCGAGCAACCCGCCACGATGCTCCCGCAACCAGGCCACCGCGGCGTCATCACGTTGGCGGACGGGATCGCCCCGACCCCCGACTCCCGACCCCCGACCCCCAGTCTCGACCTGGTCTTCCCGGTATTACACGGCACGTACGGCGAAGATGGCACCGTCCAGGGCCTCTTCGAGCTGGCCAGCGTGCCCTATGCCGGCTCAGGCGTACTCGGCTCCGCACTGGGCATGGACAAAGTGGTGCAGAAGACGCTGTGGCGTGGAC
>DASXRR010000071.1:0-13126 GCA_036506475.1 Chloroflexota bacterium
GACGGCAACGCCACGATGGAGACCTACCACGCTGACGGGTGGACTCCGTTAGGGCCGTAACGTGCCCCAACGGCAACATCGTCCAGACCTACGGCACGGATGAGTTCGGCATCCCGGGCGGATCGATCTGACGCACGGCACGCGCAACCAACCGATGCAATACACAGGTGAATAGAGGGACAAGGCGGCAATCGTATACGATTGGCTTACATCCTCGGGGAGGTAATCGACGTGCTAGACCAACGGCCCGAACAGCAAGTCTTCAGGCGGCGCGACGCGCTTCGCTGGCTCTTCTCCGGCGCGAGCCTGGCGGTGCTCGCCGCCTGCGGTCCAGTCGCGCCAAGCCCGCAGCCGCCGACCAGCGTGCCGGCGGCGGTGCCGCCGACGCCGATCGGGAAGCCAACCAGCGCCCCGACGACGGCCGTGGCGGCGCCGACGCAGCCGGCGGCCACCGCCGTCCCGGCCGCGACCGGCCAGCGGCGAACCGGCGGCACCCTGCGGCTAGCGATTCCAGCAGACATCTCGTCAATGGACGGCCACACCTCGAGCAGCATCCTGTCGATCACCGTGTCGAACGCCTTCGATCGCCTGGTCGCTTACGACGTCAAAGGCGTACCTCGGCCCATGCTGGCCGAGAGCTGGGACGTCAGCAGCGACTTCAAGCGCCTCAAGCTCAACATCCGCAAGGGTGTCACCTGGCACAACGGCCGTGCGCTCACCAGCGAGGACATCAAGTTCAACCTGCTGCGCGGCAAAGACCCCAAAGTCGCGACCGGCTCGTACGTCAATCAGGCCAACTGGTTCAGCTCGATGGAGACGCCGGACAAACACACGATCGTGATGGAGTCAGAGGTTTCGCGTCCGGCGGTGTTCGACTATTTCAACCTGCTAAACATGGTCGAGCCGGAGTCCGCCAGTGGACCTGATGTGAAGAGCAAAGCCGTGGGCACCGGTCCGTTCACGCTTGTCGATTGGATGCAGGGCAACCAGATCGTGTTCGCGAAGAACCCGAACTACTGGCAACCCGGCAAGCCGTACGTTGATCGCATCGTCATCTCCATCAGCCGCGACGCGACGGCCATGACGACGCAGCTCGAAGCGGGTGCGCAGGATGCCGTGTACGGCCTCAGCGTCAACGACTTCCTGCGCTTCAAGGATGATCCCAAGTACGTGGCCCTGCTGCCGAGCGGTCAACAGTCAGGGCTGGCGATCGGCATGAACACGTTGTTCCCGCCGCTGGACAACAAACTGGTACGGCAGGGCTTGAACTACGCGCTGGATCGTAAGCGGTTCACCGACACTGTGTTCAAGAACATCGTGCGTCCGTTGTCACTGCCGTGGGATAGCAACAGCCTGGCGCACGAAGCATCGAAGGAAAACTTCTATACCTTCGACCTGGACAAGGCGAAGTCGCTCCTGAACCAGGGTGGTGTGACCGAGGCCGAATTCGACTTCCTGGGCTCACCGAACACGCCCGAGGCGGAGTTGATCGCCCAGATCTACCAGAGTGATTTGCGAAAGATCGGCGTCAAGCTCAACGTCGTTCGTCTCGAACAAGCGGCCTGGCTGGACCAGGTCAACAACCGCAAGTACAAGGGCTTCTGGTCCGCCAACATGGCGGTCGGAACGGGCGAGCCGGTGAGCGGGTTGAGCCGCGGACGGGCAACGGACCCGAACTCGAACAATCAGGGCTATAAGAACGAGCGCTACACGCAGCTCATCGACGCGGCCGCCTCAGAGCCCGACCCTGGCAAGCGTCGACAGATCTATTCTCAGATCAACGACATCTTGCTAGACGAGTCTTTCGTCTCCGTGATCACCACCTATCCACCGAAGATGGTGACCTCGGCGAAGCTCCACGACGTGGTGACGCCGGAGAGCGTGCCCAGCGAGTTTTACCTGAGCGACGCGTGGCTGGAGGCCTGAGGCAGGCACCGCCGCATCAACTCAAGAGCTCCACCGTCACGTCGTCGATCAGCTCCAGACGTTCGTAGCCGGTGAAGTAGTAGGCGGCTATGACCATCGTGTTGACGATGTACGCGTTGGTCATGCCCCAGGCTTTACCGAGCAGGGCCGCTTCGCGCATGCCGCCTTTATTGCCAATGATCGTGTGATGGTAGAGCGACAGGTACGGCATCATCTGCTTCGGTAGTGCGCCGCGGAAGCACCCTTCCCACTTGGCGCGCCACGCCTTGAGCGAAATCGGATCGATTTTCGCGAGGACCGTCACCCAGCGCGGCACCTCGCCAATCGTGCGTTCGTACCACTCTTCGATAGCGCGCTTGTCCTGGGGCGTGAGCTGCTTGGTCGTGGGATCGAGGCCGCAGTAGAACGCCTGCATGTCGGGCGCCCAGCCCTCCGGAAAGACGGCTGGCTCGGGCCGCTCGACGTAGTCGTTGAGGATGATGCCCAGCGCGCGATACACACACTGCAGCCCGCGGATGCCGGCCGTGAGCTGCGCGTGCATGATCGTCTCCATTAGCTGCGCCTTCGTCACGCCACGCATCTGGAGCCCGCGCGTGCAGTTTTCGATCCCGATCTCCCAGGCCTGATTGATGTACGCGTGCAGGTTGGTGAACGACGCGGCGGTGATGATCGGGTCCAGCCCATGCGTGCCCCAGGCGGCGATCACGCGCCGGTGCAGTTTGGCAAAGTCGGGCCGCGTGTACAGCCACACGCTGTTGGCCGTCATGTTGTAAAGGGGACCGGGGTCGAGCGCTCCCCGCGCCTTGCGAGCATCGGCCAGAAACGCGTCGATTTCCTCGTCGGTGGTGACCGCGAGGTTGTCGAGATTCAGACCATTGTGCGAACCCCACACAGAAGCCACGTCTACCCTCCTGATTCAGTACGGCAGTCAGTCGATCCAGGTATTCGTGTACGAGAAGGCCTCGTGCAGCGTGTAGCCGACATCATGCACCGTTGAGCGCGTGAGCAGCTGTGGCCTGAACTCGACCAGGATCATCGAGAACGACTCGTCCAGCAGCAGGTCATTGAGCGCGGCATACAGCGGCTTACGTTTGCCTGCGTCGGGTTCCGAACCGGCTTGATTGATCAGGTTCACGTACGCGTCCGTGCGGAAGGCGGAGTTGTTGGAATTCGGATCGAATACGCGGCTCGTCGTGAAAATCGTCAGTGGCTCGATTTGCGCGTAGGTATTCGGCGTCGAATACAGGCCCTGGTACTTGCGACCGTTCACCGATTCGTAGAACGCCGCGTTCTCGAGACTCTTGATGTTAATGGTGACACCGATCTTGGCCAGATCATTCTGGTAGATCTGGGCCATCTGGGTCAGCTCCGGGTAATCCCCGAGCGGCAAGAACTCGAAACTCAGATTCGAGACGCCAGCTTCGTTCAACAGCGACTTTGCCTTGTCGAGATCGAACGCATACGCATTGCGCTTCTGGGCGTCGTAAGCCGGCGAGCTGGGCAGCCACGGCAGCGCTATCGGTTGGCCGGTCCCCAGCAGCGCGGTCTCCGAGAAGCGCTTGCGATCGAGCGCGTAGTTCAATGCCTGGCGGACTTTCTTGTTGTCGAGCGGCGGAACAAGGGTATTCACGCCCTGCTGGAAGTGCTGTGCGCTGGCCGGATGAGCGACGACCCTGTATTGCGGATTGGCGGCCAGGCGCGCGGCGTCCCGCAGCGGCGGAGCCTTGATCAGGTCGACAGCTCCGCCTTCGAGCTGGGCGACCATAGCTTGCGCGTCCTTGATGATGCTCACCCGTACCTCGTCCAGATACGGCCGGCCGCTCTGCCAGTAGTTCTTGTTCTTCGTGAGCAGAATGTGGTCGCCCTGAGCCCACTCGGTGAACAGGAATGGCCCGGTTCCGACGGCCTTCAACCTGCCGTCCGGGCCCCCCATGGTCACCGGGTCGATCATGTTCAGGTACTCGAATAGATCGAACAGCGCCGGCCGCGGCTGCTCGGATTTCAAAACGATCGTGTTCTTGTCGGGCGTCTCGATGCTCGTAAACCAGTTGCTCTGGTTGCGGAAGCCGACCGACGGGCTCTTCGGATCACGTACCCGCAGCAGGTTCCACTCGACGTCCTCGCTGGTGAAGTCACGACCGGTGTGCCACTGCACACCTTTGCGCAGGTTGAACTTGATCTGCTTCAGGTCGGTGCTCAGGTCCCAGCTCTCGGCCAGCATTGGCCGTGGCTGCAGCTTGTCGTCGTACTGGATGATGCGGTCGAAGGCGAGGAAGAGATTTTCATGGGCGGTGGTGGTGTTGATGTGCGGGTCGAGGTTCGGGAGGTCGGCGGTTAGCGCGGCGCGCAGCGTGCCGCCGCTCTTGGGCTGGGGCGCGGCGGCGGGCTTGGGAGCCTGGGTCACGACGACGGCCGCGGCGGGAGGCGACGTTGGAGCGGCGGCCTGCGGTACGGGGGCACAGGCGGTCACGAGGGCGATGCCAGCCGTGGAGCCGAGAAGCCGGAGCGCGGAGCGGCGCGTGATGGTCGGAGCAGACTTCATCGGTCGTTCCCTCCCCTGACTGGCGGTATAGGCTATCGTATAGGAAGTGCACGATGTGCGTGCGGCGCTGCATGAGCTCGTCAGCAACGGGCTGGAAGTCGGCCTGCAGGTGGCGGTCTATGTGCGCGGCGAGCTCGTGATCGACGCCTGGGCGGGCGTGGCCGATCCGACCAGTGGTCGAGCCGTCGATGGCGAAACGCTGTTCAACGTCTCCTCGTGCGGCAAGGGCGTGGCTGCCACCTGCCTGCACATGCTCGCCGACCGCGGCCAGATCGACTATGACACGCCCGTGGCGACGTACTGGCCCGAATTCGCGGCGCGTGGCAAGACCAGGGTCACGGTGCGCCATGTGCTGGCCCACACCTCGGGCATTCCGCATTCGCCGCAGGGCTACGGTCACGAGCTGCTTGTCGATTGGACGCGCATGTGCGCCGCCATTGCCGACCTCGAACCAATCTTCGAACCCGGCACCAAGACCGCGTACCAGGCAGTCAATTACGGCTTCATCGTCGGCGAGCTCGTGCGCCGCGTCGACGGCCGCTCGATCGGCGATTTTGTCAGACAGGAGATCGGACAACCGCTCGGCGTCGACTCGATGTTCTTCGGCGTGCCTGCGTCAGAGCTCAGCCGCGTGGCCACGCTGACGGGCGCGGCGCCGCCGCGCGCTCGCTCCGACGCGCCACCGCCCACCGTCACGCCCGAGACCTTCAATCGCGACGACGTGCGTCTGGCCGCCATTCCATCCAGCGGCGGCATCATGACCGCGCGCGCACTGGCACGCCACTACGCGCTCCTGGCGCAAGGCGGAACGCTCGATGGCGTACGCCTGCTCAGTCCGGAGTGCATCCGGCTGGCCACCGAGCTCCAGACCGACGCCGTCGACGAGCTGTACAAGCAGCCAATCAAACGCAGTCTGGGCTACCGGCTAGGAGACGACACCGGTCCGGGTGCCGGTCCGAGCGCATTCGGACACGTCGGCAACGGCATGTTCGGCTACGCCAACCCCGAGCGCCACTTGGCGATCGCCTTCTTCCGCAACTACACGGGCGCGGCGCCGGATTCCGGCAAACTCGTCGCCTCCGCCATCGAGGCAGAGTTGCGCCAGCGCAGGACTTGACGGACGCTGCGACCAAACAGCCACTCCTTCTCGGTCTCCGAAAGCTGGTCCGAATCGAGGAGGTAGTGCAGCGACTCGGCCCACGGCCGGCCAAACGTGTGGAAGCTCTGCGTAAAGTCGCTGGCCCACATGACACGTTCGACGCCATATGCCTCGATCACCCGCCGCAGGTGCGGCAGAACGTCACGGTGCGGATACCGCTCGGCCGACAGTCGGGCAGGCGCGTGGCACCACTTGAGGGCAAGATTGGGGTACTGCGCCAGCTCGATTACCGCGTCCAGTTGGGCAATGCGGCCCTCGAGGCTCGGCACGACCGAGCGCGCGAGCGTCGGCGCGACGGTGCCGATCCGCGGCGGGTCGACGCCGACGCCGGTGTGGTCGAGGATGACCTGCAGCCTGGGAAAATTGCGGAGGTAGCGCACCAGCATGCGCCCGCGCCCGTGCAGCGACGCGAAGATCGGCACGGCGTGCTGTTCCGCCGCGGCGAACAGCGGCTCGAACTCGCCGCGCTCGAAGGCGTCGACCTCGCCGGTGTCGACGATCGGCACGACCCGCAGGCACAACGCGCCGGGCGTGGCGCGGACCTCTGACACCAGCCGCTCGAGCTCCGGATCTCGGTGGTCGACGCGCCTGAGCGACACGAAACGGTCCGGATGCAGCGCAACGGCGCGCTCCGAGAATGGGAACTGCATGCGGATGGCGCCATTCGGCAGCACCGCCGCGCGCGCTGGTCGCATCTGCGCGTCGAAGCCCCAGCTCTCGGCGATCAGCAGCCGATCGATCCCAACTGCATCCATAACCGTGACACCAGCCGCCACCGCCTCATCCAGGTCCACCGTCCGCCAGTTCGGCAGCAGCATGTTCAGGTGCACCTGCGCGTCGATAATCTCCATCACTGCCTGAGGTATCTCCGCGCCGACCTGGGGGTCAAGGCTCACTACCCCGCCGACGGACGCGCTCGAACAGAACGTCCCTGAACTTTTCGACGATGGGCAACAGTGGTACACGCGAGCGAGAGCCAAGCGTATAGGGCAGGTCAACCTCGCCCCCGAAGGCTGGCAGCGCCACGAATTGGAGACCACCGACGCGGTCGGCGTCGCGGCGCGCAACCGGCCCGCTGGGCTTGTGCGAGACGGTTCACGGCTCGATCTCGCGTACGGCAGCGGTCGCGCGCAAGACGAGATCGCGCCCGGCCAGCGAGAAGTCGCAGTCGGCGGCCGATACGCTCGACGAGCTGCATGCCCGCGCGCTGCTGAGCAACCTGCCGGGGCCGTACGCTCACGCCGATGGTCACGTCAGCGATCCGCACGCAGCCAATCTTTGAGAACGGCGCCGCCGCGGCCGAGTGTGCGCGCTCGCTGGCGCCCGCGATCCGCGCCCGCGTCTCTGAGGCCGAGAACCTGCGACGCCTGCCCGACGACACCGTGCGCGACTTGCTGGACACCGGCCTGGTGTCGCTGCTGGTACCGCGGACCATGGGCGGCTCCGAGCTCAACTACGATGCCGTGCTGGACGTGACCACCGTTCTTGGTGCCGCATGCCCGTCAACGGGCTGGGTGTACGCGCTGTGGACGGCGCACATGTGGCTGATCGCGCAGTTCCCCGCGGCCGTTCAGAACGAGGTCTTTGGCGCTCCCGACTCGCTGGTCTCGTCGGTCGTGAACACCGTCGGCACGATGACGGCCGTCGAGGGCGGCTACCGCTGGTCAGGCAAAGGCTTCTTCTCGAGCGGCGTCGACCACTGCACCTGGCTCACGCCTGCGATGGACGCGGCAGACCACGACGGGGTGGTCGAGCGGCGGTGGTTCCTGATCCCGCGCAGCGAGCTGCGGATCGTCGACGATTGGTACACGATGGGACTCAAGGGCACGGGTAGCAAGACCATCATCGTCGACGACGCATTTATTCCCGACGAGCGAGTTTTGCGCGTGAAGCTACTGTCGGCAGGGCAGGCGCCTGGCGCGGCCTTGCACGCGGGGGTGCTGTACCACGCGGCCAGCGACTTCACGTACAGCCTGCCGGTTGCCATGCCAGCCGTTGGCGCCGCTCGCGGGTTCCTCAACGCATATGAGGAACGGCTCAAGGGGCGGCTCAACGGGAGCAATCCCGTGCAGGCGACCGAGGCTTTGACAATGTTGCCGCGTCTGGCGCTCGGCTCAGCCGAGATCGATGCCGCATACGCCGTCTTGCTGCGTGATTCGCTGGTGTACTGCACCGCCCCAGCCGACCAGTTCAGCGACCTCGATCGAGCCAAGTGCAGGCGCGACACGGCGTATTGCGCGCAACTGTGCCGCCAGGCGGTCAACGGTCTGTTCCAGTCCAGCGGCGGCACGGCCCTGTTTGAGACGTCGGACCTGCAACGGCTGTGGCGGGACACGAATGCGACTGCTGCCCATCATGGATTGAACTGGGACCTGCGCGCGCCTGACGTCGGCCGAGCACTGGTCGGACTGCCGAGCGCCGCGCCGCCCGCCCAAGCCTGAGTGCGGTGACGCGCGCCGGTGCTTGAGCCCGTAGGTGCATTCGTGTAGCACGTCGTATACGATCGGTTGCAATGGACATCGTCGATGCCCAGGTCCACCTGAATCGGCTGGGCAGCCGCTGGCAGCACACCGACATGCGGGTCATTCTCGACTACGCCGTGGTGTGCATGGACGCACTCGGTCTTAGCGCCATCTTGATCGACGAGTGGGCTGGCTTTGACGCGAAGCGCCGCCACCTGCCCGGCCAGGTCCTGCCCAACGGCGCGATGCGCGGTCAGCACCCCTTCTCCGAGCTCGCCATGCAGGTGTATCCCGACCGCTTCGCGTACGTGGCGCGCATCGATCCCAACGATCCAGAAGTCGAGGCCTTGATGGCCGGTCTGAAACGCAAACCGGGCGCCATCTGTCTGCGCATCGTGCCCATTCCGGAGGCAGGCGAAGCCGAGCTGTTCCAGACGGGCGGCTACGAGCGTCTGTTTGCCGCCGCCGAACAGCAGCGCGTGCCGATCTTCTGCTGGTTCCCGGGCCGCTCGCACATGCTGGTGCCGTCCCTGGAGAAGTTCCCAAACCTGCAGCTCATCCTCGACCACTGCGGCATTTCACGCACCGAGGGCAACCACGCCGCGCAGCTCGAGCAGGTGTTGTCGTTAGCACGCTTTCCCAACCTGACATTGAAGTGGTGCCACGCGCCAAGTCATCTATCGCGTGAGGGGTATCCCTTCCGCGACGTGCTGCCCCACCTGCGGCGTGCGATCGACGCGTTCGGTGCGCAGCGAATCATGTGGGCCAGCGACCACACCCAGAGCAAGGTCCACCACTCGTGGGCGCAAGCCCTGTACTACCTACTGGACTCGACCGACCTGACTGACGACGAGAGGGAATGGATCCTGGGCAGATCCGTGCGCAGCATTCTGGCGTGGCCCAAGCCTGAGGGCTCATTGAGGGGGTTCGCATGAGTACCGGATTGAGTCGCCGTGCTGCCTTGCGGCTGTTTGTCTGCGGCGCTGGAATGACCGTCCTGGCGGCGTGCGGTGTGGGGGCACCGACGGCGCCCACCGCCAAACCGGCCGCGCCAACTTCGGCGCCGGCGCCGACCAGCGCACCGGCAGCGGCGCCAACCACGGCGCCCAAACCAGCCGCGGCCTCGCCCACCACGCCAGCTGCGGTGGCAGTCGCGACCACAGCACCGCCGAAGCCGGCCGGCGGACAGCCCAAGATGGGCGGCGTCCTGCGCGTTGGCGTACCCACCGACATCGTGACGCTTGATCCGGTCGTACGCGGCGGTGCGCCGTACGAGAGCACGTGGCTCACGTTCGACCGGCTGGTCACCTACGACGACAAGCTCAAGCCGATGCCGATGTTGGCCGAGAGCTGGGACGTCACGCCCGACTACAAGCAGGTCAAGCTCGACTTGCGCAAGAACGTCACTTGGCACACCGGCCGCGAGTTCACCAGCGACGACGTCAAATACAACTTCATTCGGGTTCGGGACCCCAAGGCAGGCTACGGCGACTTTGCCGCCCAGGCAGCGTGGTTCACCACCATTGAGACGCCCGACAAGTACACCGTCATCTTGAAATCAGAAGAGTCGCGGCCGTCCATGTTCGACCTGTTCCAGCAGTTCAACATGGGCGACAAAGAGGTGCTGGAGGGCGGCGACAAGACCACGACATCGGGCACAGGCCCGTTCAAGTTCGTCGAGTGGGTCCAAGGCGAGCGCATCGCCATCGAGAAGAACAAAAATTACTGGCAGACTGGCAAGCCGTACCTGGACGGCATCCAGGTCACCATCCGCGCTGGCGATCAGCCGGGATTGCTGGCGTTGGAGAGTGGTTCGATTGACCTGCTCAGAACGGGTTCGATACGCGACGTCGCGCGACTGAAAGCCGACCCAGCCTATCAAGTGTTCCTGCATCCCAGCCCCGGGACGTTCTACGAGCTCGCCTTTCGGACAACGGTCAAGCCCTTCGACAACAAGCTAGTGCGGCAGGCGTTCAACTGGGCGATCGATCGACAACGCAACGCCGAGCAGATCTTTCAGGGCTTTGCGCAGCCAATCACTCTGCAGTGGAGTCCGAGCTCACCTGCCTACGACGCCGAGAAGAACAAGACCTATACCTTCAATCTCGACAAAGCCAGGGAGCTGCTCCAGCAAGCGGGGATCACCAGACTCGAGACGGACATCATTGTTACCTCAGCCAACCCACTCAACGCCCTGGGCTTCTTGCAGATCTACCAGGCCGACATGGCCAAGGTCGGTGTCACGCTGAACATCAAGACCTATGATCCGGCGTCGTGGGCAGGTGCGGTGCTCGGCCACAATTACAACGCCATGTACGCCACCGGCGACGTCGTGGCCCACCTGCACCCGATCAACAACCTCAACGGCCCGACGTGGCGGCCGAACCCGAACAACACCGAGTTCGACGAGCCGGAGTGGAAGGAAATTCTTGGCCAGGTCGCCACTCAGACCGACCCGGTCAAGCAGAAAGCCGTCTTTGCGCGAATGAACGATTACATCCTCGATCAAGCCTGGGCTATGCCCTTTGCCACCAATCCCCAGATGCTGGTCGGCAACACCAAACTGAAAGGCGTCACGATCAACCAGTACGCCGCCTGGTACTTCACCGAGGCGTGGCTCGATACCTAGTGCCAGTCGCGGAGGACGTCCGAAAGGGCATCCTCCGCGATCGAGACGACCGGCAGGCCGTTCATGTAGTAGGCGCTCGACGTGACGGCGTGGATCACGTATTCGCGCTGCATGCCCCAGGCTCTGGCGAGCAGAGCGTTCTCGCGAATGCCGTCTCGAAAACCGTTGATGGTGCAATAGCGCAGCGTCATGTACGGCAGCATCTGTTTGGGCAGGCCTCCGCGGAAGGCGCCTTCCCACTTGGCGCGATAGTTCTTCAGGAAGCGCGGGTGGTTCTCGGCTGAGAACGTGACTGACTTCGGGACGTAGCCGATCGTGCGCTCGTACCAGGCGAAGATGGCGTCACGATCGGTAGAAGTCAGTTCCGTGGTCGAGAGATCGAGGCCACATTGGAATGCGGCGTCGTCGGCCACCCAGCCATGCGGGAATTCGGCTGGTTCAGGCCGGTCGCGATAGTCGCGCAGCATCATCCATACCGCGCGGTAGATGTTTTCGGCGCCCCGCGGCCCGCCCGTCAACTGGCCGGCCATGAACACGTCCAGCAGCTGGCCGCGCGTGACGCCCTGCCGTCGGCACGAGTGGACGGTATTCAAGATCCCGGTCTCCCAGGCCATATGGATGTAGACGAACAGATGTCCGAGCGAGTCGAGCAGCGACGCGCCCTTGAGATCGTGTCCCAACGCGCGCGAGCCGCGCCGGTGCAGCTTCGTGAACTCGGGTCGGTAGTCGAGCATGATCAGCTCGGAGCTGACGTCGTACAGCGCCTGACGGTTCGCCAGAAGGCGCAACAGCTCCGCGTTAACTTCGTCGTTCGTTGTGCTGGAGAGGTTTTCGAGGTCCATCACGCCAGCTCGACGATGGCCCGTCCGAGGACCTGCCCGCGCTCGAGCGCCTCGCACGCCTCGTTGATCTGCTCGAGCTTGAAGCGGCGGCTGACGAGCAGGTCGAGTGGCAGCTTGCCGGACTTGAACCACTGCACGTACATCGGATAGTCACGTTCGGGTCGCGGAGAGCCGCCGTACGTGCCGCGATACACCTTGCCGCCGGGCAAGATCTCGCCGATGACACCGATCGTCTGCTGCTGGCGCGGGACGCCGATCTGGACGGCCGTACCGCCCTCGGGCTTCCAGCCGGGGATGGCCGGATGCACCGACGGCAGCAGCTGGGCGATGGTTTCGGGTCGACCGATGGCGTCGAAGGCGAAGTCGGCACCGCCAGCGGTCAGATCACGGATCTGATCGACCACCGAGCCGCCGCTGCCGTTCAGCCCGTGCGTCGCGCCGAATCGTTTCGCGAACTCGATCTTTTCGTCGGTCACGTCGACCGCGATAATCGGATAGGCGCTAACGTTGGCCGCGGCTTGGATCGCGCACAGGCCGACGCCGCCAGCGCCGAAGACCACCACGGAATCGCCGGGTCGCACACGCGCGGTGTTGATCACCGCGCCGCAGCCGGTGGTCACCGCGCAGCCGATGACTGCCGTGACGTCAGTGGCCGCCGTCGGGTCGAGCGGTGTCACATACGCCTGGTCGACCACCACGTGTTCGGACCACGTCGTCGATTGGCCACCCGCGTGCAGCTCCTGACCGCGGAACCTCACCGTCGGCGGCTCCGGGCGTTGGCCGCCCGGCAACGCGTGCGGCATGAAGCTGAGCATGACGTGGTCGCCCTCGCGGATTCCGCGCACCGCTTGGCCGGCAGCCAGCACGACGGCCGTTGACTCGTGTCCGAGCATCGTGGGCACCTTGGCATCGGCGTTGTGCAGCGTGTGCAGCTGGGTGTGGCAGATGCCGCTGGCGAAGTGCTTGACCAGCATCTGCATTGGGCCCGGATCGGGCAAGTCGACTTCGTCGATCACCATCGGCTTGCCGATCTCGACGTATACGGCTGCTCTGGTCTTCATGAAGCTGCTCTCCCGTCAGCGGTCCACTCTAGTAGCAGCGCCGCCTCGCGCAGCGCGTCGCGGTCACCGTCCAGTGTTGCGTCGCGCAGCATCAGGTACGGTACGACCTGTTTGGGCAAGGTCTGGATGGCCACCTCCCACAGGGCGCGGTGCGCCTTCAGGATCCGCGGGGCCCAGCGCACGCCCGACGCCAGGCGGGAGTACATCACGATCTCCATGATCTGAGCGCGGGTAAAGCCCCAGCGGCGCAAGACGCGGAGCTGGTTCTGAATGCCGGTCTCCCAGCCCAGCATCATGTTGCTATGGAGTTGCTGGATCGTCTCATGACCGCTACCCGCCGGCATGCGCCAAGCGCCACCTGCTCGTACAGCGGTCCGCGGCCGCGCCACACGTAGTGCAGCTGGGCGTCGATCTCATCCGGGTGGCCTGGTGCAGATTCGAGCGGTCCAGGCCCGCGCTCATGACAGCCATATACGGCATCATATAGCCCAGTCCGAGATATGCG
>DASXRR010000072.1:0-9307 GCA_036506475.1 Chloroflexota bacterium
CGTACGGATGCCCGACGCCCATTACGGATGCCCGACGCCCCGCCCGCGGGCGCTAGCCCCCGCCGCCCTCACCGCGCCCGGGCGAGCAGGCCCACCGGCCCCCGCCCCCACCCGCAGGGTACGCCGGGCACCGTCACGCGAACCGTCACGGGACGGCGCGCAACCGTCAGCGCAACGTCACAATGCAGCCCACAACCGTCAGCGCGACATCACAGTTTCGGCCGAACCGTCACACACAGGCCGAACAGCGTCACCCGATCCGTCATGCCAAGATGGGCGGGCGCCCTTGGCGGTGCTACGCGCTAGCTGTCCACCAGTAGAGGCACGTGCGACCTCAATTCGACCGTGATCCCGCAGCTGGGCTAGTGATATTGCCCGGTGGCGAGAATGTAGCCCAGCTTCTGGAGCTCCGTAAACGTGAGCCGCCGGGTTTCAGGAGCCTGCCACCACGAAAGCTTGCGCCACTGGCTGTCGGGCGCGGCATGCACCATGAGCTCGATGCTGCTGCCGTGGTAAGCCGCGTCGAAGGTGAGTTTGGCGCGTCGCGCGTGGTACGGCGAGGTGACCAAAATGGCGCTGTGCAGATCGTGCGCCTCGAGCACCTGGCGCGTATGCACGGCGTTGCCCCAGGTGTCTTCGCCAAACGGCTCCTCGAGGATCGCGCGCTCGGGCACGCCGCGTTTGACGGCCAGGTCGCGCATCACGTCGGCATTGCTGGTGCCGTTGTCGAACGCGGCACCCGACAAGACCAGGTACTGCCCGAGCCCGCGCTGGAAGAGGTTGACGCCTTCCTCGAATCGGGCCAGCTGCTCATCGCCGCTGATGACGACGATCGCATCGCTGCGCGGCGGCGCGGGTTGCGGGGTGTCGAGCACCAGGCCTGGCCCGAGCAGCACGACCGCCACAACCACCGCGGCCCCGAACAGCACGCGGACCACTGCGCCGAGCGCGGACCCGACGCCAGAGCGTCGCCTGGCAACGGCGGCCGGTCCGCGGCGTCTGCTCGACGCCCCGGCCGCTGGGCGCGGACGGTAGCTCGGCGCAAGATCTGGAGCTCGTGTGGCGGAGCGGTTCATCGTAAAAGCGATGGGCGCGCGCGCCCTCGATGAAAGTGCACGACGTGTACCGGAACGGGCTACGCTGACCATTGTGGCGCGGCCGCGGCAAAAACCTCCTGCATTCCGGCCTGGATCGGTCCTCGGCGTGGTCGCGCCGGCCAGCCCGTTGTACAACCGCGGCGATGTCGCGCGCGCGCGCGCAGCACTGAAAAAGCTGGGGTTCGAGCTCAAGCTGGGCGAGCACATCCTGGATCGGCGCGGCTATCTGGCCGGCCAGGACGCGGCCCGAGCACAGGACTTCATGCGCGTCTGGTGCGATCCCGAGGTCGACGGCGTGCTCTGCATGCGCGGCGGCTACGGTAGCGCGCGCATCGTCGATCACCTCGACTACGAACAGATCGCATCTCGGCCAAAGGTCTTCGTCGGCTACAGCGACATCACCACGCTGCACCTGGCGCTCGGCCAGCGCGCCAACCTGGTCACCTTCTATGGCCCGATGATGCGCACCTTCGCCAGCCCCGGCGATCTCAGCTATATCGCGCCCGCCTTCGTGCGCGCGCTCACCCAGACCGAGCCGCTCGGAGTGATTGCGCCCAACCCCGAGGATCCGTGGGTCGAGACGGTCAACGGCGGAACGGTCGAAGCCGAGCTCGTGGGCGGCTGTCTGTCGGTCCTGGCCAACGCGATCGGCACCGTCGACGATTTCGACTGGCGGGGCAAGATCGTCTTTCTCGAGGACGTCAACGAAGAGCCGTATGCCGTCGACGCGCGCCTGGTGCAGCTGTTGCGGGCCGGCAAGTTCGAGGGCGTCGGCGGCCTCGTCATCGCCGAGCATGAGGGCGTGGAGCCACGCGAGTTCCGCCCGGCCTATCCGTCGACGCTGAGCTTCGAGGACGTGATCGACGACTTGCTGCGGCCACTCGGCGTGCCGACGATCTACAACTTGCCGCTGGGCCACGGCGTCCACCTGGCGACGGTGCCACTCGGCGTGCGCGCGCGGCTGGACGCCGACGCGGGTCGACTCGAGGTCCTCGAGCCAGGCGTTATTGAACCTGCGCCAGCGCCGCCTCGGCCCGCGACCGGCTCCAGTTGAAACTGCGCCAATCGTCGCTCGCGTTGCCCAGCTTGTGCTGGAGTCGCTGGATGACCGCCATGCGTTCGGTCGTGGGTAAGAGTGGTAGCGCGTCGACGATGGCCGGCGTGGCGTCGGCACTGAGTGACGCCAGCGGGCGCTGGTCGAGCCGGCCGCTGTCGAGCAAGTGCCCGTGCACGGCGTTCGTTCGCACGATCTGCTCGTCTGGATTGACCACGTCGAGCGTCGCAATGACCACGAACGCGCTGATCAGCGCCCCGAAGGCGAAGCGGGCGCGCTGTTCGCGCAGCACGGTCGCCAGAAACCACACCAGCACGATACTCAGCCAGAGCATCATCGCCGAGGCCTGGACGCGCAGCTCGGTCAGGCCGGCGTCGGCGACGTAGATCTGCATGCGCTGCACCGCCGAGGCGACGATGACGAACAGCAGCCCGACCATTCCCGTCGCCAGCACGCGATAGATGCGCTGGGTGTGGTGCTTGTCTCTCGGCAGCAGCCAGTGCAGCAGCAGTAGGATCGGCAGCATCAGGCCGACCACCCACAGCAGCTCGAAGAAGCCGCGGCGGGCGTAGTCCGAGTAGCCCAGGGCTGAGACTTGCACGCGGCCGCCGAACAGGTATGGCAGCTGGAGTGCGACGAACGTCAGGAACAGCAGGTCGAGCAGGCCGAGCACGATGGTCAACTCGATCGTGCCAATGGACAATCGGGGCGAGGGTTCGGTCCAGGTGCGCGGGCGGTCGGGTGCGAGCAGCATCTCACGGATCGTGCCGCTGATGAGCCAGGCGTAGATCGCCATCAGCGTCAGCCTGATGATGAGATCGTCGAGATTGAAACGGAGCGTCTCGGTCAACAGGTGCTCGAAGTTGGCGTCGGCGGCGGCGAACAGCGCAGCGAAGATGGTGAGCGCCGGGAAGGCGAGGGCGAGGCCTCGCACGGTTGAGACGCCGATCGCCGCACGTCTGCCCGAACCGAGGGTGCGCCAGTTGACCTGGCGCAACGTTGGGGTGAGTCCGACCAGGCTGAAGGCCAGGACATACACCAAGCCGACGGCGTACTGGGTCACGCCGGCTCGGCGCAGCTGACCTGCTCTGGCCGTCAGGGCTGCCAACGTCGTGGCGGTCAGCAGCGCGCACGTGTTGGCGGTGGTCAGCGTGGGCGAGTCGCGCCACACGAGGGCCGCGGCGAAGAACAGGCTGGCGATGGCCAGATAGCGCCCTTCGCCGCTCAGCTCCGCGTTGCTCGCACGACTGACGGCCAGCGCCGCGGCCAGGCCGCCAATCGTGACCAGGAACACGTTCAGACCCCACGGAGTGACCCTGAGCAAGGCGTCGGCGCCGACGCCAAAGGCCACTGCGACCGTTACTAAGCGTGCGTTATTCACGCCAAGCATAGAGCCAGTTGCAAGCTGCATTGTTAGGCACCGTAATTGGTGCCAACGATTGCTGGCGATTCACCGCCAGCATCGTGCGTTCCGACGTGCGACGCTCGCGCGAGTCAGTCGCCGAAGGTCAGGCCGAGCACCGCCCCAAGCTCGCGCAGTGGGCTGCCAGCAGCGCGCTCGAGGACCTCGATCGCCTGGGGAGTGTTGAGGTCATCCTCGAGCGCAGCCACGAAGGACTCACGCACCGAGACTGGCCCGTGATCGGGCGCACGCGCCGCCAACGCCAGCCGATCCGCGAGGCTAGCGCACGCCTCGAGGTCGCCAGGCGACCATTCGAACACCGTGTGATAATGATGGCTCAACAAATACAGCCGTAGCGCGTCGACGGAATAGCGCTGCAACAGGTCGCGCACGAAGACCATGTTGCCCAGGCTTTTGCTCATCTTGGCGCCGTCCATGCGCACCATTGCCGTGTGCGCCCAGATGCGCGCAAAAGGGCGCCGGCCAGTCGCGCTCTCGCTCTGTGCGATTTCGTTTTCGTGATGCGGATAGATCAGGTCGCTGCCGCCCCCGTGCAGCGTCACCTGCGGGCCGAGGTACTGGTAGCACAGCGCGGAACACTCGATGTGCCAGCCCGGTCGGCCGCGACCCCACCGACTCGGCCAGCACGGCTCCGATTCGTCGCCCGACCACCCTTTCCATAGCGCGAAGTCGAGCGGGTCTTCCTTGCGCCGATCGTCGACGTCGGCATCGTCCTGCTGGGCCGCGATCTCGAACATCCGCTGGCGCGACAGCTTCGATAATTCGCCATAGGTCTCCACGGCGTTGACGCGAAAAAACACGCTGCCGCCATCGACGGCGTACGCCGCCTGGCGCTCGATCAGCGTCTGCGTCAATTCATGAATCGTGGCCATGGCCGAGGTAGCGCGCACGAGGTGCGTCGGCTCGGCGACGTTGAGCCCGTGCATATCTACCCGATACTGGGCGGTTTGCTCGTCGCCGAGCTGCTGCCAGTCGACGCCCAACTTGCGCGCTCGGGCGAGGATCGAATCGTCGATATCGGTGACGTTCTGGACGTAATTTAAGGGTCGCTCGGGATTCAGCCAGCGCAGCGAACGGACCAGCGCGTCGAACTGAACGAACGTGAAGGCGTGGCCGAGATGGGTGGTGTCGTAAGGGGTGACGCCGCAGACATACAGCGTGATTGGCCCGTCCGGTAGCGGCTGGCGAGTTCCGGACAGCGTGTCAGACAGCAAACAGGCCAAGGTCGAGCAGGTCTGAGCTTACAATCCGAGGCGTGCTGACGTTCCGCGCGGGCGATCCTGACCGACCGCGCGGACACGCCTTGTTGTACTTTCGCGACGCTGACGATCCCGACGTCGCCTGGGCCACGTATCTGGTGGTGGCGCCGATCCAGATGGATCTGGGCAAATACATTCCCGCGGCGTTCGCGACGCAGCTCGCCGGGCAGTTGACTTCGTCGAGCCCGGCCGCGTATCCACTGCCGCCAGTGCCCGAGAAGATCGAGGGCGGCCTGGCGTGGCTGGAGCGCGTGGCCAGCGTGCGCGGCGACGACCTACTCGACGGTGGCACGTTGCGCATGAGCGATCCGCTGTACGCGCTGCAGCCGGTCTCAGACGTGGGGACGCAGTACGCCGAGGCGTGCACCCGCTACCTCGCCGAAGCGCCGTTGCTGGCCGAGCCCACGCGCGCCTCGGAGGCGTCGTCAGGTTCATCTGCCGTCGACGTCGACGACCTGCTCATGCAGGTCATGCCCGACAGCGAAAAAGTCGGCCGCCTGGCGCGGATGGCCGGCACGCTGCGCTATGCGGTCGAAGGCGGCGACGCCCGCCTCGTCGACGAAACCGTCGGCGACATGGAGCGCGTGGCTCGTCACCTCGGCGACAAGTACCGCTCGGCCGAGCTCATCGCCGCCGCCCGATCCTCGGACGCCCGCAGCGCCCAGTTAGCACAGCTCTTGATCGAACGCTGCTACCGCCTGGTCGAAGAAGACTACGCCGCGCTGGCCGAGCTCGACGCCAGGATCGCCGCCCTGCGCGGCCCGAGCAGTGCCGCGTGACGGTTTCGCGCCTGCGCGTGACGGTTGCTCGCCTTCCCGTGACGGTTCGGCCGATTCTGTGACACAGAAATGACGTTTCCAACAGGCTTTGTGATAGTGCGCTGACGGTTTCTCGGCTTCCCGTGACGGTTCGCGTGACGGTCCATCGTTACGCTTAGCAACATGCGACGGCGGGCGGGCGGCGGCGACGGGAGCGAGACAGCGGTAGGCGCCGCGGCGATCGGCGATCAGCGACCGCGACTACGAGCGCACCAGCGAGCGCGGCGCGCGGGTACCGACTACGACGGTACCGACTACGACTCCTCGTGAACGCGCACGAGCAGCACCGGGCAGGCGGCGTGGCGCAGGACGGCATCAGCGGTGCTGCCAAAGACCAGCCGGCCCAGGCCGCCGCGACCGTGCGTGGTCATCAGGATCAAGCTGACGCCGAGCGCCTGGGCGCGCTCGACGATCGTGGCGGCGGCATCGCCTTCGGGCATTTCGATGTTGACCGCGACGCCTTTGGCGCGCAGCCGCGCCGCGACACCGCTCAAGTACTCGCTCGAGCTAGCCCGTTCGGCCTCGACGATCGGCGTCGGGTCAATCGGCGGGGTGATGTCGCCGATGCCCGGACCGGGTGTCGCGGACTGGGCGATGATCGTCTCGACCGACACGATCGCCTGGAGCAGCGTCACCGTCGAGTGAAACGCGCCCGCCAGCGCCTCGGCGTGCGCCAGCACCCGTTCGGCCGCTTCGGACCCATCCAACCCCACCAGGACGTGCTCGTACATGTCGGCCTACTCGTTCACGCTTCAGTGTATCCAGGCCGCGACGCGCGCCGATGGCGGCGGCGCGCAAATGCCCGGGCAATCGTGGTCCGGGCGTTGAACAGAAAGAGCACGCTCAACACGAGATAGGCGACGCTAAACCACAGCAGCTCCGCCGCGGCCGCCTCGGCGGAATGCATCCCGGCGCGCAAAATGCCCCCGGCGATCAGCTGGGCCAGGAACAGCGCCCCGAGCAAGCCCGCCTCGATCAGGCTCAACGACATGCTGGCCAGGACGGCCACCCCGAACAGGCTTTGCGCCGCGGTCAGCAACACCTCGCCGGTTTGCCGCTCGTCGAGCGGCAGCGCGCCGATGTGGCCCGCCCCGAACGAATATGCCAGCGGCAAACTGCCCACGAGCAGCGTCCACTGATTGACCTTCGCCGACAGCAGTAGCGCCAGGGCCGCCGAGGCCTTGCCGCGGACCGCCAGCAGCGCCGCGACCAGAAACTCGGGCGCCTCGCTGGCGAGGGGCGCGAGCCACTGGACCAGGAGAAACTCGTCGATGCCCAGCTTTTCGCCGGTATGGACCAGGCCTTCGGCGAAGGCTTCGGCCGAGATGCCGATCGTCACGCCCGCGAAGGCGAACAGGGCGAGCACGGTCAGTCGGCGCTGCGCCGTCGGCAGGGCGCCGATGACCGCCGCGGGCCCGACGAGCTCCGGCTCGTGGGTCTCCTGGCGCGCAGCCACGACGGCGTACGCCGCGAACAGCAGGATCAGCACGGCGCTGTCGACGGGTGAGATCGCGGCACGGAACGGGAGGCTGAACGAGTAGATCGTGGCGGCGCCGAGAAAGACCAGTGGCAGGGCGCTCCCGCGATCGAGCTCGAGCAGGTTCTTGCGGCCGAAGAACCAGGCCAGGATGGCGATCGTTGGCCAGCCCAGGCCGAGCAGGAGCCGGTTCGAGCCGGTCATATTCGCCACCGCGAACGGGGCGAAGGTTGGGTCCTGGCCGGCCTTGTAGGCGAAAACGATATCGACGGCGTACTCGGGCAGCACCGCCAGCAGGGCCACGACGGTCAGCGCGAGCGCGCGCGGGATGTCGTGCTCGGAAGCCTCGGCGGCCCACGAGATGGCGAAGGCGGCACCGACGATGCCCGCGCCGTACAGCAGCGTGGCCACTTCAGTTGACGGCGTGAGGCCGCCGAAGCGCATCAGGAACGCCGGCACGGCGGCGAGGAGGGTGAGTGCGACAGCCACTGCGCAGCTCATTGCTGGTTGCCCTCTTGGCGAGGAGTCTGACGGTTCATGGGATCGGCTCCGACGGAGTGTCTAGGCTCGACGTCTTGGGGCCGGTGCGCTGCGTTCCTCGTTTGGATGAGGGGAGATTGGTTGTGCTCCGCATACCGACCCAGACCCGCCGCGCATGCGCGCGACCTGGTGTGGGCCGGAAGTCTGGCCGAGCAACGTTTGCTCAGGCGCGGCCACGACCGTTGTGGTCGGTGGTTGTTGGCCGCACCGCCGCCCTCGTCGGGCGGTGGCTACTCCCCTCCGGGACGCCGTCACTCGCACTATAGCAAAGGCGCTCGTGCGTCTGGCGTTTGCGGTCTAAAGCTTGGCGTCAGGCTGCCTGCGTGCGGCGCAGTCAGTGCACGCGCCGCGGCGGGCAAGTTCTTCTCCAGAAGAGAAGCACACACCGAGGGACGTGCCTGACCTCGGAAGCGAAGGAGCTAGGGAGCGAGTTACTTCTCGCGGACGCGACGCACATTGGGGAGGGACGTGTCTGCTCTAGGAAGCGAAGCAGACGCTGAGAGTAAGGAGTGGGCATCCACGATGGGCATGGCGGCGGCAGCACAAGCGCGAAGGCGAGGTGACGTTGGGGCGCTACCCTCAATCAGGTGAGCGCGGGGCACCGGGCATCCTTATGGGGTTTTGTGCTCGGGCACAAGCTGAACGTGCTGATCGTGTTCTTGCCCGTGGCGCTGGGGCTGCGACTGGCGGGCGCGAATGATGTCGCGGTGTTCGCGACGTCGGCATTGGCCATCGTGCCACTGGCGGGACTCATTGGCGCCGCGACGGACGAAGCGGCGAAGTACGTCGGGGCCGGGCTGGGCGGATTCCTGAGCGCCACGTTCGGCAACGCCGCCGAGCTAATCATCGCTCTGCTGGCGCTGCAGCGCGGACTGACCGAAGTCGTCAAGGCGTCGCTCACAGGCAGCATCCTGGGCAATCTGCTGCTGGTGCTCGGGCTGGCGATGTTCGTGGGCGGATGGAACCGCGACAAGCAAACGTTCAATCGCACCAGCGTGAGCGCTGCCACGGGCATGTTGATCCTGACCGTCGTCGCGCTGCTGATGCCCGACATTTACGCCGAAACGCTCACCGACACGCGGCCGCTGCAGGCGCCGAACATCCTGGAGATCAGCGTCCTCGTCGCGATCGTCATGCTGGCGGTCTACGCGGCCAGCCTGGTGTTCTCGTTCAAGACGCACAAGGAGCTCGTCGGCGGCGAGCACAGCAGCGGTCCGCCCGAGCTCAGCCGACGTGATGCACTGCTGCTGCTGGCCATCGCTACGGCGCTCACGGGCGTCGGCGCCGAGACACTCGTCGGCTCGATCGAGCACGCCGCGGAGACCATTGGCTGGTCCGACCTATTCGTCGGCGCAGTCGTCGTAGCCATCGTCGGCAACGCCGCCGAGCATTTCTCGGCGGTCTTGTTCGCGCGCCGCGACCAGATGGACCTGGCGGTCGGCATCGCGATCAGCTCGGCGACGCAGGTGGCCCTGCTCGTGGCGCCGGTGGCAGTGCTCGCCTCGATGCTACTGGGCCATCCGATGCCCCTGGTATTCGACCATTTCGAGCTCGGCGCGCTCCTGTTCGCGGTGCTCGGCGTGAGCTTCCTGTGCCTGGACGGCGAGTCGAACTGGTTTGAAGGGCTGCTGCTACTGGC
>DASXRR010000073.1:0-13937 GCA_036506475.1 Chloroflexota bacterium
CTACAGCGGTCAAGGCCAGGTCGCGTCGAGATCCCGCACGATGAGTCGAGCTCGGTCGACGTAAAATGCCAAGTCCTGTAACCGCAGCACCAGGTGGTGTCCATCGAACTTGTTCCCTGACGTGAGGGTGTAAGGGATGGCTGCCGCCAGGTAGTTCCTCGGATGCGTGAAGTAGGCTTGGTCCGCTAAGCCAGCGAAATTGTGGGCGTACAGATGCCTCATGTCATCGATCTCTAACCAAGCTTGCAGGAGTGCCGGCGCGAGCACCTGCCGCAGATCATTGCGATGATGGCCCCTGCGTTCAGCGAATGCATCGACGGCGGCCCAGATTCCCACAATACCGAGCCCATGCCAGACGTCTGGATCGAGCCCAGCCGCACGCACGGGGTCAGGCGGGATCCTGATGGGCGGGATCGGCAACTGCTCCGAAAAGCGACGGAACGTGTCCAGCGCCGCCAGCTGCGCGAGTGCCTGATCGAGCTCGACGGTCATACCTAATTCTCACATCGAAGATGCGGGCGCTTTCCTTGTGCAGAAAAACGTGCTGCACCTCCGCGTCTGCGGACATCAGCGCTTATCCGTGTCGACGGGCACCCTAAATCGACACGATACCTGAGCCGTTTTAGATTAGCCCGCCCTAGTTGATGCCACAACGTTGACTGCTGGATACCGCAGACGTACCACGTCGAATGCCTAGCGGTACTGTCGCTCTAGAAGTCGGCGGCACGGAGTGGGACTCACGCGAGCCAGTCCGTAACCTGCAGCGCGACGTGCTCGGGCAGGCTCAGGCCCAGGCGGGCCAGCGTGGCCCGATTCACCGCGAAGACGAAGGCGGTGGGCTGCTCGAACGGCAGCACGCCGGGGTCGGCACCGTCCAGGATGCGCGCTACGTACCACGCACCCCGACGGGCCACCGCCAGGCGATCGTAGTCGTGCGCCAGAAGCAGGCCGGCCTCGACCCAGACCACGGCCGACGACGCCGTGGGGACTCCCGCGCGGAGTGCAAGCTCGGGCAGTTGTTCGCGACGCGCGTTCACGGGGATCACGTTTTGCGCTACCAGCAGGTCCGCGCCCCAGGCGAGCACACGCTCGAAGGCAGGCTCCACGTCCGCCTGTGCCGGCACGTCCTCCACGAGAGCCTCCAACCCGCGCTGCGCCGCGACCGCAGCCACGGCTTTGTGCGGGCTCCCGCTGGCGACCAGGTTGCCGATATAGGCCAGGCGGCGCGCGGCGGGCACAGCCTCCGCCAGCAGCTCGGCGGCCTTCTGGTACAGGGCTTCGCCTGTGCTCCCTCCGACTCCCGTGAGATTGCCACCCGGACGCGCCAGGCTGGTGGCGAAACCCTGTGCCACCGGGTTGGCTCCATTGATGGACACGATGGGCACGCGGTCCGTCGCGCTACGCGCGGCCTGGGTTGGCGTGTTGCCGGCGGCCACGATTACCCGCACCCCGAGCTCGAGCAGCTCACCCATAATGCCCGGCAGCCGTTCAGGCTGGCCCTCCGCGTAGCGCCAGGCGACGCGCAAGTTCTCGCCTTCGATCAGCCCCTGCTCGCGCAGCCCATCGCGGAATGCCGCGACGCCGCGGTCCTCGGCCTCGTTGATGGGCGCCACCCAGCCGATGAGCGGAGGGTCGGCACGGGTCCAGCGGGGCTGCGGGACGCCGCCACCCCGCAGCACCACCAGTCCGGCCGCGGTCGCTCCGATCCCCGCCGCGCCAGCCAGGAGCTGCCGCCGGCCGAGGCGCCACCTTTGGTTCCGGGCCAGCATGGCCGGTCTCCCTCGTTGCCCGGAAGTCTTCCCCCACCCGGGCGCGTTCGCATGCTAGACGCCGCCGGCCGCCTGTGCCATCCACAGATCTATGTATTCGTCGCCACGCTTGACCGCTCAGTCGACGGGTTGGAGGTGCATGCGCAGGCCGTGTTTAGGGCGCAGGGTGATGGCGGGATGGAGCACTACGGGGTGGCCAGGCTCGAGCGTCAGGCGCCAGTTTTGGGCGATGGTGGCCAGCAGGAGGGTGGCTTCGAGCATGGCGAACTGCTGGCCGATGCACAGGCGGGGGCCGCCGCCGAAGGGGAAGTAGGCGAAACGGGGCAGGCGTTTGGCCAGGCCGTCTAGCCAACGTTCCGGCACGAACGCATCGGGGTTATCGAAGTGGCGCTGGTCGCGTTGGATGACCCAGGCGAGCATGTACACGTTGGTGCCTGCCGGCAGGTGGTGGCCGCCCAGGTCCATGTCGGCGATGGACTCGCGGCCGATGCCGTAGACGGGCGGGTACAGGCGCATTGTCTCCAGGAGCACGGCTTCCGCGTACGGCAGGCGCGGCACGTCTGCGAGCGACGGAGCGCGACCGTCGAGCACGGACGTGAGCTCCTCAGCGAGGCGGGCGCGGACGCCAGGATGTTGGGAGAGCAAGTACCAGGTCCAGCTCAAGGCAAGCGCCGTCGTCTCGTGGCCAGCCAGGATGATCGTCATCGCCTCGTCGCGCAGCTGGCGGTCGGTCATCCGGCTGCCATCTTCATCTTGCACGCGCAGCAGCGCCGACAGCAGGTCGCCGCGGTCCTCGCCGCTTACCCGACGCTGGGCGATGATGCCCAGCACCACCGGGTCGAGCCGTGCGACGGCGCGACGCAGGCGTATGCGGCTTGGCGTCGGGATGCGCGACGGCAGCACGAACTCGGGGCCGGTCATTTGCTGACTGAGCTCGTGCAACGCCTGGGGCAGCGCTTGGCCGACTTCGGGCGCCTCCGCGACGATGTCGGCGTCGAACAACGTTTGTCCGACGATGCGCAAGGTCAGCCGCATCATGTCGTCGTGGACGTCGCGCACCTCGCCCGCGCGCCAGCTCGCCAGAAGCTCCCGGGTGAAACGCACCATCGCCTCGGCGTAGCCGTTGATGCGCTCGCGATGGAACGCTGGCTGGGCCAGCCGACGCTGACGCAGCCAGAACTCACCTTCGCTGGTGAGCAGACCATTGCCGAGCAACGTTCCGAGGATGCGATAAAAGTAGCCCTTGGTGAAGTTGCGCTGTCGGGTGACGAGCACGTCCTCGACATCGCGCGGATTACTGAGCAGGACGGTCGTGCGGCGTCCGAACTTGAGTGGCACGAAGTCGCCGTAGCGTCGGGCGGTGTCCAGCACGAACCCGAGGTGGTCGCGGCTCAGCTCAGGCAGATGGCCCAGAAGGAAATGCGCCTTCGGCGCCGCGAGCGTGTCCATCATCGGCGTGTGCGTCACGGGCGAGGACGGTACAGCCAGAAGCCGGACTGCTGGCCGGCCGGCACGTAGGTCGCGAGTAACGCGTCGCGAATCGAGGGCGTCCAGCGCGTGCCCTGGGTCGGGCCATCGAGTGGGTGCATCAGCGCGACGAGACTGAAGCGGCGTTCACGAATGGCGTCCAGGATCGGCGCCTGTGACCAGTGGCCCTCGACGTGCAGCAACTGAAAGATCTGGAACTCGTAGATGATGCGTTTGTGGGCCGCCACGGCCAGGCCGGGATTGTCGGTCAGCACCTCGCCGGACTCGGCGGCGACGCGTCGCACGAAGCTGGCTTCGACCCGAAAGGGATTGATGCTCACGTCGCTAACCAGCGTGAGGTAGTCAGGCGCGGGCGTGAGCGCCTCGCGCAGGCTGTCCGAGGCTTCGCGCGTATTGGCCTGATAGCCCGGCACCGCGATGAGCAGCGAGCCAGCGATGATAACCGGCGCGATCAGCCGCGTCTCGTGCCACCGCGCCAGGCGATGGCTGGCCAATGCGAGCAGCGCGGCCGTGGCGGCGGAGATCTCGAGCCAGTAATTCGAAGACGCGCCGATCTTGGCGATCGTCGGCAGTGTGGCCAGCGTGCCCAGGAAATAGAGTCGCCACAGGCGCTCCTCGCGACTGCTGGGCAGCACCAGGCTGGCCGCCGCGGCGAGCACGGGCAAGCCGTTGAACTGCAGGAAGCCGCCCATCAGCTGGGCGAACGTGTCGAATTCGGCCTCGTTCGAATTGCCGACGACGGTGTGCCACAGAAACCAGCCACCGGTCAGCCACTGCGCGACTACGACGGAGACCAACACGCCGCCGCCGAAGAGCGCCGCGAAGCGCAGCATCTGTTTCCAGAACGGCCACAGCGCCAGGCACACCACGATGGGCGCGACCACGAAGGTCTGCTTGGTCATGACCGCCACAACCAGGACAACGGCTGACGAGCTCACGCGGCCGCTGGTCGCGAGGGCCAGGCCGAGCAGCGTTGCACCCAGCGCGAGCGCGTCCACTCGATGCAGTGGCGCCCACAAGACGACGGTCAGGTTCTGCGTCAGGAAGAAGGCCGCGGCCAGCGCGCCCGGCAGCCAGCGGCCGGTCACGCGTCGAATGCTCCACGCCAGCGCCAGCGCCGCCAGCGCCGCGCCGAGCAACGACACCACCCGACCAATGGTGTAGCCGTGGTCGCCGAGGACGCGCACCAGCTCGCCGACGATCACGTAATAGATGGGCGTGTACGCGGTGTGCATCAGCGGCAGTCGGTCGACGGGTGGGTAGAGCGACTCACCGGCGGCGATGCGTCGGGCGTCGTCGAGCAGCCACGATTCGCCGTAGATGAACTCTTCTTGCGAACGCAGCAGCCGGCCCGCGGCGCTGGCGACGAACACCACGAGGTACAACCCGAGCACGCCCGCGACCAGGATCCACACGACACGCGCGGCAGTCGCCAACCGCCGCGGCCTCGGTACAGCGAGAGGCAGGCTCACGATCTACGTGACAGGGTATGCGGTCGGACTACGATGGCGAGCGCATGACGGTCGAGTTCAAGGCGCACCAGTGTCGCTGGAGCGGGGACTTCTCGGGCAACTCGCTGGCGGCGGTGCGCGAGTGCCTCGAACAGCAGGTGCCTCGGGCCGAGATCGATATTGCGTTGATTGGCCACGAGTTTGTCGTGACCCATGATCCGCCGGCGACAGGGCCACTGTTCGGCGAGGTCGTCGAGCTCATGACGGCCATCGAAGGGCCGACGCTGCTCGAGCTGGACATGATGGATCTCGATCCGCTACCCGCGTCGACGCTGGAAGCGCTGCTGCGGCTGGTCGAACCCGTCAAGGAACGAATCGTGTTCAACAGCTCAGCAGATTGGAACCTGCGACGGCTGCTGCGACTGGATGGCACATTGCGCATCGGATTCGATGTCTTCGGCGAGATCGATTGGGTGCCTGAAGGCCAGGAGGAAGAAGAGGGCGGCACGCTGCCGCGGGGCGCCTACGGGTATCTGGATGCCCATCCACTCGCGCGCGCCAGACACACCTCTGCACGTGAGTATCTGTTTGACCGGCTGGGCGGCATCGTGCGCCTGGTGCCTGGCGCGCGCGAGATACACCTGCGGCTACTGGCATTCGAACGCATGCTGGCCGACGACTTCGACGTTGTGGACCTGGTGCATCGGGCGGGCATGGTGCTGGACGTGTGGACGCTGGACGCGGGGGCACCAGCATGGCACCAACGATTGAAGCGGGCGATTGATGCTGGGGTGGACGTCGTGACGACCAACACGCCGCGCGAGTTTCGCCAGGCGATCTAGGTACCCGTACACTCCCGGGCACTATGGCAGTCAGCGTCCCATCGGCCCCGGCCGCGGCCGACCTCGAAGCAGCGCTGCGGCTCGACTTCCGCAGCGACACGATTACCCAGCCCTCCCCTGAGATGCGCGAGGCCATGGCGACAGCACCTGTCGGCGACGACGTCTTCGGCGAAGACCCGAGCATCAACGAGCTCGAGCAGGCGGCGGCGCGCATCTTCGACAAAGACGCTGGCCTGTTCGTCGCCAGTGGCACGCAGGGCAATCTGCTCGCGCAGCTCAGCCTGACCCGGCCTGGCGAGGAGCTGATCGCCGAGGTCAGCTCGCACATCGCCAACGCGGAGGTCGGCGGCGCCGCCCGGCTCGCCGGACTCACGCTGCGGCCCGTGGTCGGGCTCGTCGGCAAGATCCAGCCCGAACAGGTCGCCAACTTGGTTCGACCCGACAACGTGCACTACGCGCGCACGACGCTGCTGGCCATCGAGAACACGCATAACGCCTCGGGCGGCACCGTTATGCGCCCCGAGGAGATGGCCGCCCTGATCGCCGTCGCGCGCGAGCACGGACTCAAGGTGCACATCGACGGTGCGCGCATCTTCAACGCCGCCGTGGCACTCGGCGTTGAGCCAGCAGTCCTGGCCCGCGGCGCCGATACGCTGACGTTCTGTCTGTCCAAGGGCCTCGGCGCACCCGTCGGGTCAGTGCTCGTTGGATCGGACGCGGTGATCGACGAGGCGCGGCGCTATCGCAAGATGGTCGGCGGCGGCATGCGCCAGGCGGGCATTCTGGCGGCGGCTGGCCTGGTCGCACTGCGCAGTGGGATCAATCGATTGGCCGACGATCATCGGCGCGCGCGGCGGCTGGCCGAAGGGCTCGCCCGGATGCCAGGGATCGCGCTCGACCTGGAGTGCGTCCAGAGCAACATCGTGCGCTTCGACGTGGGCGGACTCAGCCACACCACGGCTTCGTTTGCGCAGGCGCTGCAGCCGAGCGGGCTGCGAGTCACAGGTGGCGCGGGGCCAAGCGGCGTGCGCATGGTCGCGCACCGCCACATCGACGACGCATCGGTGGACTTTGCGCTGGAAACGATTGCCGGCTTGGGCGCGCCAACGACGCCCGCCGCACGCGGCTCGCTCTACGGTTAGGCTCATCCTGGCGTCGGCGTCGCCCCGCCGGCAGACGCTGATCGGGCTGCTCGGCCTCGACTGGCGAGCCGCACCATCCGCGCTTGACGAAGACCTGTTTCTGCTTGGGGATCCCTTCGTCAGCGCACTGAACGTGGCGTTGGCCAAGGCACGGACCACGACGACGGACTATGCGGATGTGGTCGTGGCGGCGGACACCATTGTGGCGTCGGATGGCCAGTCACTGGGCAAGCCAGCCGATGCCACGACTGCCGCCGCCATGCTGCTGGGCCTGCGCGGCCGGGCACACGAGGTTTTGACGGGTGTCGCGCTGCGGACATCCGACGGCCGCGAGTGGGGCGCGGTCGTCTCGACGCGGGTGATCATGCGCAGCTACGCCGAGACGGAGATCGCGGCGTACGTGGCGCGTGGCGAACCGTTCGACAAGGCGGGTGGGTACGCCGTGCAGGACACCGAGTTTCGGCCGGTCGAGCGCTGCGAAGGCTGCTACCTCAATGTGGTGGGCTTGCCACTGTGCGCGGTGGCCGCCGGGCTGGCGGCGCTGAAGGTAGCGGTCGAGCCGGCCAGGCAACCGCCGTGCCGGTACTGCGTCGCCGGCGCGCCGCTGGTCGAGATTGCTCAGGATCCTGAGCGCTCAATATATTGAGCAGGCTGCTCAGGATATTGAGCGGTTCTCGTGCTGGTAGTGCCCGGCGTACACCGCGCTGGGCAGCTCCGTCAGACGGAACAGCACCAGCTGGGCGATCCGCGCCCCACGCTGCAAACGCACCCCGTGCGGGTTGGTCACGATCAGCAAGCCTTCGCCGCGCCCGCCGTAACCGGCGTCCCACACTGCCGTCGGCACGTGCAGGCCCATGCGCAGCAGGCTCGAGCGCGGAAAGCACAGCCCACCACAGTCGGGCGGCAGGTCAACGCTTTCGGCATAGCGCAGGCCGTACGCGCCGACCTCGAGGCGAATCCAGCCATCGGTGTCAAAGACCAGCTCGAGCCGCTCGGGCAGGTGGCGCTCGGCGTTGGTCTGGCCGAGCGTCCCCGCGCCGCTGAAACGCCACAATTCATCGAGCGACAGGTCGACACCGTTGGGTTGAAAGAGCGCCTGTTGCGCGGCGGTAGTAGCGAGATCGATTACGCCCAGGCGCCGAATCTCGTCGCCGGAGAGCATCCTGGGTTCAGTCGGCCTTCGGCTTTTCGGTCGGTGGATCCTCGCGCACCGTGACCTTCCACACCGTGCCGGCCACGCGGCGGGCGAGCACGCTGCCGACGGCCATGAATACAGACAGGAATCCGGCCCAGAGCAACTTCTTGATCACGTCGTGTCGCCCCTTGTTCTTTACCGCGGGCACGTCCAGGCGTGCATCGGTCACGCGCATGTAGCCGCCGTCTTCGGGCTCGACCTTGAGCAGCAGTCCACGCGGTTTGGCCCGTTCGATTTGGCGTTCCAACTGCCTTCGCGAAAGCTCCACGCCGCCTTCGACGCGCTCGGTCAATTCGGCGACACCTCGCTTGAGACGGTTTTGCGGCTTGCTGTGCGCGCGCGAGCGCTTCACGGCGGCATAGATGCCGTAGCCGATCGCGCCCACGACGACGACACCGGCGACGCCGAGCAGCGTTGGATTATCGCGCGCTTGTTCGGTCAGCTGGCGCTGGGTGCGGACGGTCGAGATGCGCGCCTCGGCACCCGCGATTCCGCGCACGCCGCCCTTGAGCCGGCGCTGCAGCTCGGCCAGCGCGTCGGTCATGTCGCCGCGCAGGCGACCTATCTCCCGCTCGGTATCCGCTGGTGTCGCAGCCATTCGAGATTCTCCTTGACCGTGGCCCGAGTTCGGGGCAGCGGCGGAAACAAGTGTTTGGCCTGCTTGAGGCCGCCGCTGATGAAGCGCTTCCAGGCCACGAACGCCGCCAACCCCGGCACCAGCAGGCCGAGCAGCCAGCCGAGCCAGGACAGCGAGATCGGACCGATGGTGATGAACGCGCCGACCCAGTTGAAGAACCAGATGAAGCCGGTCCAGGCCCAGATCACCAGCAGCACGCTCGCGGCGAGCGCAATGCCCGCGCCAATGGCGATCTTGATGACGGCACCGATGGCCTCGTCTTTGGCTTCCGAAATCTCCTGCTTCGCGAGCTCGATCTGCCGGTCCGCGAGATCGGAGACGTCATTGATGAGGCGGCCGACAAGCTCGGGGAGCGTGGCCTGGGGGAGTGGTCCGCCATGCGCCGGATCGCGATACGCTGCCTCGCCCGGCGGGCTGCCGACGCTCCCGTTTGCTCCGCCGTGTCCGTTCCGACTGGCCGCCGAGGCGCCTAGATCGGCTTGATCGCGGAGAGGTGACGCCACGCGGGACCTCCGAAGGTAAGAATGGACGTTTCGTCAGGCACGAGCGCCCGACGCCAGGTGCATGTGATGTGCCAGTGTAACGGTGTGTGACCGCTAGATGGGTTTAGCCGTGACGATCAGGCGCTCCGAGAATTCGCGTTTAATCGGGTCGAAGGTGCCGCCGCAGGTGATGAGTGTGAGCGTCTCGTCGGGCGTCGGGGCCATGACCGAGGTGTCGCTGGGGGCCACGAGCTTCACGCCAACGACGCGGAAGTCGTGTTCGCGTTCGTTCTTATCCCAGACCTGGATCTCATCGTCGAGGTCGAGCTGATAGAGGAAGCGAAAGACGTTGCCTTCGCGCAGCGTGACCACGTGGCCGGCGATAACGGCGTTGCCGCGGGCACCGATAAGGGACGTGAGGTCACCGTAGTGGACGGCGACGAAAGGCAGCGTTTCCCAGCTCGGATTGCCGTCGGCATCGGCGACGATGCCGCCTTGCTGGACGTCGGATTCGAGCTTGATCGACGGGATGGCCAGGCGCACCGCGTAGCCCGGCGGGGGGCGCTGGGCATCGCGGTGCCGATCTTCGGCGTCAGGTGAGTATGGCAGCGGCGCGACAGGCTGGGGCGGCGGCGTTGGCTCCGCGGCGGGCGGGACGGACGTGGCCAGCGGGATCGCTGGGGCCAGCGCGGCAGTTGGAGCGGCGATGGGCGTCGGGGTGCGCTGCAATGCGACGGGCGGCGGCAGACTCACGCGGCTGCCGGGCACCAGGCCAAATTGCCACGCCACGCCGAAAGCAACAGCCAGCAGGCCGACGACGATGAGCATGCTGCCCAGTCGGTGCATGGGGAATTTACGAGTCGCGCGCGGACTCGGTTCCGCGCCGCGCGGCACCGTCGTCGATTGCTAGATGACCGAAGCGCTCCTGCAGCGCGGCCTCGACGGCTGGCGAGACCGTGCCGGGCACGATCATCCCACCCAGCTGCGCGGTCTCGCGCACGAACGAGCTTGACAGATAGACGTTGCGCGGTGAGGTCACCAACAGCAACGTAGGCATCATCGGCGCGAGCTTCTGGTTCATCAGGGCCAACGCGATCTCGGCATCGGCGTCGGCGTAGGGCCGCATTCCACGCACCAGCGCGCTGGCACCGATGCTCTGGGCATACGGCGCGGTCAGGCCGGAATGTGAGGTGACCTGCACGCGGTCGCGAATCTCAGGCGACAGCGAGGCTTCGATGAGCTCAACCCGCTCTTCGGGCGAAAACAGAGCGCGCGGCTTGTTGGGGTTGAAGCTGACGACGACGGTGAGCCGATCGAAGATGCGCAGCGCCATCTCGACGATCTCGAGGTGCGCCATCGTGGGTGGATCGAACACCCCCGCATAGACCGCCATGCGCTCGGACATCGTGGAGTGACTCGGGTTTAACGGTACTCTTATGGGGACTTCGTTGCTCGCCAAAAAAGGGCAAACCTATACTCGCGCACGCTACGCTTCGGGCGGCTATGGCTGAATCCAGAACTGACTGTGGGGGTGACGTCGCGTGATTCGCGTCGAGCACCTGATCAAAAACTACGGTCCGCGAGTGGCCGTTGCCGACGTGACATTCGAGGTTCAGAAGGGCGAAGTACTCGGCTTTCTTGGACCAAATGGCGCCGGTAAGACCACGACCATGCGGATTTTGACGGGCTACTTGCCGCCCACGGGTGGGCGTGCCGAAGTTGCCGGTTTCGATGTCTTCCGCCAATCTCTGCAAGCCCGCGCCAATATCGGCTACCTGCCCGAGACGGTGCCGCTCTATCCAGATATGAGCGTGCGCTCGTATTTGGATTTCATGGGCAAAATCAAAGGCGTCAACGAGCGCAAGCGTGAAGTCGAGCGGGCCATGGAGAAGGCGCGCATCGCCCATCGGGCCAATGACGCGATCGGTAAGCTGTCGAAGGGCTTGCGCCAGCGCGTCGGACTCGCCCAGGCGCTGATCGGCGATCCACCGGTCCTGATCCTCGACGAGCCGACCAGCGGTCTGGACCCCAAGCAGATCATCGAGACGCGCAATCTCATCAAGTCCCTCGGCGGCGAGCACACGGTCATCTTGAGCACGCACATCCTGCCCGAGGTCGCCGCGACCTGCTCGCGCATCGTCATCATCGCCAACGGTCGCGTCGTGGCCGAAGATACGCCGCAAAACCTCGACCGTCGACTGAAGGGGGCCGAGAGCATCGCCGTGACCGTGCGCGGTCCGCGCGATGCGGTCACCAAGGCGCTCAAGGCGGTGCCCAAGGTGCTCAGCGTCGAGGGCGACGGCGATGGACGCGCGGCGTCAGATGCGGGCCGCTCGTACACCATTCAAAGCGCAGTCGGCGCCGACATCCGCGAAGCGCTCGCCAATGCCGTCGTCAACGGCGGTTTTGGTCTGATGGAGCTGCGACCGGCGCATCTGAGCCTGGAAGAGATCTTCCTGCAGCTGACGACGAGCGACACAGCCTCCGAGGACGTTGCATGATTAACGTGTGGGCGGTCGCTACGCGCGAATTGCGCGGCTACTTCCTGTCGCCGCTGGCGTATCTCGTGATCGCGTTCTTTCTGTTCGGCGCGGGACTGCTCTTTGGACTGATCATCGAAAGCTCGCGCGAAGCTTCGTTACGCGGGCTGATCTCGAACGTGAGCGTGTTGTTCCTGTTCGTCGTGCCCATGATCAGCATGCGCCTGCTGGCCGAAGAGCAGCGCACGGGCACCATTGAGCTGCTGCTGACGAATCCGGTCCAGGAATGGCAGATCGTGGTCGGCAAGTTCGCTGCAAGCATTCTGCTCGTGGCGGTCATGGTCGGCCTGACCCTGCTCTACCCGCTGTTCTTGTTTATCTTCGGCAACCCCGACCGCGGTCCGATTGTGGCTGGCTACCTGGGTGTGCTGCTGCAGGCGGGGGCGTTCCTGGCGGTTGGCCTGTGGGCATCCAGCTTGACTGAAAATCAGATCGTCGCAGCGGTGCTGGCGTTTATCTTCCTGCTGGTGCTGTGGCTGAGCGACAACCTCGGCCAATCACTCGGTGGCACGTTGGGCACGATCGTCAGCTACACCAGCGTCATCAATCATTTCCAGGACTTCCCGCAAGGCGTGATCAACACCAAAGACGTCATCTACTACCTGACCATGATCGTGGCCGGCCTGGTCTTGAGCACGCTGTCATTGCAGGCTCGGAGGTATCGCTAGCAATGGCGAGTCGTGGCCCTCAAGCGGGCGGTGGTTTCTCGATGGAATCGGTGCGCTTGCCGCTGGCGGCGCTGGGCATCTTCGGCATCCTGGCGGGTCTGGGCGCGCTACTGGTCGAGGGGCAATTCGGCCTGATCGAGCGCATCTTGATCGCCGCGGGCGTGCTGCTGTTGGGCATCTATGTCGCGCTCGATCCCGAAGATGTGTGGGCCAAGCTCACCGGGCGTGGCGCGATGTACTCGGGCAACACGCTGGTCATTGCCGCGGCCGCACTGATCATTCTTGGCCTGTTCAACGTGCTCGGTTCGCGCTACCAGAACAAGGTCGACCTGACGTCGAACCAGCAATTCACGTTGTCCGATCAGAGCAAGCGCATCGCCGAGACCTTACCGAGCCCGGTCAGGGTGACAGGCTTCCTGCCCAGTACGGACTCACGGCGCCAGGACTTCCAGACGCTGCTCAACGACTACTCGGCGCGCTCGGGCGGCAAGTTGACCTTCGAGCTCATCGATCCCGAACAGCGGCCTGGCGATGCGATCGCGGCCGGCATCACCGAGCCTGGCACGGTCGTCTACCAGATGGGTGATAAGAAGCAGAACAGCACGGGTACGACGGAGCGTGATGTCAGCACCGCGCTGGTCAAGCTCGAGCGGCCCGAAAAGAAGGTGTACTTCACACAGGGCCACGGCGAGCGCTCGCTGGATGGGTTCGATCAGGGCGACTTCAGCCAGATCAAGCAGGCCCTCGAGCGCGACAACTTCAGCGCGACGCCACTGAACCTGATCACTGCGCGTGCCATTCCCGACGACGCGGCCGAGGTCATCATCGCCGGGCCCACGAATCCGTTCCTACCCGAGGAGAAGGACACGCTGCGCGCATATCTCGATGGCGGCGGCAAACTGTTCCTGCTCGTCGGTCCTGGCTCGCCGGCCGACTTCAACGACCTGCTCAGCAAGTACCAGGTGTCGGTCAACAACAACTTGCTCGTCGTCGACCCAGCCCAGCCGTTCTTGCAGGACGTCCGCGTGCCCGTGGTCGACAAGTACGGCTCGCACGCAATCACCAAGGATCTGCGTCTGGCCACGTTCTATCCGGCCGTTGGCAGCATCACCATTCCGACGAGCCCGACGGGCGATGCGACGGTGGTCGCACTGGCACAGTCGTCGGATCAAAGTTGGGGCAACACCAACCTGCAGCAGATCCAGCGTTCCGACGCCGACCCCAAGGGCCCGCTGCCGCTGGCGGTAGCGATCGAGGCCAACGCCGCCGGCGCCACCCCGCCCGCGGGTCAGACCGGCCCCGCGAGCACGGGGGGTAAAGGTGCGCGCATCGTGGTCATCGCTACGGCAAACATCGTGGCTAACCGCTTCCTGAGCGTGTCGTCGGGCAATCAGGACCTGTTCCTCGATGCGGCCAATTGGCTTGCATCCGAGGACAACCTGATCAGCATCCGTGCACCCGAGACGGTGTCGCGCTCGATGCTGCTGACGGGGCCGCAGATCAACCTGGTCAAGTTCTCGAGCTTCTTGTTTCTGCCATTGGCGGTGCTCGCCGCGGGCGCCGCCGTATGGTGGACACGTCGCTAAGCCGAGCGCATGAATCTTCGCGTCACACTTGGCTTTCTTGTGGTTGCTGTCCTACTCGGCGGAATCGTCTTCGGCCTTGACAAGTTCAATATTGGTCCAACGCCGACCGCTAATTCGACGGCAACCGCGGCGGCCGG
>DASXRR010000074.1:0-23361 GCA_036506475.1 Chloroflexota bacterium
GAGGTAGTCGGCGAGAGCGTCGATGAGTGACGTGCCCGCCGGCTCGCGTAGGCCGAGGACGTTGGCGATCGTTTGAGGCACAAGTGCCGGGTCGCGCAACGGGGATAGGTCGACAAGCCAGACGCCGTCCGGATAGTTATCCAGCGAATTCTCTGCCACGCGCAGGGCGAGTCGTGTTTTGCCGCAGCCGCCGGCGCCCGTCAGCGTAATCAGGCGCGATTCCGACGATCCCTCGGTCAGCAGGTGCTCGAGTTCTGCCACTTCGCGTACCCGCCCGATGAAGCGGGTGACCTGAACGGGAAGATTGTTCGAAACGGCCGCCATCACGCAAGCCTGCCTAGCCGCAGCTAACAGTCCGCATCAGCTTGACCGCTCTCAGCTTTATGGTGTTGTCCCTCGCTCTAGAGGGTTCGTTGGGTAGCCTCAGGAAGGCAAGATCCAAGTTTAGCTTAGCGAGCTAGGCCAGCTCACGGGCCGTTCTCGGAGTGTCGCCGGGCTGGAGGCCCGCGCGGATTCGACCGCGACGTTCGAGGGCGACGCGTTGCAGCGGGCAGTGCGCGACGAGCATTCCACTGGTAGCCGCCGCGGCCTTCGGTGCCGAGTTTGCCCGAGAAATCAGCCAGGCTGGTTGGCCAAGAAGCGGCTGACATCGGCACCAACGCCGCTCGGCTCCTCGAACCACGGCACGGGACGCTCGATGCGCGGCGCTCGTTGGCCAGTGGTCGCGAGCACGGCGCCAACCGCGTCAGGATCGAGTCGTCCCGCGCGTGCTTCCTCTCCGAGCACCTCGGCCGCTTGGGTTTACAATGCCGGCTCTCACGCCTTGCACCACTCGCGTATCTCACACAGCTCCTGTCCACATCTTGTGCTTTGCCAAGTCAGCACACGCGAGCCATTAGCCATTAAGCGAATAGCCAACCCTTGCTCGTTGCTAACAGCTAACCGCTAACTGCTCGCCGAAGGCGGTCAGGCGCTATGTGCCCCCCGAAGTCAGCTTTGGCCCAGGTTGGGCGAGCACCGCGACCGACGCCGGATCCAACCACTGGCGTCCAGGCCAGCAACACAGAGCGGCGGCCACCAGCCAGCAGGCGCAACGCTCCGAGGAAAGCCGCCGCTACCGCGCGGTCGTCGACAGGGATCTCCGACTGCCTGAGCCGCAGGCGATCCGGCGGCAGGCACCCGAGGGCGCACCGCGGCTCAGGCAGGACATCACTGGCGGCGTCCCCGAGAGGTCGGCCAGCCCGCCTCCCCGATTCTTCGCCGGCTCGCTCGCGATGTGCCGGCCCAATCGGCAATCGGTTGAGTTTTCCCTGCATCACTTGACGATCGTGACAACTTGTGGGACGTTGCTCCTCTGCCATGCTCCGCGAAGACGTCCGCTACCTGGTGATCAACGTCCCGATCACCGATCCGACAGCGTCGTATCACTCGATTCCGTACTTGTTTGGGGCGTCGGCAGGGGCGGGCTTCACCGGTTTCCGCGGCATCGACGCCAACATCGATGCACTGAACTTCCTGGCGCAGCCGGCGCAGCTTGCGGAGTTGCTGGATGAAGCTGCTGACATGAGGCACGAGCTGGAAAGGCGGACCCCGCTTACACGGGGCGAGCAGCTCAACTATCGCTACGCCTTGCGAGCCGTGGGATTGCAGCCTGACTCGGTAGCCAGAGCCATCGGAATTCTGCGCGATCCAGAGCGCTTCTACGACTACGGCAGCTATCGCCAGGCGACGCTGGTCCTGAAACGTTGGCTCGACGTCCTCTCGTTACGCGGCTTCGCCGGGCAGTTCGGCGATTTCACGCTGCGCATCAACAACCTTGGCAGCCTGTGCAGCGTCTCCGACCTGACCAGCGACGAGTATATCCAGCGGATCACTCGCCCGCTGCAGCCGTACTTCGAGTCCGAATTCGACGCCGTGCTACGTGAACACGAATGGCATCTGGTCGGACTGTCCGTTAACTACATCGGTCAGCTGCCCTTCGCGATTCGCATGGCCAAGCAGATTCGGCAGGTGCTCCCGAACACGCTATTGTGCGTCGGAGGCACCGAGATCAGCGACGAGCTGAAGTGTCTACGCGACAAAGCCGATATCTGGAAGCTGTTTCCAGAGTGCGACGCGGCAGTCGGCGGCGAAGGCGAATCGGTCTTAATGGCGTTGCTGCGCTCCATTGCCAGCGGCAAGCCGCTGCCGGAGGGTCAGCCCGGTCTAGTGCTGCGTGAGGGCTCGCTGCCGATCGCGTCGATGCCGGTTATGTACGAGAACATGGCCGAGCTGCCAGCGCCGCGGTACGACGTCTTCGATCTCAGTCAGTACTGGTCGCCCGAGCCGGTGTTGCTGTATTCACCGACTCGCGGCTGCTACTGGAACAAGTGCACGTTCTGCGACTACGGGCTGAACACCGATATGCCAACGTCGCCATCACGCAATCGTCCAATCGAAGCGGTCATCGAGGAGCTGCGTCACATCGCGCAGTACGCGCGTACGCTCTACTTCTCGGTCGATGCGATCGCGCCCGCGTACTTGCGCAAACTGTCGCAGGCGATCGCCGCCAGTGGCCTCGACATCCACTGGAGCGCGGAGCTGCGACTCGAGAAGTCGATGATCAAGGACGGTATGGCCGACGAGCTGCGCAAGGCAGGCTGCGTCGCCGTCTCGTTTGGCTACGAGTCGGGCTGCCAGCGCATCCTGGACCTGATCAACAAGGGTGTGCGACTCGAGCAGGTGCCAGAGTTGCTGAGCGAACTGTCTCGGGTGGGCATCGCGGCGCAAATGATGGGCTTCGTCGGCTTTCCAGGCGAAACCATTGCGGAGGCCAGTCAAACGTTCGAGTTCCTGCTGGAGAACCGCGCCAACTGGACTCTAGCCGGCATCGGCGATTTCCTGCTGACACCGGGCGCCAGTGTGGCCAAGCGGCCTGCGGACTTCGGCATCCGCGACGTTGGACCGTTCGATGGTGACGACATCGTGCGCACGCTGTACTGGACGGATGGGGAAGGTCGCACGCACTTCGATGGCGGCGGTCACGACGCGGCCATTGAGCCGCTCGCGGAGCGGGTGGTCAACTTCGTCGACGATCGGCCATTCGTCGGTGGCATCGACAGTGCGCACAGCATCTTGTATTTCGCCCACTACGGTGCAGTGCTCGTACCACCAGAGAAGCGCGACAGCCTGACGGATGATCCGATTCTCGTCACCGAGCGCTACTCAACGCCGCTCAGCGGAGTCGACACGTTCACCGCGCGCGGCGACCTGGTCGATTTTCATCGGCAACGCCGCGCGCGCGGCCGCTCCACGAACCTCGCGGAGCTTCAGGCGTGGCTGGCCGAAGAACTACCGCCGGTTACTGAAGCGAGTGGCGGCGAGAGGCTGGCCATCTACCCCAATGGCCACTTCATGCGCGAGACGAACGAGCTAGCGGACTTCGAGCGCGACGCCAGCGCGGCGTACCACACGCTCAAGGCGATCCTGCTGCGCGAAAGCGGCATCGTTTAGCCACTCGTCGACATAGAGGAGCCGCGCCACGTCGGCGAATTCGCGATAGCTGCTAAATCCGCACAACACCAGGTGTTGGCCGAGCCTGTGGTGCTCGATGGCCCATTTGTTGGCAGCCCAGGCCTCCAGCCGCTCCAGGCTAAGCGACTCTAGAAGGCCTGGCATTGCCTTCCTCGTGGTCTCCGCGAAGCATTGCACCCGCGCGGCGAGCTCGAGCATTGCTTCGAATTCACCGGAGTCCGCGGCCTCGCGCAGCAGCGCCGTATCCCACGGAATGCCCGGCTGCATGCGCGGTGCCGCGAGCAACAGTCGTGGCTCGATACCATGCCGCTGTGCAACCTCGTTGATAAGCTGCCGCGTTGAGCACGCAGCAATAGCCTGCGCGGAAGCGATACACCGAAAGGCCGCTCGCCGCCGCAGGCGCACAGCATGTGGCGACAGCAGTTTGACCATCGACAGCACGAATGCATCGGACAGGTAGGTTCCGCCGTACGTCCGCCCCGCATACTCTCGGTGCGCCAGGTGCGCATAGACTGTGCGATGCACGGTCGGCACGCTGCTTGCCAACGCCGAAGGCTCAGTCGCCAGCAACTCCAGAAGCTCCAGCGCGTCGGCTCGCTTCAGGTCTTCAGCTTCAGCGTCGAGGAAGCGCTCCAGCGCGTGCATCTCAGCCTCGGCCACGCTCGCGACTGCTGCCCTCAAGATGCCTCGATACGTGCGCCGCGTGAAATGCAGCTGCTTGCCCGCCTGAATCACAGAGCGGGCCGTCTTGCCCGTGATGATGCCTCGCTGTTGCGCACGGCGCAGGTTGTGCCGCACGCTGACCAGGGGCTCACTGTAAGCGACGTATCCATCTTCCGCATTGCCGTGCATGACCGCGACCTCGTCGTCACCGTCGATGATGCCGCGCTTGTACATGCGATAGATCTCGCCGACGCCCTGCATGCCAAACACGTCCAACTCGGCGGCGCGCAGCGCCCCGAGACTCGCTGCGCCCAGCACGCGTACGCCACGCTCCAGCGTGAACAGGATCTCCTTGTGGGTCACCGACGGCACCTGGAAGAAGACACCGTCGACGATCGCCACGCACGTGGGCTTCAACTCGGCGATACGCAGCATGTCGCCCTGCTGCACCGGCGGCTGGACGATCACCTCAGCCGGAATCCGCGCGATAGCGCGCTGCACTTCATCCGCGGGCAGCGACGGCCCGACGAAGATAACGATGCGTTGGGTCACCGGCGACTCGGCGGTATGAGCTGCAAGCCGGGCGCGACAACCTGAACGACTGGCAACCCGAACTCCTCACTCCGCAAATCCACGGCCAATGGCGGCATGCCTGTGAGTCGTCGTACGCGGCTGATGAGATCGTGCAAGACAGACGACCAGCCGTGGACGGGCAGCGTTGGAATGTCCCGCAACGCAACGGTGACTCGTGGGGGCTCCTCCGCGCTGGGCCACTCGGTAACGCCCAGATAGCTCCGCCTGAACAGATCGTCCCGGCTGCCCGCGATGTGGCCCAGTCGCGATTGCGCGGCCTCGGTGAGCGCGCGCAGAAGCGCGGTGGTACGGCTCGGATGGCAGCCGGCGCCGTAGTACTGCCCCGGCGACTCGCCGTGCGTCAGAAAGGCTACACAGCACGGCACCCCGGTGGGACCCGTTGCATCCACCAGGCGTGTGCGCATATTGACTCGCGCGAAGCGCTCGATGAGTTGTCTGACGAGGCCAGCCCGGATAGACGACAGATCTATGCACCGCTCCGCGTTGACGGCCTGCTGCCGCCACAACGCGTCACGCTCGATCACCTCGCACAACCCATGCACGAGAGCTTCGGCGATCGTGTTGCCGCTCGCCAGACCATTGGACGAAGCGCGGAACAGCGGCGGGCAGAGTCGCTCTGCGACCGAGAAGTTCAGCTCGCACAACTGCCGCGGCAGCCACGTCGCCTGACCGGTTTCGAGATCGGTCGCGGCGATCCACTCCACCACCATGCCATCGTTGAGCAAGGACGGCGAGCCAATCCGTGGCGCGTACGGATCGTCCTCCAGGTCTCGCTCCAGCGCCATTTTCGGAGCGGCAACGATCGGCAATGCGAACACGTCGTACGGCAATTGCTCGCGCATGACGCCGACCGACGCATGCACGACCGGCTGGTCGATCGACTCGGCGTGGAATGACTCCAGCGACTCCATCAGCGCGGACACCTTTGCCTGACTGCGCGTGAGACCCTTGCCCTGCGACACCGAGATGTTGCGCGAGTTCGGCCGAATCGCCTGGTAGACGGGCAGGCCGATCCAATCGAGGCCGGTTACGTCGGCCAGTCTCGTAATACCCGCGCGCGGCAACAGTGGCGCAATGCGGCGGAGCGTCTGCGTCGGCGGCACCGCGCGCTGCGTCCCGAACCGATAGCGCGGCGATTCCGTAGCCGCGCATACGTCCGTCCACAACGGCGTCATGCAATCGCCTCCGCTCGCGCTCGAACCCCCACTCGGGACGACGTCAGCATCACGCAGGCGCCAACGATCGCCAGCGCCAGGCCCGCCGCTGCGAAGACGACGCCAACGCCGTAGATCTGCGTCAGCGCGGCGCCGAGCGGCGGCGCCATCAGTTGAAACGTCGTCTGCACGCCTTCGGCGCTCGATGCGACGCGACCCATCAACTCGCGCGGCGTTGCGATCTGGATGATATAGCTATACGAGACCATCACCGCGGCCGCCGACAGTCCCGTGATCATGTAGATGAGCACCCATTCGAGTCCCGTCCCGCGCACGCTCAACACCACCGCGCCGCCCAGCGCCGCCACAGCCAGGCCGCTCACGAGTTGTCCGATGCCCATGATGCGGAATGGTGAGTAGCGTCGGCCCCACTGACTGACTGCCAGCGCTCCGAGCGCTGTGCCCAGCCCGATGCTCGCGACGGCGACGCCAAATAGCGCTTCGGTGACGCCCAGTTGCCTGAGGGCAAGCACGCCAATGCTATCGATGATGAAGATCATGAACAACGCCGCCGACATGCTGCCGATCGCGATGGTCAGTGCTGCGCGATGCACTATGTAGCCGATGCCTTCGCGCAGCTCGGTCCAGAAGCTCGGCTCCGACTCGTCTGTCTGCGTTCTCGGCGCGGCTTGCAGCCGCGGTAACTGCGCCAGCAGCAGCGCCGAGACGAGAAACGTCGCCGAGTCAACCACGAACGCCGCGCGCGGTCCGGCCGTCGCGACGAGGATGCCGCCAAGCACCGGACCGAACACTTTGCCGACCTGTACTGACAGTGACCCAAGCGAGCTCGCCGCTAGCAGATCGTCATCTGGGACAGTCGACCGAACACTCGCCTGGCGTGCTGGACCGAAGGCCGCGCTGAACACGCCTTTGAAGAACACCAACACCAGCACCGCGATGAGATCCGGTGCGAAGACGAGCCCGGCCACGATAACGGCGCGTGCGATGTCGGCCACGACCATCACGGTGCGTCTCGGCCACCGATCGACCCAGACTCCAGCGATGGGCCCGACAATGATGCGCGGCACCGCCACCGTCACCGACAGCGCCGCCAGCGCGCTCGCGCCCAGATCCCAGCGATAAACGATCAGCGCGATCAGCGCGAGGAAGTCGAGCCAGTCGCCGAGATCCGAGATGACCTGGCCCGACCACAGCAACCGATAGGTACGGTGGCGAAGCGGAGCGAGGATCGCGAGTCGCAGATTCGCTCCGTCTCAGGCAGCGGCCTGGTCGAATTGCTCGACCACTTCGCGCACTGCCTGGCTACCGAGGTGCACTGTCTGCAGGGCGCTGACGCCAACGACGCTGATCTCCTCTGGGGTGAGCGGCAGCGCGTCGAGCGCGCGGTCGAGATCGTCCCGATGACCCGGATCAAGCTTGGCATGACGCAGCATTGTGCGGAACGCCGCCTTCGGGAAGCCCGTGCGCGCAACCAGGTCGTCGACCTGCTGCTCAGTCGGCGGATAGCCTTCCATCACCGCGATGTAGCCGAACAGCGCGACCGGGTGGTAGTGGTTGATCCAGTAGTACTGCGATCCGACCATCGCCGCGACCGCCGCGCTCGGCGGTTGCCTGACGAGCTCGGCCGGATCGTAGCCGAGCACCGCGAGGTCTTCTAGCAGCCAGTCGTCGTGATGCATCTCCTCGCGGATGTGCTTCGTAAAGTAGCGCTCGATCGTCTGCGCCACCGGATCCGTGTCGGCAAGCTCGCGACTGCGCTCAGCGGCGACGCGCATCAGCGGAACGCTCGCGCGAATCATGCAGTGCGTCGTGAACAGGTAGCGCGGCAGGACCTCGCGTAATCGCGGATGATTGTGGATGCCAGCGCCGGCGATGCCGAGCTCCGGCAGTGCCAGGTTCAGCTTCAGTCGCAGCCGTTGGCTGTGCGTCAGCTCGATCATCGCAGTCACGCAACCTCCTTGTGTGCCTGCTTCTCCGCGCCAAGATACGCCAGGTGGACGAACGGCGGTGGCGCGTGCCGATTCACGAACCGCTCCTGCTGCAACATCGTCACCTGGTCCTCCAGGATGCGCATCACCGGACGGGCCATGAACGGCTCCAGGTTCTCGGCAATGATCGGCGTATCGGAGAGTTTGAGACAGGTGCCGCAATAGCCATCGCAGCCCACTTTGCCATGGCTAAACTTCTCCGCCACGTACCAGGGACCGTATGTCCGGATGGCACGCAGCGTTGGTGACTCAGCATAGCGCGAGCGCAGTGTGGCCCAATCGTCTTCGCCGGCCTTTCCCACGCGCAAGTGCGCTGGCGTGGGCCCGTCGATCGCGTCCTGATTGCAGCATGCAACAACCGTCCCGTCGTAACCCACAACCGGCCAAGCCGCCATGTCGCACGGCTCTGGCTCCGCGGCCGGGGGAGCAGCGTGTGCGCCGGACTTCTCCAACCATTCGCGCGCGCGACCGACGGAACCTACCAGATTAACCAGCATCGGCACACGATCGTCGAACGTGCGGCGGATGTCCTCGGTGACATCTTGCAGGTACGGGTCCTGTTCGGTCAGGCCAACGACCATGAAGCTGGCGTCTTGTCCGCGGTCGAGCACCATGTGAATCGCGCGGAACACATCGGCTCGGTTCACCTGCTGCTCGTGATAATAGTCGAGACTCGCGGCCACATGATCGACGCCGCGAATAGTCCGATCGAGTAGGGGCGAAATCTCTTGAGCACGCGCCCAGAACATGCCAGATGCCAGAACGACACGTGTGCCAACAGCATGCGCCCGCTCGGTCAGGTCGAGCACCAGGCGCGGACGCACCAGCGGCTCGCCACCGGTCAGTACCAGCACTTCTGGCCGGCAGGTGGGCGTGAAGCTCTCCACCAGACGCACGAAGCCCGTCGCGGCATGCTCCTCGCTCGCCAGAGACGAGTTGGTCGAGCAATGCGCGCAACTCAGCGGGCAGCGCCGAGTCAGCGACAAGTACAGTCCGGCGGCCGGGACCTGACGCAGAGCCAGAATGTCTACGAGATGCATTCCCACCTTGACTTTCCGCCGTCTGCCGGGCCTGCCGCCGCGACGACACGGTCCCCCGCAGAGTCAGTGTCCGCTGACCCGCGGGGAACCCCAGACTATGGTGCCGAAGGCCTAGTAGTAAAAGATGCCGTTGCTGTCCGCCGCTCGGTAGGCTTGGACGTCGCCACCGGCGCCAGTCAGCCGCTCGCGGACGTGGATCATTGTGTCCACTTCCTGCGCCGACAACTCTGCCAGCACCTGCTGCTGCGCTTCGGGAAGCTTATCGATGGGCCAGCCAGCATCCCGCAGTCGCTGTGCCGAATTTCCCGTCGCCATTGCCGAGACCTCCCAGTACAAATATCTTGCCCGCCATCAGGCACACTGAAGCTTGCTGGGGGGCAAGTTCCGCCACCTTAGCACTGATTCGCCCGGCGTCAAGAGGCGCACCAAATTCTCAACCTCTGAGCTTGGTGCGAAGTCGCAGCCCAAGGTGGAAATTACTCATTTCTCACGTGGAAGTGTGAAGTATTTCACAGCATGCGGTGACATCGCCGGCGTTATGATCGGGTTGGCGTGACACCTGACGTGGCGCCTGCCCTGGGCGGGGTGGTGGCGGCTGCCGAGCGCGCGCTCGCCCAACAGTGGCGATGCGACGTTGGGCTCCTGCCGCTCAATCCCGGCGCGGCCGTGCGGCCGCATTCGACGGTCGTGCGCTGCCTTGTGCGCACCGAATCCGCCGATGCGCCGGTGACGGTCATCGTTAAGGCTTTGCGTGATTACGACGTGCTCCATGTATCGCCGGAGGCACCCGCCGGCCGCTTCCTCAACGAGTGGGCCGCCCTCCGCTTGCTGTCTGAGTTCGGCACCGATGCGGCGCCTCGTCCGCTTGCGGGTGATCGCGATCTCGGGGTCCTCGTTCTAGAGGATCTGGGCTCCGGCGCAAGCCTCCAGGACGTCCTCGACTCTGGCCCCGCCGACGCGGCCGTGATCGCCTTGAACGCCTACGCCACCGGCCTCGGCCGGCTGCATGCATTGTCAATTGGCGCCTTCGGCCACTTCGAGTCGATCCGCACCGATCTGGGCCTGCCGGCCGCGGCTGCCGACCCCTTCGTAAGCCGCTGGTCCGCGCGCAACCTGCCCGTGCTGCCGAGTCTGTGCGCTGACCTCGGCTGCGGGTGGTCACATCAGGCGCAGCAAGAGCTCGACTCCACCGTTCAAGCCATCGCCGAGCCCGGCCCATGGCAGGCGCTCTCACAGGGTGACACATGTCCCGAGAACCACCGCCTGGCCGGTAACACGATTCGCTTTCTGGACTTTGAATACTGCGGTTTCCGCCACGCCCTGCTCGATGCTGCGTTCCTGGCGCTGCCATTCCCCACCTGCCAACACGTGCGCCGCCTGCCTGCGGCTGCAGTCGAACCGGCTCTGGAGGTGTACCGTTCTCAATTAGCATCTAGTTGCACAGCTGCAAGCGACGATGCGCTGTGGCGCGCGAACATGCTCCGCGCCCGCGCGTGGTGGACGATGCTCTCACTTGGCGCCTACCTCCGCCAGGCTCTCGAGGCGGACCGCGTCATCGGCTCCACGAGCATGCGCCAGCGCCTCCTGCTCTGGCTGGAGACCTTCATTTCGGACTCCGCGTCAGGACTACCCGCGCTACATAGTGTCGCTGCTGAAGTACGAACGCTGCTGCGCGGCCGCTGGGGCCCCGAAGCGGAGTCGCCTGTGTTCACCGCGTTTCAGCCGCGCTAGCTCCGCCGTGGCCGACGTTCGCCGCCAACGTCCGCAGAATCATCTTTACGTGAAAGACGGTCAGGCCCGGGTGTTTGCTCAAAATCCGCGCGATCAATCCAGTAATGTGCGGCGCCGCGAAGCTGTTGCCAGTCGCGGTCAACCAATCGCCCGCGCGCCACGCCACACGTACGCCCACGCCCAACGCGCCGAACTCCACCGGCGGCGACGGGTTGTAATAAAACAGCGTGGGGTCCTGCACGGCGTGCGCGCCGACGGAGATCACAGACGCGTATACCGATGGAAAACTCGGCGTGGGTAGGTTATTTGCGGCTGTAACTAGCATGACGTTTCGGAAGTACGCCTGATCTGCAAGTTCATGCAGCATGACGTAGTAGTCGCGCTTCGTCGTCCCCAGGCTCATGTTGCACACCTGCATGCCGTGGTCGATCGCCCACTGTAGACCGGCACCGAACGCACTGCCTTTGCCGGAGCGACGTCCTAACACTTTGATACTGTGCAACTCTGCTTCGGGCGCGAGACTGCGGATAATGCCTGCGCACGCGGTGCCGTGTCCGTAGTCGTCGCCGTGCGGCTCGAAATCGAAGATCGGAGCGCCCTCCGCATCTTCGTTCACCCCAATATAGCCCGCGACGGATCCGCCAATCGCGGCGTGTGAAGCGTCGATCCCGCTATCGATCACGGCCACCTTCACACCTGCGCCTGTGCTCCCACCCCACGCCCACTCCGCCGTCACGACGTCCAGACCAGGCACCGCCGGCACCATCGTGAGAGCGTCTGGCATGAACGGCTCGGAGTAGGCCGGCTGGATGTCCATCCGCTTACTGTCTAACGGAAGGTCGCCGGGTCCTCGCGCCGCCGCCGAAGTCGGGCGTATGTGGCGAAGCCGCGCAGGATCGCCATGCAGGCGTCAGACTCATCCTGGCCATATTGCGCGATCTCGTGCACCTGCTGCGCCAACTCGACTGCCCTGCGAAATGCCGCGTCGGCCTCGAGTTGTTGCGCGAATTGCGTGACCCGCTGTTGCAACGCCTCGGTTGCAAGCGGTCCACTGGCGGAGCCGAGCAGCTCCCGAAGCAGGGCGGCGAGGTTCCGCTGCGCCTGCGATTGCTCGATCGCCACGGCCGCTTGTCCGGCGAAGAGCCCAAGCGCGTGCATGTCGTTGGCGTCGAAGGCGTCGGCGCCGTTCTTGTCCATCAACTCGATGACGCCGATGACTTCATCCTCGTACTGCAGCGGCACGGCCAGCAGACTGCGCGGCAGATAGCCGGTCTGCTCGGCGATCTCGCGCGCGTGGCGCGGGTCGTTCTGCGCATCAGTCACGGCGATGGGCTGCCCCGTCATCGCCACAAGGCCGGCGATGCCCTCGCCCATCGGCACGCGAACGTGCTTCAGCTCACCGACGTTTTCTGAGGTCGCGACTTCGAACACCAGCTCCTGCGTGTCCTGGTCGACCAGTAAGAGCGAGCCTGCTCGGGCGTTGATCACGTGCGCTGCCGTCCGAACGATCATCTGCAACAGCCGCTTGTGGCTAACCGGCGCGCCGATCGTGCTCGCCGCCGCGATCATCCCGAAGACCGCCCGCAGCTCATCCGCCAGGCCGTCTGTCATGCGGCCAAATGCTACGGCTCACGGCGTGCTGGCTGCCCGACCAGGCTCGGCGCCGAAGGCATGGACGCATGGCTCGTCGACCTCGACGCCGCGTCGGGCGAGTCACGCGGTGATCGTTCTAGGCAGGCGCTCCTTCCTGGCAGGCGACCCGTCGCGGTGAAACCTTGCCCGGGTCGCTTTGCGTGTTCGACCGATCAGATCAACAGCTCGCCGACCTGCCGAGCGGGAAGTTCGTAGCCGGGACGATGGGTCAGGGTGCCACGCTAATCCGTCGTTGGCCCTTGTCATCGGGTCTGCTTCGTCAGGAGGGTGGTGGTTCCTGCGCCGGTCAGGGCGAAGCACACATCGTCGAGATCGGGGGTGTGGATGGACAGGTCTGCCACAGCGATGTCATCGCCGATGCGGGCGAGCACGTCTCGTAGCGACCGGATACCGCCTTCGTTCGGCACCCTGAGCGACAGATCGTCGTCGTCGCGCGTGCCACCGCCGAGGGCCAGGAGCGCCGCGTCGAGCGCGGCGGCGTCGGCAAAGCGCAAGCGGATGCGCGCGCCAGGGATGCGCCGTTTGAGCTCGTCCGGTGTGCCCTCGGCGACGATGTGGCCATGGTCGAGGACAGCGATCCGGTCGGCGAGCTGGTCGGCCACATCGAGGTACTGCGTGGTCAGCAGGATCGTGACGCCCTCGGCGACGAGCTCGCGGATCAGCTGCCACATGGTGTGCCTGCTACGCGGGTCGAGCCCGGTGGTCGGCTCGTCGAGGAAGATCAGCCGCGGTTGCCCCATCAGCGTCATCGCAATGTCGAGGCGGCGCTGCATGCCGCCGGAGTAGGTGGCCGGGATCTGCTTCGCCGCCTCGAGCAGGTCGAACTGCTTCAGCAGCCGCGCCGCCCGCGTGCGCCGCTCGGCGGCGGGGAGGTGCAGCAAGCGGCCCATGAGCAGCAGGTTCTCCTCGCCAGTGAGCAAGCCGTCCACCGCGGAGAACTGGCCGGTGACCCGATCAGGCCACGCACCGCGTCCGCCTCGTCGCGCAGGTCATGACCCATGACGCTCGCGATGCCTTCGTCCGCGGCGAACAATGTGGACAGGATCTGCGCGGTGGCGTGGCACGTACGATTGGCACCGTGGGCCCAGGTGGTGCGCGGGTGCTGGTGGTCGACGACGAGCCTGCGATTTTGCGAGCCGTCCGAACGAACCTCGCGCGCCACGACTTCCGCGTCGAGACGGCCGAGACGGGTCGAGGGGCACTGGACGCACATATCCGTTTCAGGCCTGACGTGCTCCTGCTCGACCTGGGGCTGCCAGATATGGACGGGCTCGACGTCATTCGCGAGATACGTAGCCACGCAAGCACCCCGATCGTCGTGCTCTCGGTCCGCGGCGCCGAGCGCGACAAGGTCGAGGCCCTCGACCTCGGGGCCGACGACTACCTGACCAAGCCGTTCGGCGTCGACGAGCTGCTCGCACGTGTCCGTGTGGCGCTCCGCCACGCCGCTAGACCGGCACACGGCGCGGCAGCCGTCTTCAGGACTGGGGACCTCCAGGTGGACCTGGAGCAGCGCCGTGTCTCATTGAGTGATCGCGAAATACACCTCACCCCCACCGAGTACTCCCTACTAACGGCGCTCATCGGCCATCCGAACAAGGTGCTCACTGACCGCATGCTGCTACAGCAAGTGTGGGGATCGGCATGGGAAACCGAGGCGCATTACATCCACGTCTACGTCGCGCGGTTGCGCAAGAAGCTCGAGCAAGACCCACAGGCGCCGCGGTACATCGTCACCGAGCCCGGTGTGGGCTACCGGCTACTCGCCGAGTGAGGTGTGCGTCGGCTTGGAAGGCGCTTTACCCCGGCGGGTCGGCGGCCACGCGTGGTCACCGCCGGGAGCTCGCGCTAGTACGGTCGGCTGTTGCTGCCACGCGGCTACGCTCAGTCCGTGAAACTCAGGCCCGCCGCGAGCGCCCCTCGCCCGTGTTTGAGAATACCTGCCACTTCGCCCGCGCCGATCAACACTGAAATCATGTGTGAGGCAGCCGAAGAGAGCATCTGGCGGCATAGACGAGTGAGCTCGCTGGTGGGCGCATATGCCATCGCTGGTCTACCCCGGGTCGACCCAGAGATGCTCGATGTGCGGGACGCGTTCCGCGGCGCCCGGCAGCAGCAATGGCACCACGGCTCGATCTTGGCATATCAGCTGTGTGGACCTTCGCTCGTAACGCACAGGCCGCCCTACCCGCGGACGCCGCGCACACCCGTGTCCTGACCGATTGACTGTCGATAAATGCCAGCGCTCGGCTGAGGATGGCGGCCGATGCTGATGCGCATCTCCGCGCGCAGCGGCTGGTGGAGGTGTTCGCACGTGCCGTCCAGCCGCCACTGGCGGACGTAGTGATAGGCGGTTTGCTACGGCCGAGACTCTTCGGCAGCGGCAGGTACGGCTCGAGACGAGCGAATTCGCGGTCGGACCAGCCCCCGGTTTTCGGACAGCTTTGCCTCCCAAATATTGAGGAAACATTGACCGAGCGGGCCGGTCTATTGAGCCTTTGTTGAGTGCTCTGGCGCGAGACTTAAGGGCTGCGAACGTGCCCGGCGCAAAGTGCGCCAATGGCCCAGGCCAGGCATTGCCGCACTGGAGGACTCCTGCGCATGGCCGAGTCAAATGATCGCCAGTCGCCGCACCCGGTCAGATCGGGTGCGGTAACGGTCTCGCATCCCGATCTGGAGTGGCGCGAAACCGTCAAGGGCTCCAAGCCCGGCGATCGCTTCGTCCGCATCGCCACACACCGGGGATTCACTCGTGTCGGCCGCGGCCACCTGGTACCGCGGGCCGGGACGGGTGCGCCCACCAGTCCGCTCGGCCGCGCCCTCCAGCGCGTCAGTCGCGTACTCATCGGCCGCCCGCTGGCCAGCTCTGAAGAGCCGCACGAGCGGCTCAACATCTTCACCGGGCTGGCAGTCTTCGCATCCGACAACATTTCGTCGTCCGCCTATGCAACCGAAGAGATCATGCGCGTGCTGGTGCTGGCTGGCGCGGGGGTGCTGTCGCTCACGATGCCGATCACGCTGGTCATCGTGTTGGTGCTCGCAATTGTCGTCATCAGTTATCAACAGACGATCCGGGCGTATCCGAGCGGCGGTGGCTCGTACATCGTCGCCAGCGACAACCTCGGGCCCCTGGCCGGCCTGACCGCGGCGGGAGCATTGCTGGTGGACTACGTGCTCACCGTCTCGGTATCGATCGCCGCCGGCGTCGCCGCACTGACTTCGATCTTTCCCGGGCTGTTCGATTATCGCGTGGCGGCCGGCATCGCCTTCGTCGTGTTGCTGACGCTCGGCAACCTCAGGGGCATCCGCGAGAGCGGCACCATCTTTACTGCACCAACGTACGTGTACCTGCTGGCCATTTATGGCCTGCTCGCCTACGGGCTGTATCGCTTCGTGACGGGCACTCTGCCGGAGTACCAGCCGCCGACGGAGTGGTTGCAGGCTGAACACGGGACAGAGGCGCTCGGGGTTTTTCTGATCTTGCGGGCGTTCTCGGCGGGGTCGGTTGCACTGACGGGGACCGAAGCTGTGTCGAACGGGGTACCCGCGTTCAAGCCGCTCGAGTGGAGGAATGCGCGTATTGTGCTCATTGCAATGGGCACGTGCTTCGGGTCAATTTTCCTGGGCATGAGCTTCCTCGCCGGGCAACTTGGCATCGTTCCCGATCCGACAGAAGAGCAGACTGTTATCAGCCAGCTCACCAGTCTTCTGGTTGGGGCTGGCAGCCCGTTCCACTATCTCGTGCAGGTCTCGACCGCATTGCTGCTGGTGCTGGCCGCCAATACGGCGTTCGCCGACTTTCCGCGACTCGCCAGCATCCTGGCGCGCGACCGGTTCGTGCCGCGGATCTTCCAGTTCCGTGGCGATCGGCTGGCGTTCACGGGCGGCATCGTTCTGCTTGCGGCCGTCGCTGGCATGCTGATCGTGGCATTCGGCGGTAGCGTGACCAACCTGATCCCGCTGTACACAGTCGGCGTTTTTGTGGCATTCACGCTGAGCCAGAGCGGGATGGTGCGTCACTGGTGGAAGCTGCGGGCGGAGGAGCCTGGCTGGCGCTGGCGCGCAGCAATCAACGGCGTCGGCGCCGCAACAACGGGCATTGTGGCTATCGAAGTGGCGATCTCGAAGTTTGCACTCGGCGCCTGGATGGTGCTGGTACTGGTCCCGATCCTGATCGGCATCATGTGGTCGGTCAGACAGCACTACACGCGTCTGGAAGGTGCCCGGCTGGCCGAGACACCCGTGGTCCCCGAGGAGGTTGTCGTCCGCACGATTGTGCCTGTGGCCGAGCTCGGCGTGCCCGCCCGCCAGGCCTTGGCTTACGCTCGCGCGGTGGCGGCTGACGATGCGCACGTGGTGGCTGTGCACGTGACCGACGACGTGGCCAGCGCCGCGGACTTGCGTCGTCAGTGGCGCGAGTGGGAGCCTGGCGTCGAGATGGTCATCATCGAATCACCGTTCCGATCCCTGACCGGTCCGTTGCTGGCCTACATCGACGCGCTCAAAGAGAGCAATCCGCAGGACACCATCACGGTGGTGCTACCCGAGTACGTTCCTTCGCGATGGTGGGAGCATCTGTTGCACAACCAGACGGCGCTGCGGCTGAAGGCGGCGTTGTTGTTCCACCCGGGTGTGGTGGTCACGAATGTGCCGTACCACATGGCGACAAGACCGTCCGCATGATGCCGTTGGCGTCCTGGGAGATTGGTCGGTGACGATGCAGCCGCTCTGGCGTGCCATCCGTGCACGCTGGATGGGGTACTTGGCAGCACTCGCAGCGGTGGCATTGGTGAGCGGCTTCATCGGCCTGGTACTACGCGAGGTCAATCTGGCCAACGTGTCGATGCTCTACCTGCTGGCCGTGCTGGCCACGGCCGTCGCCTATGGCCGTGGCCCGGCTGTTTCTGCGTCGATCGTCGCGTTTCTCACGTTCGATTGGTTCTTCGTCGATCCGATTCACCACTTCACGGTCTCGGATCCCGAAGAATGGGTTTCACTGCTGTTTTTCCTGGTCACCGCTATCGTCACCGGCCAGCTTGCCGCCGGGCAGCGCCAACGCGCTCGGGAAGCGCAGCAGCGCGAGCGCGAGGCAGTCGTCCTGTACGACGTGGTCCGGGTGGTTGGGGAACGAGACCTCGAGGACGCCCTCCGGGCCGTGGCCGAACGTCTGCGTGAAGAGCTGAGTCTGGAGGGAGTGGCCATCGAAATCGCCCAGGCACACGGCGCCGTTGTACGAGTCTCGGCCGGTGGTGACGATGCCTTGAAGGCGCTCCAAGCCGGCACGCTCTCAGCCGCGCATGTCCTGAACGCGGGACAACGCCAATCCAACCTCCGGGCTTTGCCTGGCCGCTGGGTTCGTCTAGTCCCACCTACCCCACGCCTGAACAACGCGCGTACTACGCTGCGGGACCGCGTGCACCTGGTGCCGGTACGCGCTGACGATCGCCGGGTGGGGGCGCTGCTGCTGGCCGCGGCACCTGACTCCGCCCAATTCGACGAGGCCGCTGACCGACTCCTGTCGGCAGTCGCGGCGCAACTGGGACTGGCCATCGAACGCGCGCGTCTGCGTCGTGAAGCCAACCAGGCCGAGGTCCTGCGGCGCACCGACGAGCTGCGGCGGGCGCTACTCAACGCCGTGTCACACGATCTGCGCACGCCGCTGGCGTCGATCATGGCGTCGGCCGGGAGCCTTCAGCAGGACGACGTGGTGTGGACTCACGAGGAACGGCAGGATTTCGCGCACGCGATCGTGGACCAGGCGGAGCGGCTGAATCGCATCGTGGGTAATCTGCTGGATCTGTCGCGCATCGAAGGTGGCAGCCTGCGGCCGGACAAGGGCTGGTACGACGTGGCGGCGCTCGTGGACGAGGTCCTGGGACGACTACGACCGGTCACCGCCGCCCATAGCGTGCTCGTCCGCGTACCGGAGGGCCTACCCGCCGTGTCGCTCGACTACGTGGAGATCGACCAGGTCATCTCAAACCTGGTCGAGAACGCAACCAGGTATGCCCCCACAGGTTCGGAGATCGCCGTGTCAGCGCAGCGCGCGAACGGCGAAGTTCGTGTTGCCGTGGAGGACCGTGGGCCGGGCGTTCCGGCCTCATCGGTACAGCACCTGTTCGACCCCTTCTACCGAGTCGCCGACGGCACGCCTCGGCCGGCGGGCCTTGGACTTGGGCTGGCGGTGGCGAAGGGGTTGGTCGAAGCCCACGGCGGCCGTATCTGGGTGGAGAACCGACCAGGCGGAGGTGCTCGCTTCACCTTTTCGTTGCCGCTTACTGAGGGCGTGGAAAATCCTGTCGCATGAGCCAGGGCAGCGGCGCGCGGATTCTGGTGGTGGACGACGAGCCGGCGCTCGTTCGCGCTGTGGAGACCAACCTGCGCAAGCACGACTTTTGGGTCGATAGGGCCGCGACCGGGGAAGAGGCTCTCGAGGCCTATTCCCGTATCCGTCCGGACCTGGTGTTGCTCGATCTCGGATTGCCCGACGTCGATGGCCTGCAGGTGATCCGATCGATCCGTAGCCACGCCAGCACGCCGATCGTGGTGCTTTCGGCCCGTGGCGCCGAGGGGGACAAGGTTGCCGCGCTCGAACAGGGCGCCGACGACTACCTGACCAAGCCATTTGGCGCGCGAGAGTTGCTCGCACGCGTTCGAGTGGCCTTGCGCCATGCTGCTGGTCCCCCACACGGAACCGAGCCGATTGTCATCGCGGGTGACCTGTCCGTCGATCTGGAGCATCGGCGTGTGACACTCGCTGGTCGTGAGCTGCACCTCACGCCGACCGAGTACGACCTGCTCAAGATCTTCGTCGCCAATCCCGATAAGGTGCTCACCGATCGCATGCTGGTGGAGACAGTCTGGGGTGTCGCCTACCGACAACAAGCCCATTCGCTCCACGTCTACGTGGCGCGCCTCCGCAAGAAGCTCGAGGCGGACCCGCAAGTCCCGCGGTATCTGCTAACCGAGCCCGGCGTGGGCTACCGCTTTGTCACTGAGAGCACCAGTCACATCGCCGTTTAGCACGTCGGCACCAGCCGTCGAGAAACGTTGAGCAGACGTTGACTGATTGGTCCCCCATGTTGACGTGGTGTTGAGCGAGTCGCGCCGATACTCCGAGGGAAGCGAGATAACAGCTTGGCTCGACCTCGTCGAGGCACTCCATGAATTCCCTCGCCACCACACACGCAGTGCTGGGACGCACCAGCCAAAACGTCGACCCACCATCTGCGGCCCCGGACCCTGTGGCATTGGAGCAGTCGGTAGTCGCTCCGTACCGTCGAGTCTTGATCGTCGAGGACGAGGCCACGCTACGGCGGGTGATGGCCCGCAATCTGACCGGTCGTGGGCTCGCTGTCAGCGAAGCTGAAAACGCTGAAACCGCGGTCGACGCCGTGACGCACGATCGCCCCGACCTGATCCTGCTCGACATCAACCTCCCCGACCGGACAGGCTGGGACGTGTTGCGCGAGCTGCGCCGACGACACATCGACGTGCCGACCATTGTCATCTCAGCCGTTCGTGCTAGCCCGAGCCGGATCACGGAGTTCCATCCGCTGGCGTACCTGCCCAAACCCTTTCCGATCGAGGCGCTCCTTCGTCTTGTTTTTCCATGCTCCATTGGCCGGAGCGAGCTCCGTCAGAACGACGGCAGCTAAGGCGACCCATGCTGGACATCCTATTCATCGCAACCATCCTCATCTTCTTTGCGGCCGGCCTGGGTTACACCCGCGCCATCGATCGCGGGCTCGGAGGTAGGTGATCGATGTCGCTTGCCTATCTGCTCAGCGCCGTGGCCACCGTGCTCGTACTGGTCTACCTGCTGTACGCGTTGCTCCGCCCCGAGCGCTTCTAGGAGGGTCTATGGAGGCTCGCCTTAATCCCAAACTTGCCCTGCAAGTGACAGACATCCTTGCCAGATCCGCGCGTTCGGAACTTTCCTGCCAGGGAGCCCTCGTGGTAGCCGCGCGTATGCTGAACGATGCGTCCCAATGTGCGATGACGACTACGACTGTCGTCGGTGTACTCGGCCGTGACGATGTTGACGAGTTTCAATCGCTCGTGCGGGACATCGCAGAGGAGTTCGGCGTGTACGCCGAGGTAAGGCTTAAGACAGATTCATTCTCAGTACGCTTCGCCCGTCTCCCAGACGGAGATGGGGTGCCGTCGTGAGCCTGCCGGGGTCAACTCCGATGCCGTTCAACCCGCACGGGCTTGACGCCGTCCCACCTGACCTGGCCTTCAACACGGCCGCCAGCTTCACCACGAACACACCAACTGGCAGAACTACGCGGGCGAAGCGACAATGTGCTACTTCACCCAGATGGCGGCGCTCGCCTTCCACAACTGGTGTCGGCCGCCGCGGGCATCGCCATAGCGGTGGCCCTCACGCGCGGGCTCGCCCGCGCCGATTGATGCACCGCTCCACGGCGCAACGTCCAGCTCGCGAGTCCTAACTTGCGCCGCGGCGAGGCGCGAACACATGCCGCCCCGGTGAGAAACACTTACGCGGTGGCGTCGGCTATTACCGGGTGTTCCTGCATGCGCTTGGATTCGGGATTTACTGCAGTTTTGCTGCAAAACAGCCTGGAAACTTGCCTCGTCGGCGTGTGACCGCAACCGGCGCGGCGGCGCGTAATCCCGAGCTAAACTGGGCGAATGTCGCGCCGCGGTCGTCAGACCACAGCCTCGCGGGTAGTGCGGATGGATGAGGCTGATTCCCGTCGACCGCATTTGGCGACGCTGTCCTTGGCGACCTCGTCTGAGCACCCGCTTCAAGCCGATCTCGGGTCGAATCGATCAGGCAGCTGGGCGGATCTTCCGCCTCCAGGACGGCGGCAATTACTACATCCTGCGGGCCAATGGCTCGAAGGAAACGTGAACTTCTATGAGTACGCCAGTGGTCGCCGGAGCCTCATCAAGGAGGGATCAACTGAGGTGCGTAGCGGCGAGTGGCAAGAGTTGAGCGTGGAAGTTGCCGGTAACCATTTCCGTGGACTGCTCAATGGTGTGCCCGTCGTCGACGCTGACGATGACTCTTACCCAGCAGGGCGGGTTGGTCTCTGGACCAAGGCCGACGCGGTGACGTGTTTCGACGACGTCGCTGCTACACCTCACTGAGGGGCAGCGTCTGGGGGTTCAAGATGAATGACCGCGGGATCTGGTGGGCCGCGATTCTTGTGGCGGTAGCGTTGGCTTGGGTCGTGAGTGCATGCGGCGGTGCGCAGCCGAGCCTTCCGACGCCAGCGTCGGCACCTGAGCCTACGACCAACCCGCCACCGGCTACGGCTGCACTGCCCTCGCCCGTAGCAGCGTCGTCTCCCGTTTCGACCAGCGGATCTCCGTCGCCCGTCACGAAACCGGCCGCCGCGGCTCCTTCGCCGAGCGTGAGCACCGCCGCACCGGGTCGATGGACATTCGACAACGACCCCGCGGGTGGACTACCGAACGGGGCTCAGGCCTTCACCGGACAATGGGCAGTGCGCAACGAAACGGACGCACCGAGCCAACCAAATGCTCTCTGTCAGACGGGCCAGGCAGAGTTTCCGGCACTGCAGCTCGATGCCGGCCCGAACACGGACCTCACCCTAACAACGCGCTTCAAACCGATCTCGGGCCGTGAGGACCAGGCAGCCGGCCTGATCTTCCGTGTTCAAGACAAAGACAACTACTACATCCTCCGCGCGAACGCGCTCGAGAACAACGTCAACTTCTACATCTATCGCGGCGGGCGACGCAGCAGTCTGCGCGAAGCAAACATCCCGGTTGCTTCTGGCTCGTGGCAGGAGCTACGCGTCGAGGTGCAGGGCAATCATTTCCGCGGGTTTCTCCAACTCAATGGACAGCAGGTCGTCGACGCGAATGATGATTCCTTCAAGAGTGGCGGCATCGGCTTGTGGACGAAAGCCGATTCCGTGACCTGCTTCGACGATGTCCAGCTCACCACTCGCTAGGTCAGGAAGGATCCGGTCATGGGTGGTTCGACTGGACGCATCGGTCCGCGCACAGATTTGAGGGTAGGTCACGGTTGAAGACGTTGCCGTGCGGGCCGGGTTCGCGCTCGGCTCGTCCGCGGTCTTCAAACAGTACGACGACGGGACAATGGTGATGGACGACCTCGCCGCACGCGATGTACATGCACTACGAGGGGCACGCGATCCACTCGAACTCGCGACCGGGCTGCACGAAGCGCTCGCCGCGAGCGCCACGCCGCTATCGCCTGCCAGCCCGCCACTTCCCGCGGCGCAGCCGAGCGGGCCGTAGCTCGATACAGCAACCCTTGACAGCATCCTCGGATAAACCGGACGGCTCAACGGCAGCATCGAGCAATTCAGTGTTGGCCGGTCCGAGACCATCACTGAGATGGGCCACGAGCTCGTGCCAGCGCAAGTCTCGCTCGGGCTTTGAGCGCGCGAGCGCCAGCTAGATCGTCACGACGTTGACGGCAAACGGGACGATCGTTAGCAGTGCGCGAATTTGTGCCCACGAGCTTGCCCCCGCGGGCGGCCAGAACGCGCCATAAACGCCAAGGAACACATAGGTGATCGCGGGGCAGAGCCAATCATTCGGACTCAGTGCACCTATTGGATCGTCGTTCAACTCAGGGATGTTGCCGGACAGACGCCAGGCAAAGATTGATAGGCCTACGACCAGAGACGCGATGATGGATTGTCTCCGGCTCAGCTCAATCGATTCCGTGAACGGTGCGCCGACCACGAGGACGATGAGGCTGAGCAATACGCCGGCGAGCGCCGTCAGGCCAACCCACCAGACAGGAAACACGGATGGGCACGGTTTGATCGGCCAATCCTACTCAACACCTCCCCACTTCCCTTTGGGCAGCGAGGACCTGTACAACCTGGTCATCGAGCGCCATCGTCGCGCGAGTTGCTCCACATCGAGCACTGTTGCGCTGGGCCCGAAAGTTGACGTGGTGGGCCGAGTGCGCTCGTATGTCCGTGCCGGACTGGTGGGTCAGGCCGCCTGGCGCTTATCAGAGCCTTC
>DASXRR010000075.1:0-13559 GCA_036506475.1 Chloroflexota bacterium
GGCGTTGCCCTGGGCCATGAGCGTGTTGAAATCCGTGGGCGCCTTGAACGACGCGTCGAACCCAGCCTTGCGCCACTGGGTCACGAAAATCGGGCCGATATCCTGGAAGAAGCCCGGCGGCAGGAGCACGACCATCGGGAACCGCTGGCCATCCTTGGCCCAGAATCCCTCTGAGTCCTTCTGCCAGCCCTTCGACTGCATGATCTGTGTCACTTTGTCGAGGTCCGGCGCATCGACCGGGTACTTCTTCAGCAGGTCAGCACTGGCGTCGATAAACGGAGCCAGGTTCGGCAGCAGGGCGAACGGCAGCACGCTGACCTGCCCCGAGCCTTTGTAGACCACGTCGCTGACCTGCTTGCGGTCGATCGCGCTGTTGATCGCACGGCGAATGTCCGGGTCGTCAAACGGCGCCTTCGAATTGTTGAAGCCGATCATGATCGTCGATGGGCTGACGGAGCCGTACGGCTGGACGTTGCCGTCGACCCAGAACAGCGCTTTCTTGTCGCGCTCGAGCAGCGCCGGGATGTTGGCCGGGAAGAGGTCATGGGTCGTGTCAACGTCGTTGTTGATCAGGACCTGGACCTTCTTGGCGTCTTCCATGCGCGGGAGGACGATCACCCGCTTCATCTTGGGCAGTGGCCGAAAGCCGGTCTTGGCGCCCCACCAGTCATCGTTGCGGTCGAAGATCTTCTGGTCAGCTGTCGCCGAGACGAGCTTCCACGGCCCGGTGGTCACCGGCCAGCCCTTCGCCATGTCCAGGTTGGTGAACGTCTTCTGATCCTGACCGTCGAACACGTGCCGCGGCACGATCGGGAAGCCGTTGTCCTGGAACCACGTGAAGTAACGCGGCAGAAATTGCGGATTTGGACTGGTGAGCGTGATCTTCGCGGTCAGATCGTCGGGCGCGGTCACATCCTGGACCCAGGTCTTCATATCGAAGGCGTAGAGCAGGTCCGGCGAGTTGGCCTTCAACATATTCAGGGTGAACACCACGTCCTGCGCGGTGAACGGCTGCCCGTCGCTCCAGGTCACGCCCTTGCGCAGCTTGACGGTCAGCTCACTGGAGTCAGCATTGTAGGTTGCGCTCTCGGCCAGCCATGGGATGCGGCCCGGGTTGTCCGGGAGGCCCACTGGCCACGTCACGGCGCTGGTCCAGTACGGGTTCCAGAAGAACAGCGGCTCGTGCATGAAGTGCCAGCCGGTGCGCTGCTGCGCGCGCAGGAACGGATTGGACAGGGTCGCATCCTGAAACTGATTGAAGGTATCCGAGACGGTCATGATGAAGGTCTCGTTGCGGGCGACGGTGGACACGCTGGCTGGCGCGGCCTGCGCGGCAGGCGTCGCGGGCACGGCCGTCGGCGCGCCCGCGGGTGCCGCGGCCGTGGTCGGTGCCGCCGCCGCCGGGGCTGCTGTCGGCTTCGCGGCCGCCGGTTGCGTCGTCGCCGCCGGTGCCGTAGTCGCCGCCGGCGCCACCGGCACAGCCTGCGACTGACACGCAGCCGCTAACGCGGCCACGGCCGCCGACCAGGTAACCAGGAACGTCCGACGCGACAGGATTCGATACATCACGACACCTCCCACTCTTTTCGCTCGCCCTGGTACCACAGGGCGCACCTGTTCGACGGTTTCGGGCGCCCATTTAGCGTGGGCGTCACGCCCGCCGCCTGTGGCGGGGATTGGCGACCTCGTCGAGGCCAGCCGACACCAGTAGCAGACCAAGAAAGAGCGCCACGACAACCAGGATGGGTGGGAACCACCACCACCACATGCCGCGCAGCGGCGCATTGAACAATAGCGCCCAGTAGATGGTCATCCCAACGGTTGGCTCGTTCTGCGGGCCGAGCCCAAGGGCCTCCAGGCCGATCGAGGCCAGCACGGCTGCCGAGACCGCGCCCACGAACCCAGCCGCGAGATACGGCAAGAGGTTGGGCAACATTTCAGACACGATGACTTTCCCGCTGCTCATGCCCGACAGGCGCGCAATCTGGATATAGCCACGTTCGCGTAAGGTCAGCACCTGAGCCCGAACGGTGCGCGTCGGGTTCATCCATGCCAGCGACGCAATGACCAGCGCCATGATGGTGATCGAGATCACGCCTTTGATCGACGCGGCAATGATGATCAGCACCATGAGCGCAGGGACCGTCAGCAGGGTGTCGACCGCCATGCGGATGATCGCATCCACGACCCCGCCTACCGAGCCGCTGATCAACCCCAGGATGGTTCCGGTCACCAGCCCGATGCTGCCCGCCAGAAAGCCAACTGACAGCGTGAGTGGCAAACCTGCCACCAGGACGGCCAACAGGTCACGGCCTTGATCGTCGCTGCCTAGCGGTAGGCCGACGCTGGGCGGCATGCTCGGGATATCCGAAAGCGGTTGGGCCCGCTTGACGTCAATGACATGCGAGCCGATGGGTCCGACGAGCACGAGTGCGCTCACAAGCACGACGCCGGCCACTAGTTGCGGATTGCGCTGGCAATACGCCACGGCCATGCCGAGCCGCGACCGCTCGCCTGCCTGCATGCGCTTGTCGGTGCCCTGCCGGTGCGCAAGGCTGATGCTCGTTCCCATCAGGCTCGCTGATACACAATCCGCGGATCGAGGAGCGGGTACAGCAGGTCGATCAGCAGCGTAGCCAGCGTGATCGCCAGCACGGTGATGAACACAACACCGTAAATGACGAAGTAGTCCGACGCCGCGATGGCTTGGAACAGCAGGTTGCCTATGCCGGGATAGCCGAACACGATCTCGACAATGACCGAGCCCGAAACGATGTGCCCGAGCTGGATGGCGAGTGACGTCACCTGCGGCAGGATCGCATTGCGCGCGGCGTAACGGAAAAAGATGCGCTTCGCGCGCAGGCCTTTGGCCTCGGCCAGGATCATGTAGTCCTCGCCTTCGGTCGTGACCATCATTGCGCGCATCCCAAGAGCCCAGAATCCGATGCCCGCCAGGACGATCGACGCAGCAGGCAGGGTCGCGTGCCGAACGACGTCGAGGACAAACGTGGGAGTGAACTGAATCGTCGCCCCGATCGAGTACCCGCCCGTGAGTGGGAAGAGCGGCACGGTCAGGGCCAGCAGGTAGACGAGGATCAGGCCCAGGAGATAGTAGGGAATCGCCGACAGCCCCATCAGCGGCGGAATCCCAAAGCGTAAGATGCGCGGCGCGCGTGGCCAGGCCATGAGCGCCCCGAGGAGCGTGCCGACGGCGAACGAAAGCAATGTCGCGACGAGCAGCAAGCCAATCGTCCAGGGCAAAGCATTCATGATCAACGGCAGGACTTTGACCGGGTACTGTGTGATCGAGTAGCCGAAATCCAGTCGCAGCGCGGCCTGCATGTATTTGAAATATTGGACATACAGCGGCTGGTCGAGGCCGAACTGGATGTTGTAGGAGCGGACCATCTCCTCGATGCCCTGTTGCATCGGGCCGCTCTGTTGCATCGCACTGACCAGTCGCTCGCGAACCGGATTCCCGGGTGCAAGTCGTGGCACGAGGAAGTTCAGCGTCGCGGCGCCCCATAACACGATGCCGAACTGGATCAGGCGACGAACAACGTAGGAGAGATGCACCTCGTGCCCAGCCCTGCCCAGGATTCTTGCACGCTCCAGCGTTCAGCCGCGCGGAAGCCGCTGATTTGACAGCCGTTTTGCTGCCCAGTCACCATCGCTGTAGCAGCGGGGGGAGCCAAGATGGACGTTTTGATCGTCCTTGGCGACCAGGACACCTATCACGAGAATGATGCCGAGATCGACTCGAGTCCGATCTGGCTGTCGGATATCTTGTGCGCGGAGGGCATCGTCGCGCAGTTCGTGATTCACGCGCGGCGAGCCGAGATCCTCGCCGAATTTGGCCGCGCGGACACGATTCGCGCCATGCGCCGCCACGAAATCGGACTGCACGGACGAGATGTGCATCCAGTCCTGCCTGAACTGGTCGAGGGCTTGAGTTGGCAGGCCGGCCTGGAGGCGATGCGTGCCGCCGAAGGCGCCGAGCTCGACCGGTTGGGCCAGGTCTTCGACGTCACCCCGACCTGTTCGAGCCAGCATCGCCATCAGGCAGCGCCGCAAGCGTTCGGCCTGGCAGCCGAGCTCGGCGTGCCATACCTGTTCGGCTACCCCGGCGCGCCGCCGTCGTACTCGGTGAGCTGGTACGCCGGCGCCTTGAGCGTACCGCTCAATACCCCAACACCCGAGTCCCTGTGCTTCTTTCCGGCCGTGTTCGACGATGCGCTGCCGGACGACATCCTGTTTGCCGAGCTCTTCGGACGGCTGCAGGCGCACGTCGCCCGCTGCCTCGAAGTGCAGCTGCCGCTCCTGGTGGTGTTCGTGTGCCATCCCGAGCGCCTGTGCTACAGCGGGCCGCTCGAACAATGGCAGTACGGCAATGGCGCCAATCACGGCACCGCGGGCGTGCCGCGCGGTGTCGAGAAGCGCCGCTCGCGCCAACAGATCGACCGCGCGTTGCACAACTTCCGCACCGTCATTCGCTATTTGCGCGACACACCTGGACTCGAGCCGATCACGACGCGCCAGATGACAAAGCGCTACGGCCAGCAGGCGAGCCACCTATCGCGCCGGGACCTGGCGTCGGTCGCACGCGAGGCGCTGGAGACGCGGCGCATCCCGGTCGGCGGCACGCTGAGCGCCGCCGACACCGTGCTTGGCTTTGCCCAGGCGATCGCGCAGCGCTCTGAGACTGGCAGCCTGCCCGAGCGCGTGGCGCGCGTCGATGCACTCGGGCCGATCGAGCCGCCGCCGCTAGCGCCTGAGCTCCCCGCGCTGAGCAATTCGGACCTGGTGGTGCTGGCGCAATCGCTGGTCAGCCAGGCGCGCGCCACCGGCCACTTACCGGCGTCGCTCGATGTAGCTGGTCGACGGGTCGGGCTGGGCTCGCTGTATGGTGCCCTGGCCGCCGCGTACCACACGGACCAGGTGGCCGCTGCGCATATTGCGCTGGAAGCGTGGCCGCGCTATCCCGAGATGGGTACTGCGCTGGGCAACTGCCATCGCCTCTGCACTGAGGATCCTCTCGTTCGGCCGGGGCTCTCGACGGATGCCACGGCATTGCACGCACAGCTTCAAACCTGGACCCTGAAATCGGCCACGCGCGTCGCGCCTGGTTAGACGGAGCGCTCACCAGATGCAGCTGTCGGGCAGCAACTACGGCATGCCGAACCTGAGCCTCGACGCGGCGCTGGCCTTCCACGCCGAGCTGGGCCTGCGCGCCATGGAGCTGACGGTCCTGCCGGGCTACGTCACCGCGCTCGAAAACCTGTCCAGTGCGGATCGTTCCGCGGCGCGCGCCCAGTTCAAGCAGCGGGGCATCGCGTGCAGCGGCGTGGCCAACTTTCAGACGCTCACCGATCCGGATTCCGAGCCGACGTCGACGGTCATGGCACGGCATCGAGGCGCGATTGAGCTTGCGGTTGAGCTGGCCCAAGCTGGACAGCAGCCGCTGGTCGTGTTCATGTCCGGGGGTGGAGTGAACGAGTGGCCCGAAGCGCGCGAGCGGTTGGTCAACCGCGTCGGAGAGCTGGCCGAATTCGCCAGCACGCACGGCGTGGTGCTGGCGATGAAAGCGCACGCGAACGGGTGTGTGAGCCGCCCTCATCAGCTCGTCGAATTGTTCGAGCATGTCGGCTCACGTGCATTTCGCTTCTGCTTCGACATGAGCCATTACGAGGTTCAGGGCCTGAGCATCGAACAGGCGATGTATCCGCTGCTGGCGCTCTCGGCGCACGTCGAAGTCAAAGCATCGATCGGCCAGGCGCCGAATCAGGAGTACATGATTCCGGGCGAGTCGGGCACCCAATCCGACTTTGTCGGCCAATTCAAAGCAATGTCAAAGCTGGGTTACCGAGGTTATGTGGTGCCCGAGATGAGCGTGCACGTGATGCGTCGGCCCACATACAACCCGTACGCGGCACTACGCTTGGCGACGCAATCGCTCGGCCGCCTGATGGACAACGAGTCCAGTTTTCGTTTGACGTGATCGACGTGCACACGCATCCTGGTCGATTGCCAGAGCACGTGCGCCATGAACCCGGGACCCGCGGGGATTGTCACCCTACCGCGGACAACTCGCAATGAACCTGCACTCCGGCGACAGAGTCAGTAGGGCGTCCCATGGGCAGGGTACAGGGCGCTCCCAGCTCGGAGACAGTGCGTTTGAGGTCAGTACAGAGGGTCCAGCTATAGCGAGCGTCCACACTGGCTCAGGGGCAACCATCCGCAACGGCCAGTCGTCGATGCGCCTACACAGCGTCTGGCTTTCCCATCATCTATCGCTTCGACTGGGCGCGTCACAGAGCTGGCTTATCACTGGCGACGGTCGATCGCCCTTCGGTTACGGTAGTAGCCGAACTTGACATAGCAGCGCTGAGCAGAGGCAGCTATCGGTCCGTATACTGGCCCAACGACACAATTCGGGGATCAGCTCCGCGCGCTGCGGACTGCCGCTGGGCTCACGCAAGCGGACCTTGCGGAGCGGGCCAGTTTGACTGCGGCAGGACTGAGCGCGCTCGAACGCGGCCACCGCCGCCGGCCGTACTCGCATACAGTCCTCGGGCTGGCAGCCGCACTCGGACTCTCCGATGCGCAGACGCAGGCTTTGCTCGCCGCGGCACGCGGCGTACGACCCGCGCTGACTACACATGTGCCGCCTCAAGAGAGCTCGGTGACAGCGGCGAGCTTGGAGCTTGCCTCCCACTTCACCATGAATCGTGTGCAAGCCGAGCTCACCAGCTTCGTTGGCCGTGAGCAGCAACTCGCCGATCTGACTCAGGACCTGAGCACGTATCGGCTACTTACGCTCACCGGCGTCGGCGGCGTGGGCAAGACGCGGTTGGCGCTGGAGCTCGCGGCGCGGCTGGCGCCGAGCTTCACCGGAGGAGTCTTCTTCGTCTCGCTGGCTGGCCTCGCCGAACCGAAGCTAGTCCTGACCACAATTGCGGAAGTCGCCGGCGTACGCGACGACGGCTCGCGCGTCCTGCTCACGAGTGTGGCTCGGTCACTCGATCGTAAGCGAGCGCTCCTCGTGCTGGACAATTTCGAGCACCTCTTGCCCGCTGCCCCGGCAATTGCCGAGCTCATCGCCGCTTGCCCGGAGCTCAGGGTGCTCGTCACGAGTCGAGCACCGCTGCGAATCTACGGCGAACGCGACATCACGCTACCGCCGCTGCGCGTCCCGAGCGAACCCTGTTACGACCTCGAAGGACTGTACCGCCACGAAGCCACGCGCTTGTTCATCGAACGCGCGCGCGCTGTCCTGCCCGCGTTCGATGTGACGACGGAAACGGCGGCCGCCGTACGCAGCATCTGCGCGCGGCTGGATGGTCTACCTCTCGCAATCGAACTGGCCGCGGCGCGCGTCAAACTCCTGCCTCCATTGGCACTGCAAGCTCGGCTCGACCGACCACTGGACATGCTGATCGCTGGGCCCAGCGATCGCTCTCCGCGGCAGCAGACGCTGCGGGGCGCGATTGAGTGGAGCTACCGCCTTCTTCCCCCCGCACAGCAGGCTCTCTTTCGCGCAGCAGGCGCGTTTGTGGGTGGCTGGACCCTGGACGGCGCGACGGCGATATACGCGGCAGCTGAGGCGGACACCCTCGACTGTCTAGCGGGTCTTCTGGACGCCAGCCTGATCCAGCAAACTGCCGTTGATGGCGAGCCGCGCTTCAACATGCTCGAAGTGGTGCGCGACTATGCTCTCGAACAGGCGCGCGCGTGTGGTGATCTTGAATCAGCACAGCGGCGACATGTTGAGTATTTCGTACGCCTGGGCGAGCAAGCCGCCACACCCCTGACCGGGGGACCCGAACATGTCTCATGGTTGAGCCGCCTGCGCCTCGAGCAGGACAACCTGCGCGCCGCCTTGCGGTGGTGCGTTGAACATGCCGAAAGCGATCTGGGTGTGCAGCTGGCAGGTGCCGTGTGGCGCTACTGGTACCTCCGAGGCGCGCCCAGCGAGGGCTCCGATTGGTTGCGTGCAATTCTGCAACTGTTGGGCAGCGGCAGTGAACAAGCCTCACGTGCCCGGGCATTGAACGGCGCAGCAGTATTGGCAATCACCCAGCAGGACTTCAAAGCAGCGCAGAGCTTGCTTGGTGAGAGCCTGGTGATTGCCCGCGGCGATGGTGACCGCCGCGCAGAAGGGGCGGTCCTGCACAATCTTGGCGCGTTGGCCGCCTTCGAAGGCGATCTCGAACGCGCGCGGGACGTGCTGCTGGTGTCTGCGCGCCTCCGGCACGAAACTGGGGACTTCGGGGGCCGAGCGTTGACTTGCAACTTTCTGGCGAACATCTTCGCCGAACAGCACAACTTCACGGAGACGCGCGAGTGGCTCGCGGAGAGCCTTGCTGCATCGTCTGCCATTGGTGACATCTCGGGTCGCTCTGGCGTGTACGGCCAGCTCAGCGTGCTGGCGGCCATTAGCGGCGACCTCGACGCCGCTGAGGAGTTGTCGAACACCGCGCTCGGGCTGGCGCGTGAGTCACTTAACCCCGGCCTGATTGCGTGGAGTGACCTTGATGTTGCCTTCGTTCGCCTCTTACGCGGGGACTTTCGTGAAGTCGAGCGGTTGTGCCGTGAACGTCTCAGCTCGAGCGAACAGACCATCAACGACGCGCACCGCTTGGCCACCGCGCTGCAGCTTCTTGCCGCGAGCGCAGCTGAGTGTGGGCGTAGCGACCGGGCCCTTCGTCTGTTTGGCGCTGCTAGTTGCGCGTGGGAGACAACCCACACCTGGTACCACGTCCCACGTGACGCCCTTGACGTCTGGCAGGAGCGTGCCCGGGCGATGCTTTCGCCAGATGAAGCGCAGGCGGCGTTCGAAAGTGGCCGCGGCCTGACGCGGGATCAGGCCATCACGTATGCACTCAGCGAGTCATGGCGCTCCGCGCGCTAGCCTCAGCACATCCGACGGATTACATTCATCGGATAGCAACGCGAGGCGCAGTCGAAGCGCGCTCGATGCATCGCCGAAGGGTTCCAAGTAAGCAGGGTCGTTCAGCCGTGCTGGCTGGCGACCATGAGCGACGAGTGAACACCGGGGACGAGCCGTGCAACAGTGCCTTGGCGGTGGCACATGGCTCCGATGAGACCCCGAGCCAATCGCGTCTCGCCCCCGCCGCCGGCGCCCGTCAGCGTGACCAGCGACGTGTACGGATGATTTGTGTCAGGTCGTTCAATTACCGCTTGCGCCGACTAAGCTGTTGAGCTCGACGTGGCGCCGCCACCTGTCAAACCCGAACGGATGCCATTGCCAGGTCCACCTGTGGTCCGTCGCGCTCGACAAGCGAGGGAGCTATCTCAGGCTGCGTCGGATCGCATCAACGGTGGAGTGTCAGGCCGGCGGTGGACTTGCACCGCACGGAGGCTCTGGCCCAGTGAGGCGCAAGTGCCATGCGATAAGTTTGTCGGCGTGCTCCTGCGAGACTACAACGAAGTCGCGACCGGCAACATAGGTCACTGGTGCGCTCTGCGGAGCAGACTGCGATTTCCGAACCAATTCGGAGCCATGACAGCGGAAGCTGCTGTCAGCATGGGCGGCCCGCGTCATGGTTTCGTCTCGATTCCTTTCTGCTGCTGGCCAACTGTCAGTCTCACGGTCGATCCTCGTCGACGGGAGCCAGCATCTGTCCGTGTGCCGCGTTTTCGACCAGGGCGCCAGCCCATTCGACGGCGGCCGGGGCGGACGCCACAACGGCCCTGGCGTCCGACTGGATGTGTTCGATCTCGATCCGCTGGACGCCGCTATCTCTGTGCCACCAGCGAAGCAGGAACGCTCCAGACCCCATACTTTCCCTCCCGTCAAATGAGCGCCTCCAGATCGACGCCACCAGCGCTCTTTGCTGCACCGTAACGCGTGCCGCCATAGCTAGCCCATAGTCGAGCTGAGTCGGGACAAACAGGCAATTGGCCAATCAGGCCACGCCGCACTGCTGCGAAGTGGCGCAAATGCACTGCGGAGTCGCAAACGCCATCGTCAGCGCGACCAGGCGATGCGGGGCGCAGTGCGCCGGATGTTCGCGATCTCGTGTGAACCGACCAGGGCCCTCGTGGGAGCTGACGCAATCTTCGTGGCGAGCCGCGCGTCTTTTACCTCAGCCGTTCCTCTGCCAGCGAGGATCCCTGCATAGAGTTGCTGCGTGGTCGCCTCAGGCTCCACGTCGAGCTCCTCATGTAGCGCAGTCCGCAACTGCGCGTATTCGCGTAACGCTTGTTGCCGCTGCCCGGCGGCGACATGCAGACGCATCAAGCTGACGCGCGCTTCCTCATGTGCCGGCTCCTCCGCTACCAGCCTGCTGAGCGCGCCTACCGCCGCGACATACTCTCCGCGCGTCTGGTGGATGTGCGCCAGCTCCTCGAGCAATTGCAACTGCATGGCGCGCAGCTTCTCGCGTGGCCGAGCCGCCCAATCCTGGTACCGGTCTTCTGGCAGCAGCTCGCCTGCGTACAGGTCGAGTGCCGCGGCGCAGGCGAATGAGTCGTTCGAATGGCGAGCCGCCGAGGCGGCCATTTGAAAGGTCTCAACGTCGACTGAGATTGACGTGCTCGGGGCGAACGCGAGGACCCCGTCGACGAGCTGCAGCAGGCTTGATTGACCCTGCGTGTCGCACAGACTGCCGTCGAGCGCCTGGCGGGCAACATGCAGCGCGTAGTAGAGACTGTTCAGGGCCGCTTGCGGATCAACGTCGGGCCAGAGACGCTCCGTCACTTCCTCGCGGGCAAGCCGATGCCGCGGCGCCAGCGCTAGCAGCTTGACCAGCGCCCGCGCCTTCTGCAGGCGCCAGTCGCTGTCCGCGACTCTCCGAGCGCCGAGCTGGACGCCGAACCCGCCCAAAAGCCGGATCGACACCTTAACGCACGCAGCCCGCGCTGCCTCCGAGTTCGATCGCTTCACGGGTCCCAGTCTCATACGCCGCGCGGCTGCGGAACAGCGACACCACTGCGACAGTTGCTGCGACAGTTGGATGCGCAGGCTGACCCGCCATGCGGCGAACGCCAAGGGTTCCGTGTCATGGCGGTGTGTGCGAGTAATTACAGGCCAACTATGGGCCAGCTCAGTGCGCGAGCTCCTCTTGTGATAGTCCCGCTACCTCTCGCATGCGCCGGAGCTGAGCACCGAATTCGGAACTGTCCCTGTCGGTGATAGCGGGGTCTCGCTGTCGGCACCAGTGTACGACTCCGGCACTGCAGGGGGGTGCAGTTAGTGCTGCTCAGGTCGGCTTTGCTCAGTTTGGACTTCGGCAGAAAGAGCATAGTCCTTGCGCCTGTCTACTTTGTGTAGGCCGCAACGGTAGCGGAGACCGCGTGTTTGGCGGAGCGCCGGCGCAGCCCGGCGAAACCAGCCACAGAGTCCGGCGAGGCGACCGCGGATGACCGGCGAAGAAGAAGCAGCGCCATTGGCGCACCATAGCTGCCACCCCGCTCGACGAATTCCCAGAACGGCTCTCCGCTGAGCGGGCGTAAGAACTCCGTCCCAAGCTTCCAAGCGAGCACGGCTAGCAGCAGCCCGGGGACAGGTTTCGCGAGCACGGCGGCCGCCAAGACAACTTCGAACCCACCGACGAAGGGAACCAGCGACGCAGACTGCACGGCGTCAGCGCCGATTCCCAAAGCTCCGAAGTAGTTCACCCATGCCTGCTTGTGCATGACCAGGCCGAAGCCACCGTGTCCAAGCAGCAACAACGACGTCGTCAGTCGCAGGATCCACGAAAGCCGCTCGGTGCTGAGATCTTCGAGGCGGCGCGGCTGCGCCTTGACAAATGCCCAGAACGAAAGCCTGTAACGCCACGATGGACCCCAGGCGACGCCACACAGGTACAGCAGTGCCAGCGGGACACCGAAGTTCCCGGCGCGCTCGAAGAATTCCCACACACCTAACCCAGTGAGTGGCCGGAGGAGCGCCGTCCAGGTGCCCCACACGACAGCCCATAGCAGGATGGCGCGGATCGGAAATATGAGAGTGAGCACCCCCATCGTGATGTCCATCGTGCCGACGAGCGGCATCATCATCCACGCCAGCCACTCGGGGATGCCCATGAATGCAAAGAACGGGACCCAGTCGGCTTTGGTGATGATCCCGAACGCGCCATGTCCGATAAAACAAGCCGCAACTGCAACGCGCAAGCTCCAGTAAACGGCCTGTTGAGTCGACACCCCGGTTCGAGCTCGCGATAGGCGAGCGGAAGGCGACGCTGCAACGGTCGAAGATTGCAGTGCACTTTGCGTGTGATTGACGCCACGGTTCATGAGAAGTTCCCCTCACGACGACACGGAATGAACCGCAACGTAGCGGCCGACCCATAGCTCGCCCATAGTTGAGGCGCCACGCGGAAACAGACAGAAGCGAATGCGCCAAACCCTTACGTAATGGCAATTCCTCGCCGTGTGATCTCACACCCCCGCGGATGCGCAGAACGCTCCAAGGCATCGCTTCCTCCATGCGAGGCGCGCCAGCGGACCAACGGGGCCGTCGTCGCTCAGCACGCACCACCAACGCCGCTGAGCGCCTCTGCATGTCCGAGGCGATTGCGAGAGCCCGGTGTGTCAGCTCAACCCGGTGCGCGGACCCGAACACAAGCGGTCGTCGAGGCGCAGCATCGCAGGCTGAGCGCATAGCAGGCCGAAACAGCGTCGCGGGTTCGGGAATTGCGGGCAGTCCTGAACTGCTTGAGTGGTCTACAGGCAAGTGGTCGGACCCAGGTGTCGCAAGCGTGCCCACGTTCGAGATCAAAACTGCTACACACAGTCCGGCACTGAGCGTGCGGCGGTCGAAGACGGTACGGCTGCCGTCGACCGCCTACTCGAGCGGCTGGCCGACATGCCCACCCGGCGGGGAAGCACGGCGCCCGCTGGCGTGGCTCATCGGCCACGTCAACATCCGAAATGGCGTCGAGTGTGGCTCGCGGGCCGACCTAGCCTGGGCCTGCCAGTTCGCCGCAATCGCGGTCTGGTGGGCCAGTCCACCTGCCTGGGTACGCTCCTGGGCGAGTACAGCCAGATAGCGGGCCGCGCCGAACGCACACTTGCGACCCGGCCCACCATCGCTCACCCACTGCGCCGACAACCATGCCGGCGCGCCACCGTGAGATGGCTCGCCTTGGTTCTCGGCGGCAATGGCAGATTCGAGCGTCGTCCCCGCCGTTGAGCATACGTAGCCGTCCAAGCACCAACATTCATCTGGTCGACCGTAGCCACCCACCACCGTAGCCACTCGTCCGGCACACCACGCGCCCGAGTCGCGTACTCCAGGTCCGGTCGTGGCCTCCGCTCTAGCGCAAGCGGTGCCTCAATGCAACCACGACTCGTGAGCGCACGCGAGATGTGCACCGCGATGAGCTTCAGATCGTGCGCATATTGTGTGCGCACCGCAGCGACTACAGCTGTCGATAAGTCATCAAGCAGCGGACTGCGATTGCGCAGCAGCGCGGCACAAAGCACATTAGAGATTTCAGGTCGGCCGATGCTCTGGCCATAGCCCCAACCAAACAACTGCTGGCAGACGCGATCCACCGCCGCGTCCTTTTGCCTCATCCCGAGACGTGGGG
>DASXRR010000076.1:0-17414 GCA_036506475.1 Chloroflexota bacterium
CTAGTGTGCACATACTTCACTGGATGACGATTACTTGAGCACGCGGTACCTGATGTGGGTGGCGAGTGGACCATCCGCGACGGAGATCTTCTCGAGGCGCCGCGGGCCTCCGAGATGATCGAAGAGCCGTACACCGTCGCCGAGCATGTAGGCGGCGATATGGACCAGGATCTCATCACATAGCCCGGCCTCGAGTGCCTGCTGTCCTGGCGAGGCCCCTCCGAGCTTGATGTCCTTACCACCAGCGACTGCACGCGCCTGGCTGATGGCGCTGGCAATACCGTCGGTGACGAAGGTGAGCTTCGACGGTCCCTTGGGCACGGTCTCGGCCGGCGGCGGAGTGTGCGTCAGCACGAACACGGGTGCCCCGTTCACCGGGTGGGCACCGCCCCACCCATCGGTGATGTCATAAGTCCGCCGCCCAAAGACGAAGGCGCCGGATTCGGCAAACATGCGCTCGACCTGCTCGAGGTTCGGCCCCGGCTCGGGCCGGAATAACGGGCCGCGGTACTCCTGTGTACCCGAAAAATACCAGTCGAAGATGCGCATGCCGTCGTTTTTACCGAGTGGATACTCCTTGCCGTCTCCGGGCCCGGCAACGAACCCATCGAGCGACATGGTCATGTCGATTACGACCTTGCTCATGACCCTCCCTTGATTCGCCCCGCGGGGCCGAAGTCGACGTCCCTGGTTTCGACCGTCCCGGCGGTGCGGCCCGGCGCGGTGTGGTAGGTCCAGTACAGGTTCGTGTGCGCGATGACCTGGGCCGGCGGCGGCGCGCCCCAGGCCGTCTGGTCCTCCGTCGTGTGGGCGTCGCGAACGAGGATCGCGTCGTACCCGCGCACGACTGCGCCGTGGAGCGTCGAGCGGATGCATGCGTCGGTCTGCGCGCCGACGACGACGAGTCGCCCGACTCCGAGCCCCGACAGCACGCTCTCCAGACTGGTCTCCTCGAAAGAGTCGCCGTAGCTCTTCTCGACGAGCGGCTCGGCGTCGCCCGGAGCCAGCTCGGCGACGATCCGCCACTTATCGCTTCCCCGCGCAAGCTCCTCGCTGGAATGCTGGACCCAGACAACGGGCACCCGTTCGCGCCGCGCCTTGTCGACAAGACTCCCGACGTTCGCGACGACCGCGTCGCGTCCATGAGCCCCCTCGACGACGCCCTGCTGCACGTCGACGACCAGGAGTGCGGTGTTCGGCCTGTTCTCGAGTGTGGTCATTGATTCCCCTTGGTCACAGTAGCTGCTCGTGTGCAGCCATGGTAAACCCAGTCACTCGACGGCGAGGCCGGAGTGAATGTTCCTGACAGCTGCCGAGGCTAGCAGGCGCCACTAGAATCCGGCGGTGACGAGCCCGCTGCTCGAGACCAAGCTGTACGCGCCCAGGTGGCGACACGGTATGGTCGCGCGTCCGAGACTCGTCGAGCGGCTGGACGGAGCAGCCGAATCGAGGTTGACACTCATCTCGGGGCCAGCCGGCTTCGGCAAGACGACGCTGCTGGCCGAGTGGCTAGCCGCCGATGCGGCGCATAAACGATCCACGGGATGGCTCTCGCTCGACCCGAACGACAACCACGCCGCGTCCTTCTGGAGCTACCTCGTCGCGGCGTTGCAGACAGCGGTGCCCGGAGTCGGCGCGAACGCGAGCGCGCTGCTGCAGTCGCCTCAGCCTCCGCCGATCGAAGCGGTGCTCACACTGCTGTTGAACGAGCTCAGTGCCCTGTCAACCGACGTCCTGATGGTCCTGGACGACTACCACGTCATCGACGCGCGCGACATTCAGGCAGGCATGGTCTTCCTACTCGACCATCTCCCGCCGCGGCTGCACCTGGTGATCGCCAGCCGCGCCGATCCGGCGCTGCCGCTGGCTCGGCTGCGCGCGCGTGGCGAACTGGTCGAAATCCGAGCCGCGGATCTGAGATTCACGCCCGACGAGGCCGCCGCCTACCTCAACGAGATCAGGGGCCTGCAGCTGACCGTCGAAGCTGTTGGAGCGCTCGAGCGCCGCACGGAAGGCTGGATCGCGGCCCTCCAGTTGGCGGCCCTGTCCATGCACGGGCGGGCGGACGTTGGTGGGTTCATCGCTGGCTTCAGCGGTGACGATCGCTACATCGTGGATTACCTCGTCGAGGAGGTCTTACACACGCAGCCGGAACATGTCCGGAGCTTCCTGCTGCGGACCTCCATCCTGGACCGGCTGAGCGGCCCAGTGTGTGACGCCGTCACGGGCCACGAGGGCGGCAAGGCCATGCTGGAAGCATTGGATCGAGCCAACCTGTTCGTAGTCCCGCTGGACGATCGCCGCCGCTGGTATCGCTATCACCATCTGTTCGCCGATGTTGTTCGCGCACACCTGCTCGACGAGGAGCCCGAGCGAGTTCCGGAACTCCACCGCCGCGCGAGCACCTGGTATGCCCAGCATGGCGAGCGGGCCGAGGCGATCCGCCATGGCCTGGGGGGCGGGGATTTCTCGAGCGCGGCCGACCTCATCGAGTTAGCCGTGCCCGACGCCCGGAGGGACCGCTTCGAAGTCACCTTCCTGGCCTGGCTTGCGGCGCTTCCGGATGAGGTTGTCGCCACCAGGCCCGTACTCAGTGCAGCGTACGCCTGGGCGTTACTCGCCACCGGCCGGCTCGAGGGTGTTGAGGCCCGACTCCAGGACGCCGAACGCGGGCTAGACCGTCCATCGGCTGAGCTGGTGTTCATCGACGGCGCGGAAATCCGCCGGCTGCCGGGCACGATTGCGATCTACCGTGCCGCATACGCCCTGGCACTGGGGAAGGTGGCCGACACCGTCCACTACGGGCGGCGGGCGCTCGAGCTGCTGCCTGAGGACGAACATCTTGGGCGCGGGGCCGCGGCGGCGCTGCTGGGGCTTGCATCCTGGGCGAGCGGCGACCTCGAGACCGCACACTGCACGTACGCCGAAGCCATGGCTCGTCTGCAGCAGGCGGGACACATCTCAGATGTGCTCGGGAGCGCACTCGCTCTGGCCGACATCCGGATGACGCAAGGTCGTCTGCGCGACGCACTGCGCACGTATGAGCAGGCACTGGAGCTGGCGTCGGCGCAAGGCGGGCCGCTGCTGCGCGGCGTGTCAGATATGTACGTTGGGATGAGCGAAGTCCAGCGTGAGGCTGACGATCTCGAGGGCGCCACGCAGCACCTGCTGCGCAGCCAGGAGCCGAGTGAGCGCATGGGGTTGCCCCAGAACCGCTATCGCTGGTGCGTCGCCATGGCTCGCATACACGCGGCCAGAGGAGACCTGGATGCCGCGCTCGCACGGCTCGAGGAGGCCGAGCGCGTCTACATACCGGACTTCTTCCCCAAAGTTCGGCCGGTCGCCGCGTGGAAAGCGCGCCTGTGGGTCTTGCAGGGAAAGCTTGGTGAGGCGCTCGGCTGGGCGCGCGAGCAGGGCTTATCGGCTGCCGACGATCTGAGCTACCTGCGCGAGTTCGAGCACATCACCCTGGCCCGGATACTGGTGGCCAATCGCTCGGATCGTGAGGCAGTCGGCCTCCTTTTGCGGCTTCTTGACGCAGCCGAAGCTGGCGGCCGCGTGGGCAGCGCGATCGAGATCCTGGTGCTGTTGGCGCTTGCATTCCAGGTACAACGTGATGTTGCTGCCGCGCGTGTGCGGCTGGAGCGCGCGCTGGCGCTGGCGGAGCCGGAGGGCTACGTGCGCATCTTTGTTGACGAAGGTCCGGCTATGGTCGCGCTCTTGCAATCGGGCGACTCTGGCTCCGCGTATGTGCGTCAGCTCCTGGCGGCCGCCGGGCAGCCCACGACCACGCGCCGACAGAGCTTGGCGGAGCCGCTGAGCGAGCGCGAGCTAGAGGTGCTTCGGCTGCTCGAAACGGAGCTCAATGGGCCAGAAATTGCCCGCCAGTTGATGGTCTCTTTGAACACTGTGCGCACGCATACCAAGAATATTTACGCCAAGCTTGGGGTTAATACGCGGCGGGCTGCTGTTCGTCGCGCTTTCGAGCTCTTTGGCTCCACGCTTATGTAGTGTCTTTTGGTCGAGTGACGTATTACTGGCCGGATATGCGGGCGATGAGTGCGTATGGGTCGGCGGGCGCGGCATCGGCGGCCCAGACGACGTACTGGTCGGGGCGCACCAGGACCAGGTGCGATGCGTACTGCTCGCGGCCATCGGCGTAGCTGTCGCGGATAACTGTGAGGGGAACGTGCCTGCCTCGGGCTGCGGCCTGGAGAGCGCGCACGTGGACGTCGGCGGCGTCGAAGGCGAGCAGGGTGAAGCCGTCGCTCAATTCCTCAAACACGTTGCGACCGCTACTGAGCTCCTTGGGCGCCAGGTGGTGGCCTGCCTCGGCTTTGAACGACAGGCGCCCGTGAATGCTGCACCGCCCACCAGCGGGGCCAATGACCACCGATGACCCCTCATAGTGCGGCTCATACGCTTGCGGTCGCATCCCCCACGACCCGCCGTACTGCGCCCAAGCCCGTTCGAACTCGGCTCTACCGAGGGCAGGGTTGTACTGGTCGAGCCAGGCCCGGTCGCGCTCGATGCCACCGGCGATCATCGCTTCGCCGGTCTCCACGAAGATCGGCCGCCGCTCCGCGTCGTACGACTCCAACAGGCTCGGGCCGCCCCAACGCTGCAGCGTGGCGGCCAGCTTCCAGCCGAGGTTGGCGGCGTCCTCCAGGCCGGTGTTCAGGCCGAAGCCACCGTAGGGCGGGTGCTGATGGCACGCATCGCCGGCGATGAACATGCGCCCCTGGCGGTACTGGCTGGCGACCATGATGCGCAGGTCCCAGAAGCCAAGATGGTCGAATTCGGCATGGAATTGAAAGCCGGCCGCGTCATGCAGCAGGCCCAGGAAGTCGAAGGTATCCGGTGTGGCGTCGTTGGGCACCGGAGCGTGAAAGAAAAAGCCTTCGCCAACGTCGATGCGGCCAAAGAATTGCCAGTAGCCATGCAGCTCCGGCTTCATGACCCGATACGTCGTGGCCGGCGGAAAGCGGTTCAGGAACTCGTGGAGCTCACTCGAGCGGAAGACGGCGAGCACCATGCGCTGGTCGAAGTCGCGCCCGCCTCGATCGATGCCCATACTCTCGCGCACCAGCGATTTACCACCATCACAGCCAACCACGTACGAACTCCTTAGGACGCGGCGGCGCGCGTCTCCGGAGACGTCCCGGCTGCGCTGCTGCTCGGTGTCGGCGGACCAGCTGTAAAACGGTCCGCCGCTTTCGCTCGATGGCACGATGGTAACGCTGGCGCCGGCATCGTCCTGTTCGACTTGCTCCGCGGTCCAACCAAATAGGGTAGTGACTGACGGCAGCTGTGTGAGGCGACTGCGCAGCACGGCCTCGGTGCAGTACTGCGGCAGGCGTTCATTGCGCTGGAAGTAGTAATCGCGCACCGCGGCGCCACGCCCGACCGACGCGCTCGTCGCGCCGCTCGTGGCATGGAAGTACGGACTCATCAGATTGTCGTAGGCGGTCACGTTTCCGATCGGATAGTCCGGCGGCATAACGCGCGCGGCGCGCAGCTCGTCCACGCAGCGCCAGAAGTAGAAGTGCTCGAGCGTGCGGTTGGTCAGGTTCTGGCCCTTGGGGATCGGCTGTGGCTCGAGGTGGCGTTCGACGAGGACGCACGAGATGCCGCGCTGGCCCAATTCGACCGCGAGCGCCACGCCGACGGGTCCGCCGCCCACGATCGCAACGTCGTAGCTATCCATCATGCTGGCTCCGAACGATACCACATGGTATAGAATTGTCGTGTGGTGAGCGCGCGCACGAGTGGTCGGCCGCGGTCGGTGCACATCGACGACGCGGTGCTGCGCGCGACACTGCGGCACCTCGCGGAACGCGGCTACGCAGGCATGTCGATCAACGCTATCGCGGCCGAGCTGGGCGTCAGCAAGCCGACGATCTATCTGCGCTGGCCGTCCAAGGTCGACCTGGCTCTGGCTGCTGTGACATCCCTGCACGTCGACCAGGCCGAGGCACCGACGGAGGACGTGCGGGCGGACCTCATCGCGCACGTGAAGCGCGTACAGCGGGTGATCGAGACCGTGGGCATCGGCCTGACCGGGACCATGCTGGCCGAGCAACACAACAACCCGGGCCTCATCGCGGCGTTCCGCGAACGCGCCGTGCGGCCCAGCCGTCAACGCGCCCGACGCATTTTGCAGGCAGGCATACGCCAGGGCGCCATTCGTGCTGACGCAGACGTTTCCGCTGCCGTCGATATGCTCGTCGGCGCGTTGTACGCTGCGTATGTTGCCGGTGATGAGCGGACATTCGACGCCGGGTCGGTGGTCGACACGCTGCTCGCTGGGTTGAATAACCTGACTGTCCAGTAGCGAAAATAGCGGGGAGGGGTGCGGCATGGCTGCGTTGACCAGGCGCGGGTTGTTAGTCAAAACCGTCGAGATCGCGGTCGCAGGGATCGCGGTCCCGCTCCTCGCGGCGTGCGGCCTGCTGCCCAGGCCGAATGCTGGGCCAGCCGCGGGCGGCGGCAGCGCAAACACGGGAAAGATCAAGACTCCGTCCTATGTGCCGATCCAGGACGGACCCAAGCCAGACCTCGCCGCGCGAGCCGACGGCGTCGATGCCGGCTATTTCAGTTTTCCACAGACGCTGTTCAAGTCCGTGAAGGAGGCACCCGGAAAAGGCGAGGACGTCACTTTGATGACCAACCTCATTCAGGGCTCCGTCGTGCCACTCGAGCAGAACGCCGCATGGCAAGCGGTCAACAAGGACATGGGACTCACGGTACGCCAGCGTTTGTACGGATCGGGCGACTACCGGACTGGACTCAACACCACGATTGCCGGTGGCGACTTACCGGACACGCTCTACAACAATCCGACAAACTACATTCCCAGTCTGCCGTCGTTCTTGCAGTCGCAATGCGCCGACCTGACGTCGTACATCGGCGGCGACGCGGTCAAGGATTATCCGAACCTGGCCAACATTCCGACACCATGCTGGGCCGAAACGGTGTTCAACGGCGCCATCTACGGTGTCCCCGTGCCGCGCGCGCCGTTCCTGAATGCCTTCCTGGTGCGCCAGGACCTGGTCGATCAAGCGCAGCTGGAGCTACCGAAGTCGGCTGATGACTTCAAGAAGTTCCTCGTTTCGGTCACCAGACCACAGCAGAACCGGTTCGGACTGGGTGCCGCCAATCCGCCGGCGTTTGGGCTGGGCAGCCAGGCGCCGCTGCTCATGATCTTCGGCGCCCCCAACAACTGGGCGCTCGACAAGAACGGCAAGCTGGTCAAGGATTTCGAGACCGAGGAGTACAAGGCGGCGGTCGGCTTCGCACGCGACCTGTGGTCAACTGGTGTCTACCATCCCGATACGCGAACGCTGAACGGGACGACGCTGTCGACGGCGCTGCGCGGTGGTCAGACGGTGGTGGCGTCGCATTCGTTCGGCGCATTGATTGCCCAATGGTCGTTGCTGGCGGTCGAGAACGCAGCGGCGCGCCTGCGCGTCATTCATCCGTTTTCGGCCGACGGCAAAGCGATGCCGATCTACCACACCGGCCCGAGCAACTTCGGTATGAGCTTCATCAAAAAAGGCTCCGCCGACCGGGTCAAGCTGCTGCTGCGCGTGCTGAACTACATCGCCTCGCCGTTTGGCAGCCAGGAGTGGGCGCTGTTGAACTATGGCGTCGATGGCACGCACTACAGCCGCGATGCGCAGGGCATTCCGGCGCTTACCGAAAAGGGCAAAAATGAAGTGGTGAGTACGTGGAAGTACATCACCAACAACCCACAGGTGCTGTTTTCGCCTTACCGGTCGCGAGACTATGCCTCGGACATTCAGATGGATGAGAAGGCACTCGCGGACGTCGCCATCGCGGACCCTACGCTGGGCCTGTTCTCGCCGACGTACTCCGGGCAGAAGGTGACGCTCGACCAGGCTATGAGTGACGGCATCGCCGACATCGTGATTGGCCGTAGCCAGCTGAGCGACCTCGATGGCCTGCTCAAGGACTGGCGGAACAACGGGGGTGACAAAGCGCGAGGGGAGTACCAGGACGCACTCGCCGCCGCCAAGTAGCGTTTCAAGTCGCGGTGGTCAGCGTGGTGGGTGGGTTACGCGCACGCCGACGAAGGCTAGAAACGCCAGCGTGGTGATGAAGAAGCTCGGTGGAAAGGGCAGATAGAATCCGATCAGCAAGCCGGCCCACACGTACGCCACTGCCAGCACCACCGCGAGCAAGATCGCGCGACTTGGCTGCGCCGTTAACTGTTGGGCAGCGGCGGCGGGCAGGATGAGCAGGGCGAAGATCAGCAGCACGCCGACCACCTGGACCGACGCGGAGACCGTGATCGCCAACAGGATCATGAACCCAACGCTCAGCCAGCGGACGGGCACGCCTCGGGCATCGGCGATTTCCGCGTCGACCGAGGCGAACAACAGCGGTCGATACATCACTCCGAGCAGCAATAGCGCGAGCGCGGCAAAGGCGGCGACAAACCGAACGTCGCTCGCGGCAATCGACAGGATGCTGCCGAAGAGAATATTCACGGCCAGGCCGCTGAACCGTGTCGACAGTGACAGGAACAGCAATCCCAGCGCGAGCGAAAAGGCGAGTGTGCCGCCGATCGCGACGTCCCGACCGCGCAGGCGGTCGCCCAGCCAGCCCATGAACGCGCCCGACACGCTGGTGAAGACCACCAGACCCAGAAACACATCCTGGCCGATGACGGCGGCGCCAGTCGCGCCAGCAAAACCGCCATGTGACAGCGCTTCAGACGCGAATCCGAGCCGGCGCAACACGACGAAATAGCCGACCACGCCGGCCAGGATCGCGACAATCGTGCCGGCGATAAACGCGTTCTGCATGAATTCATACTGGAACACCTGCTTCACATCGGCGAGCAGGTTCCATGTGGGTCCGGCGATCTTGCTCGGACCGCTGACCTGGAGCAGGCCGTTCATGCGCCCACCGCCGCCATGGTGGCGAGACGATGTCTCATACCACTGCCCAGTGTAGCATGCCCGAAACGAGCTGGGGCATGCCGCGGTGTGTTGACAAAACGCAGTATCCGCGTACACTGGCCAAAGCCTCTTGGGGAAGGAGGTCGACGCGGCTCGCAGCGTGTACCGCGGTGCGCCGGATGGGGGATCCTGGCGAATCAGGACGCGTTCTAAGTGTTCGATGCCCACAATGTAGTGAGGGGAAGCAATGACAGTAGAGAAAGCGCTCGCCGAGGGCGCAGTACGAATCACGTCGCCCGCTAAGTTTTCGCGGCACGATTTCGTCATCAAGGATCTGGTCGTCAGCATCGGCGGCGGCGCACACGGCGGCGCGTATATGCCTGGGCCCGATGACGAGACCCCGCCATCACCGATTTCGCCGATCGCCAGCGTGCTCGCCAACCTCGGTCTGATCGAGACGGTTCGGGCGGCGGTGGCCGAGGCGGTCAAGGCGCAGCGGTTCGACGATGTTGGGCGCGCCTTTGTCGCCGGCGACGCAGGTGGAAGTCCCGTGCTGCGAAATGCGATTCAGGAGATTGGCGCCGCGGTCGTGGCCAGCGCGGCCTATGCCGCACTGGGCGGCGGATCAGCCGGGATGCCCGATCCCAACTGTGGGGGCACGTCGTACGAGACGATCCCGCCGACGCTCACACCGGTCGTCCATATCGGCTATGCGGTACACCGGGTAACTGAACTGCCACGGCTCAGGCAGCAGCTCGCGGACACGATCGCGTTCGTCGATAAAGCCTCCGCCGCGCAAGCGCCACGCGGCGCAGAGGTCGCAGCGGTCCGCACGCAGCTCGAGAGTGCGCTAAAGAGTTTGCCGCGTTAGCGCTCTAGACATCGCGTGAGCGGGCGAATTGCACACCTGTCGCTAGCCGCCATTCGGATGGCGGCTAGCGGTCTGCAGGGGGACCGCTCGGTCGTCGCACACTGGCTCTACCGCTTCGGCAGCGTGCCGCGCGGACCGACCGTCGAGCGCGACTTCGGTCCGGATGATGAACCGATGGGCGTGCTTGGACTGACCGTGGGCGGTAGGGTGCGGCGATTGCTCGAGACCGCTTATGTAGCGAGCTCCCTTCAAGGTTGGTATTCCTTCGCGCGCACGCCCGCTGTGGTGCAAATCGCGGCGGCCTGCAAGCTGTACGTGAGCCCGAGGCCCGAAGCGCTGGCAGACGCCTTCCCGCGTATTGCCGACACGTTCGTGCAATCCGAGGTGCGGTCGTTCAAGGTCGGACGCGGCATTGAGGGGCTGCTGCGGTCAGACAAGATCGTTGCGTACTTCGAGGATCCCGCGCACATGGAAGCTGTGGCCAGCGCGCTCAACCGAGCGCTCGAGGGATACCCGGCGCAGGGCGTGCCGTTCACCGCCGAGCTCAGCAGCGATGGGTTGCTGTCCTGGGGCACCGATCCGCCGGCGGGCAACGCCGCGGCAAGCTGGCGAGCGTGGGTGACACAGCGGTTAGCCACCAGTCTGACGGCGTCGCTCGCATCGCCCCGCGGGGACCCGGTGGAAGCGGCGCTGGCCGACATGCGCACCGCCGGCGTCGATCCGGACCGGTGGCTGCCCGGCGCCGACGCCTTCCGCCATACGGACCAGCAGTGACCGCCGCGCACACCGAAGCCGCCGTGGCCGGGGCGCGCCCCGACATCACCACGACGATGTTCCTGTTGCCGCCCGATGCGAAGTTGTTACCGGTGTCCGAGCTCTCGGCGCGGCTGCGCGCGAGGATCGGCCCAGTGGCGGGTGGCCAGTCGGTTATCACCCGCCCCGGATTTCGCGTGACCACGCGGCTAGTACCGGGTCCACTCGCCGAGCTGATCGGGGAGTTCAGGTCGCCAAGCCGACTCACCGACGCAATCCTGCGTTTTGCGCGCGCGCACGATCAGGATCCTGTGGCCATGCTCGACCTGGCGTTTGATGCCCTGGCAACCCTGGTCGAGGCGCGCATCCTTGTTGCGCACGAGTCGCCTGAGGCCGCTGCGCCGGTGCCCAGCCTCGGTGCTGGGCAGGACTTTGCAGGATTCGAGGTCGAAGCGCTGGTCCGCTCGCTCGAGGACTCCGAAGTCTATCGCGCACGCGGACCGGACGGTGTGTCCGTGGCGCTGAAGATCACGCGGGACGATCGCGCGCCGGTCGTTGCGATGCTCGCCAACGAAGCGCGTATGCTGGCTCGCCTCGGGGGCGTCGATAGTCCGGGCTTGGAGGACCAGGGAACCGAGCGTGGACGGGCCTATATTGCCATGGAGTGGTGTGCAGGGGTGTCGATCGGCATCGCCGCGCAGCAGGCGCGCGCGGCCGGCGACCGCCGCCGGCTGCATGGCCTCGTGGGCCGAATGCTGGACGCCTACGGCCGCCTCCACCGTAAGGGTGTGCTGCACGGTGACATCCACCCCGGCAACTGCCTGGTGCAGGACGATGGCCGCGTGATCATTCTCGATTTCGGCAATGCACGGCTCATTGATAGAGCCGCGTTGCCAGTCGATCTAGCGCGCGCCGGTATTCCGCAGTTCCACGATCCTCACATGGCGAGCGCGGTGTTGGCCGGCCACCTGCCGCCAGCGGCGACTCCGGCATCGGAGCAGTATGCAATCGCCGTGCTGGCGTATGTACTGCTGACCGGACTGCACCCGATCGAGGCGCCCGGTGTTCAGGATGAGCTCCTGCGGCGGATCGTCGAGCGGGCGCCGTTGCCGTTCGCCGCGCGCGGCGTCGCAGCTTGGCCTGACGTCGAAGCGGTACTTGGCCGTGCGCTGGCGAGGCAGGCTGATGACCGCTTTCCCGATGTTGCAGGCCTGGCGCACGCTTTTGCATTGGCCGACATGCCACCCGCTATGGCGCGGCACCTTCCGGACGCGGCCGAGCGTGCCTTCGCTGCCGCCGTCGAGACTGTGCTGAGCGTGGCTCCTTCGGCCGAGCTCGTCCATGACCACGCGTGGTTCGCAGTCCGCGCCGCCCTGGCGCTCGAGGATGCAGAGCTGCTGGCCGCGGCCGATATCCTCGTCCGTCGGGCTGGCTTGGGCTGGCGGGCACAGTCGGTCGCCGCGCACGTGGCGCGGGCGCGATCTGACAGTCAGATGGAGGGCCAGGCCATCGTGGCATTCCTGGCAGCTGTCGAGCCGCTGCCGGATGGGCCGGAGGCAGTGGCTGCCCTGGTGGCGGCAGCAAGCGTCCTCGACGGTGCCGCGCTCCGGACCGCTGAGGCGGCAGGACTTGCCAGCTGGGCTGGTCAACGCCTCGATCGGCTGACGCGGGCATCTTTGTCGAGCAAATCCGATTCGTTGGTGACGTATGCCGCGTTGGCGCTGGCCAAGACGGGCGCTATCGACACGCCGGTCGACCTTCCGGCGCGACTGGAGACACTGAGCAAAAAGCAGGCCGGCGACGTGTGGCTGTGGGCGCTGGCGCATGACGTGTTCGCCGATGCTCGATTCGCGGCGCTTGCAATCGCCGCGAGGCTCCCGAGCCGGCCGCTGTGGCGCGGATTTGCCCTCCTCCGGCTGCACCAACTGACCGGCGACATGCACTGGGTTACCGAGGCCACTCGCTTGGTGGCACGCGCGCCCACCGTCCGGCTTCCAGCACGAGATACCGCATTGCTGATGGCTGAGCTGAAGGCGCCAGAAAGGGCAGTCCTGCCGCCGTACTCGCTACGACACAGGTAGTCCGTCGACGTATTCCACGCGGTTGGTGCGGATCGACGGAATCGTCTCGCCGGGCACGATGATGCCGACGAGATTCAGCGGGTCTGTCGCGTTGATGGCCACGCGCGCCTGGGTGCGCGGTGCGCGGCGAACGCGCGTGAGCTGATCGATGGCGGCCGGTAGCGCATACTGCTCGCCGCTGAACCCGGCGACGAACCGGCCACCGCGCACGAGGCCGCGATCTTCGAGACGGCGCAGCGCCCACTGAATCTCGCGCCACGGCAGGCGCAGGCCATCATGAACGGCCAGGTCGCGGAAAAGCACGCCCCAGCGATTGAGCAGCTGCTCGGCGACGGCTTCCGCCAGGTCATGGCGATCGATAGTGAGGTCGGGCTGTGGCACGAGCGACCAGCGGCCGGCGACACCCGAGCGCGCCCCAGCGGCGCGGCGGAGCGTGGAGAATCGCCACGGCCGCGGAGCGGCCGACCCATGACGCATCCTGATCAACGAGCGGATTGCCGCGAAGCCGTCGCACATCACCTGGCCACGCGCGACACCATCCCACAGCGCGCGCTCGATGGCCTCGTGTGGCTGGCGCGTCGCGGCCGCGATATCGCCGACAAAGCTTGCGCCGCGCCGGGTCAGGACATCGAGGATTTCGGACGTTATTGGTTTTGGAGGTTGCTGGGGATCGTCAATCGCGCGCGTGGCCGCCAAGAGCCAGCCCAGGTCCGAGCGCAGCACAACCGCCGTCGGCGTGACCTTCGACGGTACCGCCGCCGTGGCGAGCGCCTCGTCGCAGCCACGGGGCGTGAGTCGGAGCCAGGCGACTTCACCCGCGTGGCACAACGCGTCGAGCCAGGCCGGGTCGTAATAGCTCAGTCGCCGTGCGAAGAGCTCTGACTCCCACGCCGCGGCCGCGGCTTCGTAGCCCTGCAGCTGCTCGAGGACCGCGATCAGGCCGCCTTCTCCCGCCAGCTGCGTGTCCGGTGCGACGTGTTGCCAACGCAGCAGGAAGCGCATGAAGTCCTGTGCGGTGACGGGCTCGAAGCCTTCGCGGCGGGAGCGTTTCGAGTAGCTATGAATCCGGGCTAGCAAACGCCGCGCCACCCACTCCGGATCAAGCGCACCAGTCCGATAGCGGCCCTGCAAGGCGAAACCCTCGCCCTCCAGCGCGGCCAGCGCGACGGTGATCTCGTCGACGGAGAGTGTCGTCATCTGGGCGAGCGCCGTAGCGGTGGTGATGCCGGATAGCTCGAGATGACCGCGCACGGCCCGCACTACGGCATCGTGCCCACCGGCCAGCGCGGCCTGCGCGGCGGCAATGGACTCAGTGGTTGTCCACAAGCCCTCGACGAGCTGGCCGCGGCCACGCTCGACCAGCTGCTGCCAGAGTGAGAGCCACTCTCCGCGGGGACGCAACACAACCGTCGAAGACAGCAAGTCGTGCAAGTCGTCGGCGGTCTCCGGAGTCGGCAAGATTTCGGCGTGCACACGCTCGATCGCGTCGTGATCGAGCGCGCCGATTGTTGCCAGCTCGGTCGGGAGTCCACGGCGGAGTCGAACCGCGTTGGTACGCCGATTCTGCGTCTCTTCGTCGTCCAGGAACGCATACGGCCGCGCGGTAATGATCTCGTGCGCCAGGACCGATGGCTCGGTTGTATCGCGACAGCGAATCCGAACCTCGCCCGCCTCGATGCGCTCGAGCAATGCACGGACGCCATCGATGTCGATGGCCTCGTGCAGGGTGTCGTCAATCGTCTGGCGCACGAGGACGTGGTCCGGAATGTCGATCGGGCCGACGATGTTGTCCTGGCATGCCGCGGCCTGCGGGAACACTGCCGCCAGCAGATCGTCGGACTCCATGCGCTGAATGGGTGGCGGGTTGCGTCGACCGTTGCGCCAGCGCAGCACCATCAGCGATCGATTGAGATTCCACCGCCAGCGCGCCTGAAACATTGGCGAATCCAGAATCGCGTGCTCCAGCGTGTCGTCCAGGGTCCGACTGGAGAGAAAGCGCGGCACGTCCTGGAGCGGGAAGCTGTGGGTGAGCCCCAGCGACAACACGATGGCGTCGTCCGTCGCCGCCGCCTGCAGCTCGAAGTTGAATGTGCGGCAGAATTTCTTACGCAGGACCAGACCCAAGCCGCGGTTGATGCGCGCGCCATATGGACTATGCAGGACCAACTGCATGCCGCCGGTGTCGTCGAAGAAACGCTCGAGCACCAGGTCCTGCTGACTGGGCATGACGCCCAGTGCGGCACGGCCGGCCGCCAGGTAGTCCACGATCATCGATGCGGCGTCAGTGTCGATGCCGGCGGCTTCGCCGAGCGTTCGCCGCGCGCCGTCCGGGTTGCCGGCGACCAGACAGTCGTCAACTTGAAGGCGGAGCGACGAGACCTCGGCCGACAATTCAGCCGTGCGCGCCGGCGCCTCGCCGCGCCAGAATGGCACGGTCGGCGGCGTGTTGCCCGCGTCGCGCACACGCACGACGCCGGGTTCGACCTTGCGGATCTGCCAGGAGTGCGTGCCGAGTAGGAAAATGTCGCCGGCGTTCGATTCGACGGCCCAATCCTCGTTGACGGAGCCAATCAGGGTGTCGTCCGGATCCGCGAGGACGCGGTAGTCGCCCACTTCCGGAATTGCTCCGCCCGAGGTAGCCGCGGCAAGACGGGCGCCTTTGCGGGCGCGCAACTCGCCATTGACGGTATCGCGATGAAGATACGCGCCGCGTCGTCCACGACCGGTCTCGATGCCCTGGCTGACCAGGTCGAGCACCTCGTCGAATTGCGTCCGACTCAGCTCGGAGTATGGTGCGGCACGGCGGACAATCTGAAACAGCTCGTCGATCGAGGAGTCCTTCGCGGCGACCTCGGCCACCATCTGCTGTGCGGCGATGTCGAGTGGCAGTCGCGCTGGGACGATACAGTCGAGACGGCCGGCGCGGACGGCCGTGAGCAGCGCGCTGCACTCGACGAGCTCGTCGCGGGTGAGCGGATACAGGCGACCCTTCGGCGTACCTGAGCGGCTATGATTGGACCGACCGACGCGCTGCAAGAACGTGGCAATGCTGCGCGGCGAGCCGATCTGGCACACCAGCTCGACCGGACCGATGTCGATGCCGAGCTCGAGCGAAGCGGTCGCAACCAGGGCTTTCAAGTCGCCCGCGCGGAGGCGATTCTCGACCCGCTGGCGGCGTTCTCGGGACAGACTGCCGTGGTGCGCCGCCACGACGTCATCGCCCAGCCGCTGCCCGAGCTGGTGGGCGACTCGCTCGGCCAGGTAGCGCGTGTTGACGAAGACCAGCGTGGTGCGATGCTGCTGGACCAGGGTGGCGATCCGGTCGACGACGTCGCCGAACTGGTCCGCCGAGACGACTGCTTCGAGCTCACCGTCAGGCAACTCGAGCGCAAGATCGAGGTCGCGCTGATGTCCGACGTCGACTACCACGGGCTGCGGGCGATCGCCGACCAGCAGACGACCGACCACCTCGATGGGGCGCTGCGTCGCGCTCAGGCCGATCCGCACCGGGCGTCGCGTGCACAGCGCCTCGAGGCGTTCGAGACTCAGCGCCAGGTGTGCCCCGCGCTTGTCGCGCGCCACGGCATGGATCTCGTCGACGATCACGGTTTCGACGGTGGGCAGGGTCTCGCGGCCGCGCGGACTGGTTAGCAGCAGGTACAGCGACTCCGGAGTGGTCACGACCAGGCTCGGGCGGCGGCGCAGCATCTGCGCCCGCTGCGCTGGCGACGTGTCGCCGGTGCGCACGGCCACACTTATCGGCGCTGGCTGGCAGCCCATTTCGCGCGCGACCAATGCGATTTCGGCCAGTGGGCGCTCGAGGTTCTGGGCGATATCCACCGCCAGCGCCTTGAGCGGCGAGACGTAGACGACACGCGTGGTACCGACGATGTCCTGGCCAGAGGCGTGGGCCTTGTACAGCGCATCGATCGCGACCAGGAAACCAGCAAGCGTCTTGCCCGAGCCTGTTGGGGCCGCGACCAGGGTGTCCTGACCACGCGCGATGAGCGCCCACCCTCGCGCTTGCGGCTCGGTTGGGCCGTCGGGAAAGCGCCTGGCGAACCACTCGGCGATGGCCGGGTGGAAGGTGGCCAGGCCTCCCTCGTCCTTCGATGTATTGGGCGTTGCGGGCGGCGTCAGCTGGGCGACCACCCCTAGATGCTACTGCTCAGAACGGATGTTCTGCCTTAATGACACGCTCACAGCGTTGTGAGCAACTGGGTTCGTATCCCGGCGGCAAGATCGGCCATCTGCTGATGGGTGATCGGCAGAACACCGCGACATGCCAGTGCACATGGCGGTTGCCTTGCTGGCTGCCAAGCGTCAGCATGTACAGCCGTTGCGTCGGGACGACTTGTTGGACGGCCTGTCCACACAACGCTGACGCGGGAGCCGGCCTCGAGGGTGGTCATCGGCAGGCCGCCGGGCGTCTCGTATACGACTGCCTGAGCCACGCGGATCGAACCACTCCACCCGTCGGTAGCTGCCCACGTTGCCCCCGGAGCGGCAAGCTGAACAAGCGCAGCGGCCGCTAGTGCAATCAGAACAAGGCGCCTTGCGCTGCGTGGCTGATACATGCCCGCTCACACAGTCGCCGAGGGACACCATCCGTCTCCGAACACTGCTCACGGCAGGCCTGGACATTTCCTGAATGAGCTGCCGCATGATCCGTCAGGCTCCGGTTCGGCCGAGTCGCGGATATAGTGGCTGGGCAACGAACGTGGAGCTAGTCGAAATCAAGCGACCCGACGATCCGCTGCTGGTCGGCGTGGCCGAGCTGAT
>DASXRR010000077.1:0-12384 GCA_036506475.1 Chloroflexota bacterium
CTGTTGGTCGTGAACTGTCGCCACGGACTGGACAGATACCAGGCGTTGCTGCCCCAGTCGATCACGCCGCTCGGATACTGGCCATTGAGTACCCGATTGGGACTGGTGAGATCGTCAAACGTAATGGTCTGTGTGCCGATAGATACCGTGGGCGTGGGCGTGGGCGTGAGCGTCGGCCACGGAGTCGGTGTCGGCGTGACCGTGCCCGGTGGCGGCCCGCTCGAGGCAGCCAGCTCCAGGCTGTCGAAATTGGTGTTCCAACCGTTGCTGCTGGTGATGGTCACTGAGGTGCACGCACTGCTCCAGCCGGTGCTGAGTGTGCGTAGCTCATTGGCGGCGAGCACGACGCTGACGGTCGGCTGACCAGCGCAGCTCAGCGTCACCGTGCTGGCGCCGCTGCCACCGTTGAAGGCGTCGAGCTGCACCAGGCGCCGCGGTGAAACGAACGTGAAGCTTCCACTGGTCGGCACTGGGCCGTTGAAGCCAATGCTGTTGGTCGTGAACTGTCGCCACGGACTGGACAGATACCAGGCGTTGCTGCCCCAGTCGATCACGCCGCTCGGATACTGGCCATTGAGTACCCGATTGGGACTGGTGAGATCGTCGAACGTAATGGTCTGCATGCCGACAGATACCGTGGGCGTGAGCGTCGGCGACGGAGTCGCCGTACGGGTCGCGCTTGCTGTTGACGTCGGTGTCGCCGTTGGAGTACGCGTGGGCGTCGCCGTCGGCGGAGATCCGCTGCCGCCGGTTTCGAAGGCAACCAGTCGACCGTACACCGGAGTCACCAGCAGGCCTTCGCCGGCCCCGAATCCAGTGGTCAACGCGGCCGCATTGCTCAGGTCGGGGAAGGGCACGCCGCCGCCCAGATTGGTGCTCCACACCTGCGCACCCGTAGCAGCGTCGACGGCGTACAGGTTGCCGGACGAGGATCCGGCGAATACCTGCTGGTTGACCACCAGCGGGTTGCTGATCAGCTGACTATCACCAGCGAACGTCCATAGTGGTGTTCCCGTCGCCAGGTCCTGGGCGTGCAAAATGGCGCCTTCTACGAAGAACAATCGGCCATCCTGAATCGCCGGTGCCGACAATTGGTAGGCGCCTGTGCCGAAGCGACCGATGGTCAGACCCGTCGCCGCGTCCAGCACGAAACCGCTTGGGTTGGCGCCGAATTGGCGTACATAGAGGCGCCCGTTGTTGTAGACAGCTGTCCAGCCACCGCCACCATAGCCGTCGAAGTGGTGCCAGCGCTCGTCGCCAGTAGAGCGGTCGAACTCCCACACGTTGGGTCCACTCTGAGCGATGTACACGCCATCATCACTCAGCGTCGGCGCGCTGAAGTCGCCGCTGGCGTAGTAGTCGCCATATGTCCAGACCAGCGCGCCGGTGCGTTCGTCGAACGCCCGCAGCAGCGCGAAAGCGGTATCGGGGACAAATACGAGCCCCTGGGCAGCCGTGGGCGGCGCGTCGTAACTGCTGCCTGTGCCCAGGTCGCTGGTCCACAGCAAGCTCCCCGACAACGCGTCGAAGCCGCGCAACAGGCCGTCACTATTGAGCACGAAGATGCGCCCCGCGTCATACGCCGCGGCAGCCCAGCCGTTCTCCCCGCCGACGGGTTGGCTGTGCCAGATCGTTTGGCCGTTTCTCGCGTCGAGCGCGTACAGCTGGGTCGAGCAGCCGTCCTGGCCAATGACAAAGACGCGGCCGTTGGCGATCATCGGGTAGCCCGTTGAGGTAAAGGTGGCGGACCAGCGTTGAATAAGTGGCGCGGCGAAGTCAGCCAGCCGCACCGCGCCGTTGTGCGCGACGTTGTTCTGGAAAGCCACCGACTGGTTTGCCTGTGCCGCGATCGCGGTCGGCGTGAAGGTCGGTGTGCTGCCTGGCGGTGGCGGCGTGGCGGTCGCGGTAGGCGTTGGCGTAAGTGTCACCGTGGCCGCCGCGATCGCCAGCGAGTAGCCGTTCTGCGCCGAGCTGGCCGAGATCGAGATGGTGCCCGGTCCATCCACCCTGGTTGGCACCAGGTGATCGGCGCATGCGTTGCCAGCGGCGAACCACGTCGAATCGCCCCAACCCCACACGTTGCCATCGCGATCGAGTGCCAGGCTGTGATCATTGCCCAAGGACAGCGCGGTGATGCTGCTCAACGTGGTCAGGTGGACCGGCGACATGGCGGTGTTGTAGGTGCCGTCGCCAATCGATCCCCTGCCGGGGCTGCCCCACGACCAGACCGTGCCGTCCGCTTGCAGCGCCATGCCGTGCGCCCCGCCGGCTGCGACGGCAGTGACGCTGGTCGGTCCCGGCACGCGCACAGGCACGGGGCGGCACTCAGAGCCGTATGGCGGACAGGTCGGATCGGTCCGTGGCCAGCCCTGGCCGAGCTGGAACCCAGAGTCGGAGCCCCAGCCCCAAACCGTGCCGTCCAAGAGCGCAGCCAGGTTGAAGCTGCCGCCCGACGCAATCGCGCGCACATTCGACAGGCCTTGCACGGGTGCTGGCGTCCAGCGGTCAGTGGTCGTTCCGTCGCCCAACTGCCCAGACTGGTTCCAGCCCCAGGCAAACAGCGTCCCATCGTTGTGCAGCGCCAGATAGGTGCCGCCCGCGGCGACGGCTGTAATCCCGCTCAGGCCAGCAACCTGCCTCGCCGCCGGAACGCACGGGCTCTGGAACGGATCGGGGCACGGCTGTCCGAGATCGACGCCGCCCCACGTCCACACGGTCCCGTCATTGCGCAGCACCAACGCCGCGGAGGAGGCTGCAATTGCAACAGCGCCGCTTACGCCTGGCACCTGGACCGGCCTCGTGCTGCACAACACGACCCGATACGGAGCGGGGTCACAGCTCGGCATCACTGCCGCAAGCTCGGCGTGCTGGTCGATGCCCCACGCCCACACCGTTCCATCTGCCTTCAAACCCAGGTTGAAGCCCTGGCCGGCGGCGACCGCGGTCAGGACGCCGGGACCCTGCAGCGACGTCGGCAGTTTTACAACCTGGGTGGCCACAGGCTGCGTCAATGCACCCCAGTTGTTGCCGCCCCAGCCGCGCAGATTGCTCGGCGCCAGCGTTGGCGTGGGCGTACTTGGCGGCGCACCCAGCGTCGCGGCGGCGTTGATGCGTCCATACTGCCAGTACGTCCCAGTGCCGTATATGCTGTCGGCGCCGGCCGTCATACGGTTGACCACGTCTTGCGCCGTGCTGGCCAGCCCGCTCGCCCATACCAGCCCGGCCAGCCCGCTGACCTGCGGCGCCGCCATCGACGTGCCGGACAGCACCTCGTACTCGCCCACCCAGTTCGTCGACAGAATGCTCACCCCAGGCGCCGCGAGCGCCACCCAGGATCCATACGACGAGAACGACGCGCGGCCATCGTTCCAGTCGGTCGCAGCAACCGCGACGACGTGGTTGCAGTCGGCGGGTGCAACGGGCGTCGACGTGCCCGCATTACCGGCCGCGGCGACGAGAACCGTGTTGCGCGACCAGGCGTAGTCGACTGCGTCCTGCAGCGTCGTGGAGCACGCGCCGGGCGCGCCAAGGCTCATGTTGATGACCCGCGCGCCGTTGTCGGCAGCCCAGATGATGCCGCTGGTCACCCAGCTGTCGGTGCCTGTGCCCGAGTCGTCCAGCACCTTGCCGTTCAGCAGGTGCGAGTCGAAACCGATAGCGGCGATGCCGATGCCGTTGTTGGTCTGCGCGGCGGCGATGCCGGCGACGTGCGTGCCATGGTCGCACCGATCGTCGGCGCCCGAGCTCGAGCCCGTGAAGTCGCGGCGGGCGTCGACTTTGCCGTTTACATCGGGATGCCCGGGCCCGCGTGTGGTCGAGCCGGCTTCATAGATCCCGCAGTCGAGGACGGCGATCTTGATTGTCGGTGAGCCGTGGGTGACCGACCACGCGGCCGGCGCCTGAATGCGGTTGGGCGCCCATTGAATCGAGATGAATGGATCGTTCGGGATATCCAGGGCGTGTAAGACCCTGTCTGGTTCGGCATACGCCACCCGTGGATCGTTCCGGTACGTCTGGACGGCGGCATCCACGGAGGAAGTCGTCGGGATGGTGATCGCCACCGCGCGTCCCCCGATCTCTTGCGCGGTGTTACCTGCTACCTGGCTCCGCTCCGCGGCGCCGACGTTCGGCTTGAAACCGACCAGGATTCGATCCGCGCGGGCTTCGCGACCATCACTGAGGAGGACCGTCGGAAAACTGCGCTCACTGATTGCGCTCGGCGCGCGGACCGGCGCCGTTTGCCCTGCCGCCTCGCTGGATAGACCGCTCAAGCCTGTCGCCGCCATAGCCGTAATGACGACGACAGCCAGCCCAGCACTCGTCGTTGGCCGTAACCAACCACGTCCCCCCATCGCGTGTGCCTCCAGATATGTTCGTCTCGGTGACTCAAGGTTAGTCGGTGTTCACGGATCCTGCAGCGGGGTGCGCGCGGGCGGCTCAACGTTGGCCAATTGGCGGGCCGACGGGGATGCCGTGTGGACGCGGCTTCAGCGCCTCCGGCGGGCATTACCCAAAAGTGGACCAATGGTGTGGAGCCGCAAGGACCGTACGCAAAGGGCTCATATGGAGCGCATCGTGTGGTCGCTGTCAGCGCAGCGATCTGAACCCCGCGCGAACCTCTTCTGAAAAGAGTTGCGGCTGTTCCCAGGCTGCCGAAATGCCCGCCTTTGTCCAGTGTCCCTCAAAGGTGCGCGATGAGCTCATAGCTGCCCGCGTCGTGATCAAGGAATTAAGCCGCCAGGCCGACCGGTGAATCCACGATTCCGTACAACGTCCCATCTGGTAACCGTATCCAATACCCTTCTGATATACGAACTGCAAACGCTCATAGGCGAGTTCTCGTCGGCTGAGAGACCCGATGGCGCCGGCGCTCCGGAAAAAGCCGCGTTGTTAATGTCGTCCGGAAACACGCCAGGCATGTTGGTGTGAATCCCGAGCAACTCCGGCGACGCAAGCAGACTCATTTGTTCGGTGATGACCGCGCCCCAATCGCCGCCTTGCGCCACAAATTGCAGGTATCCAAGGCGCCTCATCTGCGCGACCCAGGCCCGTGCAATGCGGGCTGGGTCCCAGCCGGTCGTGGTCGGCTTGCCCGAAAACCGTAGCCCGGCATCGACGGAATCACCAGGTGGAAAGCGTCCGATGCGCTCGCGTCATGTGCCGTGGGATTGGTCAGTGAATCGACAATCTTCAGCTGCTCGACAATCGAGCCTGGCCATCCGTGCTATAGCGCGCGAGCTCCTGAATCGTCGCGAGCTGCACGCCTTGCGAGGAATCCGAGACCGTCTCCCCGCTCGGGCCACCTTGTCGCTTTCATGCGCGCGCGCACTTCGGTAAGCGCTGCCTGCGGAATGTCGACACGGAATGTGCGGACCGCATCGTCATTGGACTCTGGGCCGAGCGACGTCGAGGTTGTCGTGCTTGCCGTCATGCTGACTCTCCGGTGCCTCAGGGTGAAGTCAGGCGCCTGACCTCGGCCTGGCCACAGTCACCGTCACCTGACCATTGCCTGGACCGGCGCGCACGTGTCATCGTCCGGCGCTAAGCTCTGGTTGCCATCTCAGGAGGCTATGCCGCATGGATCTACGTCGCTACGTACGAGCCGGCAGAGTAGTCACTGCCACTGATCGAGGCGTGATCGAGGACGGCGTCGTCGGCTTTGAGGGCAGCCGCATCGTGACCGTCGCGCCGGCAACCGAGCTCGAAGCAGAGCTGGCCTCGGTCGCGATGGAGCACTATGCCCAGGCAACGCTCCTGCCGGGCCTGGTCGACGCCCACGCGCACCTGACGCTGGCCGGCGACCGCCGCACGTACGAGCAGATGATTCTGGACCCCGACGAGATGATGGCGTTGGTGTCGATACGCAACCTCCAGCGCCACCTCGCGAGCGGAGTCACTACGCTCCGCGACAACGGCGGGCGCAACAGAGTCACTTTCGTCGTGCGCGAGGCGATCCAGCGCGGCTACTTCGTCGGCCCTCGTCTACTGCTCAGCGGTCGGCCGGTCACACACCGGTATGGCCATTTCTACTGGTGCAACGGCGTCGCGGACGGCGCCGACCAGATCCGGGCCACGGTGCGCCAGCTCGTGGCCGAGGGCGCCGACCATATTAAGATTATGGCTTCCGGCGGCGCCACGGCCGGCAACATCCCTTATTACCCGTCATACACCGCGGACGAGCTGCGCGTCGCGGTCGATGCCGCGCATGCGCTCGGCCGCCTGACCACAGCGCACTGCCGGGCGCGTCAGTCGATGGTCAACGCCGTCGAGGCCGGCCTGGACTGTATCGAGCATGCCGAATTCCTGGTACCCGGTGAGATCGCCGAGTATGGCGAAGGCATCGCCGCCAGCGGTGTCATGCACTACGATCCGCGTATCACCCAGCAATTGCTGGACGCCGGGACGTTCGTCAGCTTCACCTTCCAGGCTGGCGGCTATGACACACTCGTCGAGCTCAGAGCGAAGTCCGAGCACGAGCGGCTGACCCCGGCTGAGGACAAGCGGCGGTCGACGCTGGAGCGCTACTTTGAGATGAAGCTGGACCTGCACCGCCAGCTACTCCGGGACGGAATGCTACCGCGGCTTGTGATCAGTACGGATGCCGGCCCGTTCGACGCCGAGTTCGGTCGGCTGCACTATGGGCTGGAGCTGGCGGTCGAGAGCGGCATGACGCCCACGCAAGCCATCGAAGCGGCGACACGTGTGGCTGCCGAAGCGTGCGGTGTGGCGGCAATTACTGGTTCACTCGAGCCCGGTAAGGAGGCCGACCTGTGCCTCGTCCGCGGCGACCCACTAACGAACATCCGCTCGATGGCTGACGTCGTGGCCGTGTACAAGGGCGGCCGCCGGTTAGGGCCGCTCGGCGACGGTTGGCTGCCGTGGAATCCCTAACCTGACGTGCCGCTGATGGCGGGTGGTTGGACAGTCCGGGCCATGCGTGATAGTCTCGCCGCGACAAAAGCTGGTGTGGGGAGGAATCCCGATGGCAACCATTGCCGGTGCTGCATCTCAGGGGGGTGCATTCGCGCTCTCCGTCGAGGAGCGGTTGGCGCGCGGCCCGTTCCTGCGCGGAGACACCCGGACGTTGGTGGGAGCGTTGCTGTTTGCCGTGGCGTTCTCGGCCAACATGCAGATTACCGAGCGCATCGACCAGATCTGGACCGGCGGTCTAGCAGTGCCGCTCGGCCACACGTTTGCCCAGTTGTGGTGGCCAACCGCGGTGATCTTCTTCGGGTTGACTGGTGCACTCGTGGTAGCGAACTTCAATCCGATCATCGCCGTGTTGAGCGCGACCCACCCTCTCGCGTGGTCGTTCTTCTTCCTCAACATGGCCGAAATGGTGCCCCTGGCATTCCTTTTCCGCGGCCACTTCAGCCGCAACTCGGACATCAGCCTGCCGACGTTTCTGCTGTACGTCGCGATCGGCGACTTCTTTGCGAACTTCGCGCAAGCTATCGGCTTGGACATACTGGTGCTCAAGCTTGATTTTGCACAGATCATCATTCTGTTCGTGTGGCAATGGGTGATGGCGATCGTGATCGGCGGCCCGATGGGCTACTACTTCTACCGAGCCGTACGTCGTTCTGGCGTGTTCGAATAAAGGGGGCCTCTCATGGCGAAGGAGTACACCTGGGCGGTCATCAGCTTTGTCGTCATCGGCGCTGTCGGCTGTCTGCTTCTGTATCTCGGAGCGAGCGGCGCTCTGCCGATGGGCTTCGGACTGTTCGACATGTCGCAGCTCGGGGTTCGCATAGTCGTCTTCCTGGTGCTGCTGCTGGGCGTGGGCGGCCTGTTCTACCTGTATCGCAACACCCCCGCTCGCACGCGTTGATACCCTCCTAGCCGACCCCTCGTGGCAGACGCCATCCGCCTTGAAGGGGTCGGCTTTGCGTATGCCGGCCGGGCACCAATCCTCCACGACGTTTCGCTCACCGTCGGCGAAGGTCAAGTCGTCGCCCTCGTCGGGCCGACCGGGTCAGGCAAGTCCACCCTGCTCCATATCTGCGCCGGTGTTATCCCGCACTACGTCTCAGGTGAGCTGACCGGCCGCGTCGCAGTGCTGGGCATGGACACCCGCGAGTCGTCGTTAGCCAAGCTAGTGACGGAGATGGCGGTGGTCACGCAGGACCCGGAGAATCAGTTGTTCAATCTCTTCGTCGCGGACGAGGTGGTGTGGGGGATGGAGAACCGCGGCTGGGATCGGGACAGCACCGGCCAGCGGCTGGACCACGCGCTCCGCTTCTTCAACATCGGGCATTTGCGAGATCGCATCACGTATGACCTGAGCGGAGGCGAGAAACAACGCGTCGTGTTGGCGGCGAATTACGCCCCGGCGCCAAGGTTGTTCATCCTCGACAGCCCCACCTCGCAGCTCGATCCAATTGGCTCCGAACAGGTGCTGCACGGCATCCGTCAGCTCGCCCAGGAAGGCCACGCGATCCTCGTGGTGGAGGAAAAGCTGGACGATCTGTGGTCGCTCGTCGACCGCGTGGTGCTGCTCGACAACGGAACGCTGCAGCTCGACATTCCGCGCGCTGACCTGGACCAGCACATCGACCGCTTCGCCGAGGCGAACATCGTCTTGCCGCAGCTCGTCGAGCTCGGAGCCCGGTTACGGCGGTTAGGCGCGCCAATCCCACCGCTGCCGCCCGACCCGGAGCGCGCTGCCCAGATCCTGGCGCCACTGGTGAGCACGCCATCGGCGCCACCGACGGCGCCACCAGTCAGATCGGCGCGCCCAGCCCGCCTGGTGGTGTCTGATCTGAGCTTCACGTACCCGCCGCCGCGCCGTACCGAGGCCTTGAAACACCTGGACCTCGAGCTGCAGCCCGGGGCGGTGGTGGCGCTGGTGGGTCAGAACGGGAGCGGGAAGACCACACTCGCCCGCTGCCTCAGCGGCTTGCTGAAGCCTACCGCTGGCCGGGTCCTCGTCGACAATCGCGACATCCATCGTATGAGCATCCGCGAGCGGGCGCGCTACGTGGGCTACGTATTTCAGAACCCGGACCAGCAGATTTTCAAAGACCCCGTCCTCGAGGACGTGGCCTTCGGTCCGATGAACCTTGGGGTTGGCCGCCCTGAAGCTCTTGAAATCAGCGAGCTCGTCCTTCGGGCGCTCGGCCTGTGGGACAAGCGCGACGTGCATCCTTTCCGCCTGTCCAAGGGAGACCGTCAGCGGTTGGCCATCGCGGCGATCGCCGCAATGCGGCCGGCGGTCATCGTGATCGACGAGCCGACGACCGGCCAGGACCTGCACCAGTCACACGCGATCATGTCGCTGCTGGCCCAGATGGCGCGCGAATTCGATCAAACTGTGCTGGCAATCACGCATGCGATGCACCTCGTCGCTGCCCATTGCGATCTGATGATCGCGCTGTGTGAAGGGGAGATCATTACTCAGGGCTCACCCCAGCAGGCGTTCCGCGAGGAAGATATTTTGCGACGAACATTCGTCAAGCCACCGGCGGTGACGGCCCTCGGCAACCGGCTCGGCCTCGAGCCACGACCGCTGTCCCTCGAGGAGGCCGTCGACATGCTGGCGCCCGCGGTGCAAGAAACGGCGACCGCACAGACATGAGGCCGCTGTATGCATTCAGCGGCCAGGACTCGTTCCTACATCGGCTCGATCCGCGCACCAAGCTCATCTTCGTCGTGAGCTATCTGCTGCTCAGCTTCGTGGTTCCGCAGCCCTGGCTCCTGTTCTTCGTGCTTATTGGAGTGATCTGGGGCCTGGCGGGCATTTCACCGGCCGAGTACTACCCGTTCCTGTTGTTGATGTTGCCCATTATCGTGGCCATCATTCTGGTCCATACGGTGCTTATCGGCGGGCCGCCTTATTTCTGGCGAGTCGGCAACGCGGGTGTCTTCCTGTCGCTGTCGATGCCTGGTTTTGCCAACGGGGTGGGTCTCGCCTTCCGCCTCGGGACGATGGGCTTGGCCTTCACCTTGTTCGGCATGACGACCGAGCCCTTCCTGTGGGGCATGGCGATGTACCGTTGGGGATTGCCGTACAAGGTCGCCTTCATGTTCGCCTTCGCCATTCGTCTGTACCCGCTGATTCAGGAGGAGTTTCTGGTGATCCAGCGCGCGCTCCAGGCGCGCGGTTCGAACGCCCTCGCTTCGTTCAATCCGCTGGTGTTCTTCCCCGGTGTCGTGACCGCGGCCGTGCCGCTCGGACTCGGGTCGATTCGGCGCAGTCAGGAGATCGCCCTGGCCATGGAGCTGCGCGGACTGAACCTGCCCGACGAAACCGGCCAGCCGCGAGTCCTGTTCCGCGAGGTCCAGTTGCGACCGATCGACGTCGCGATCATCGTCAGCTGTCCGCTGGTCCTGTTGGCAATGGTTGTAGTGCGCTTGACGACAAGCTGGTTGGGCTAAGGCATGCTGCCGCTTGGACTGGGCTTTCTCGGGTTCCCCGACTTGCGCGGAATGGTGGAGGCCGGCCGAAAGGCTGAACAAGCGGGGTTCGAGTCCGCCTGGGTAGCGGAGACGCGCATAACGCGTGATGCAGTCACGGCGATGACAGCACTGCTCCTGGGTACCCAGAGCATGCGGGTTGGCAGCGCCGCCATCAACGTCTTCACCCGCGGTGCAGCCTTGACGGCGATCACCTGGGCGACGCTTGCCGAAGCTGCCCCAGGCCGGGTGGTGCTCGGCGTTGGCCCTGGCTCGCCGACGCCACTCGCCCAGCAGGGCTATGAGTTCACAGACGGCGTTCGTCGGCTGCGCGAGTTCGTCGAGGCGGTGCGTGCTGCCTGGTCCGCCACGCCACCAATCGACTACCGTGGTCGCTACGTCCAGTTCGAGAGCCTGATGCCTGAGCTGCAGCCAGACCAGCCTCCCGCGGTGTACTTCGGAGTCACTGGACCGCGTGCGCTCGACTGCGCAGGTGCGCTCGCCGACGGCGTGATCCTGAACGCCTTCATGCCGCCGTCGTACGTGGTCAGAGCGAAAGCACGCCTGGCGGCCGCCGCGGGCGGGCAATTTGCTGGTGAGATTGGCGGTGCCATTGTGGTGGCTATGGCGGACTCCGTGCCGGAGGCCGCCGCGCGCGTGCGCCCGATTCTGGCTACGTACCTGGTCTACTTCCCGAACCTGGCGCGTGAGACCGGCATCGACCCGGAGTTTCTGGATCGGATACGAGCGCGTGCACAGCAAGTCGGCCTGCCATCCATCTTCCCCGACCTCCCCGACACGCTGGTCCAACAGCACGCGCTGTGTGGGCCAGCCGACGTCTGCCGCGCGCGGCTGGCCGAGTATCGCCAGGCGGGTCTGGAGCTGCCGGTGCTCTTCCCCGACCCGCAGAGCCTCGAGCCCGCTATCGAGGGCCTGGCCGGGGCCTAGAAGGGCGGCCGAAAAGTGTCCAAATTGCCCCTCGACCGCCCTTCTAGGCCAATCAGTCAAACGGAGTTCGGCCGTCGTGCGGGTCGTCGTAGTGGCTTTTCGGCCGAACTCCTAGAGGGGCAGCCGAAAGTCTCCGCGCCGTGACCGTCCCTCTGGGCCAATCTGTTGATCGAAGTTCGGCCGACTGCGACTTGCGCCGAACAGCGGCTTGTCGGCCGAGGTGCTAGGCGTGGCGTTCATCGGGCCGGCGGCCTGGCTGCTGGGCATGCTGGCCCTTGCGTTTCGGCCGAACATCGGGCGGAGTCGGGCCATCTTCGGTCTGGCGGTTGGTGCGCTGCTGGCGACGCTCTTGCGAGTTGCAGCCGACACGGGCACTGCCGCGGTGCCCTGGCTGCCTGACACGGCGGAGCGATCCGGCTTCTCCTCCTACATGATTGGCCAACTGGTCTGGGTAATGGCCGCGATCGTCGGTCTGCTCGGCTTCGGTCTGTCACGCTTGGCGCGCAAGCTACCGAGCTCACCAGGAACTCGGGCGACTGAGCTCAGTGCAGGGGCCGTCTTGTGTGCGCTGCTCCTGGTACTGCCAGCGCCCGCGGTGTTGTTGCTGAGCATACTGGGCTGCACGTATTGCATCGGGCGGTGGTTAGACGTCCACCCCGTCGCGGCCCGGCCGCCGGACGTGTTTGTACTCGGCTCACTCGCAGCGAGCTTCGCGTTGGTGTACTTTCGCGCCTAGGAACGCCGCCGGAATGCCCTTGTCATGGCCCAACGCGTGATGCCGCGATCCTAGGCGCAATTGTTGAAGAAGTTCGGCCGACTACGACTCCGGCGTGAACCCGGCTTGTCGGTCGAACTTCTGATATGGAAGGGTGTGTCCAGGGCGTGGGCGGCGCAGATCTTGGTCGGGGTCAGGACGTAGCGACGGTGATCACCCTGATATTCGCGGGTCAGCCGAGCCGGTGCCGCATGACAGTGAGCCGCCACCGAGGTGTCCTTCGTACTAGGGGCGTGGGTCGGGACCACATAGAAGTTCACGAGGGT
>DASXRR010000078.1:0-3492 GCA_036506475.1 Chloroflexota bacterium
GTACGCGGTCTCGCCGCCGTCGGGCGGTGGTGCGCAGGGCTCGATCAAGTGGACCTTCGACTTCGGCCAGCATCTTGGGCCGACACCGCTCGTCGCCACGCCGGTCACTAGTGGAGGCAATCGTGGCCAGGACGCCATCGGCAGCGCTGCCTCAGCCACGATTGGTCCGGATGGAACGATCTATATCGGCGCCAACAACAGTAACTTCTACGCGATCGATCCGGGCGGCCAGCAGAAGTGGCTGTACGAGGCCGAGCGCGAGCTCGCCGGCATTTGGGCCACGGCCGCCTTGAGTCCTGATGCGAGCACGTTGTATTTCGGCGCGAACAAGGGCGGCATGTACGCGCTCAACACCCGAGACGGCTCGCTCAAGTGGAAGTACCCGGTGTACGGCTCGATCTATAGCTCGCCGGCGCTGGATGCACGCGGGACGCTGTACACCGGCACGACCAGTGGTCAGGTGCTGGCCTTGGACTCGTCCAATGGGTCTGCCGTCGCGGTCTACGAAGCGATCGAGGCGGTGTGGTCGGCGCCGGCGATTCGGCCGAACGGGACGCTCGCAATGGGCGATCGCACCGGCAAGATCCTCGTGCTGGGCGAGCCGACTTAGCGTCAGAGGCGCGCGTCGGCAGTGCCGCGCAGCCAACGGCGGAACAGCAGCAGCAACAGAAAGGACAGCCCGAGCAGGAGTACCGACAGCCCGATCGCAGCATCGGTGTCGCTCTCCAGCGCGGCATAGATGGCCAGCGGCATCGTCTGGGTGCGGCCCGGGAACGAGCCAGCAAACATGATCGTGGCGCCGAACTCGCCCAACGCGCGCGCCCAGCACAACACCGCTCCCCCGAGCAATGATGGGGCAGCCAGTGGCGCGGTGACGTGACGGAATAGCTGCCAGCCTGAGGCACCCTCGACCTTCGCCGCGTCTTCGATCTCGCGCGGCACCGCCAGGAACCCCGAGCGAGCTGCTCGGATGTAGAACGGCGCGGCCACGAAGATACCGGCCAGGACTACTGCTGCCGTCGTGAATGGCAGCTCGAGGCCGAGCGCCTGGAGCGGACCGCCCAGGACACCACGGCGGCCCAGCGTCAGCAGGAGGGCGAGGCCCGCCACGGCCGGCGGCAAGACGATGGGCAGGTCGACCAGTGTGTCCAGCGCCGCTATGAGTGGTCCGCGTTTGCGGGCCAGGAGCAGCGCAAGTGGCGAACCCAGTGCGAGCGTGGTGACGAGCACGATGGCGGTCGCGATAACGCTGAGCTTGAGCGCCTCCAGAACGATCGGCTTCGTCAGCGACGCCGCGAGATTGCTGCTGGCGCCAGCACGGATTAGCAAGCCGAGCAGTGGCAAGGCCAGAAAGCCCGCCAGCAGCGCCGCGGGCGCGACCGACGGTACGCCTGGCATGCGCAGTCCCGAGTGCGCATCGCGCTGTGTCGACTGTTCAACAGTGTTCAGCAGCGAGGCCGCGGCCATGGCGCCGAAGTGTACCAATTGTCCAGAGACATCAGTACCCCTCTTGAGACTCACACTCCCCAGTGGGGTGAGTGCGGCCCCTCACCCGCGCTCCGCGCGGCCTCTCCCCGGAGGGGGCGAGGCGGTTGCGGATGCGAGCCCGCCGCAGAGGCAGCCTCGCTGCCAATAGTGGGCAAGGAGCTGCGAAGTGGGCCCGCCGCAGAGGCAACTCCCTCGCCCCTCATGGGGAGAGGGCGGGGTGCGGGGTCCGTGTGCTACGGGGCTACAAGATGACGATGTCGGTGGCGGGTTGGCCTGGTGGCGCGGTCAGCTCGTTGTCGGCCACGAAGGGCGTGGTCTGGCTGAACAGGTAGCGGCCGTCAGTCCAGGTGACGTTGACACAGCCGTGGCTCTCGTCGGTGCCGAAGTCGTCGTGCCAGTACGTGCCGTGTACGGCAAAGCCGCCGTCGAGGTAGTACTGGGTATCAGGCACGTTCGGCAGGTCGTAGTAGCCACCCGGATTGCGCACGCTGGTGCTGGTCATCTCGTCGGCGCGGTACTTGCCCCAAGTGCTGTACGTGCCGGTCGGTGTCTCGCGGCCGGCCACGCCGAGCGCAACGAACGTCGTGAACACCGCTGAGCCGTGGTCGACCAGGGTCAGCGTGTGCAGTCGACGATCGACGACGACCCAGCGCCCTGAGTCAGAGCCGCCTTTCGGCTCGGTGGTATTGGCCCGCGGCTGTTCCTTCAGCTCCTTGACGAGCGAGCTGTGCACCCAGCCACCCGCGTAGCGACCGCCATCGATGCGATACCAGGTCGCGCTGCCCTCGACGTCCTGACCTGGCCCCTCGACAAGCACTTTGAGCAGCTGACCGGCCGGCAGCTTGCCGACGAGCGGCGCCTCGGTGCTCGGCCCAGCGCGCACGTTGGCGCCCGAACTAGCGCGGCCCCACCAACCGTTGAGCGCGAGCAGCCCATCGGGCACAGTCCATTGAGCCGCCCACGGATTCGAGCTCGGCTTGAGGGCGTTCAGGGCGACGTAGCCCTCGGTGGTCGCCCACCACATGTTGGGATCGCCGCTCAGGCCCGGTGAAACGCCGGTGACGCGTAACAGGTCGCCCTTTTTGGCGTTGAGCCGAATCGCGTCGCGGGCGTTGGGTTTGGCATAGACAGGCGTCGAGTCGACGATGACGTCGGCGACCCATGGGTCAAAGAGCTCGGCTACGTCTTCAGTTGGTACGGCGCCCAGGGTGGTGATGGTCCACTCGTGGCCGTCCTGACTGGTCTGCTCGCCGGTGACCACGACGATCGTCCCGCGTCCAAGTGGACCGATTGCGGGTGAGGCTTGATCAGGTTGGTCGCGGACGAGGGTCTGGTCGACCACGACGCGTGCCTGCCAGGGCGCGCCAAAGCGACTGGCCGCGCTAGGCGTGGCCGCCCAGATCAGCCAGATCGCGCTAACGACAGGGACAAGTGCGAGGGTGGCGCGCACGGTTGCTTACTGGGCCTCTGTTGACGAGGACCCATGTAAGCAAGTCGCGGACCGCGCGCTGGCCGCCGATCTAGTCGGCGACGCAGCTGCAGCGGGTCGAACTGTTGTCCAGCGAACTGAACGTCAGTTGATCGGCGATGACGCCGCGGTCGCGGCGACTCGGTCGGGGGATGTGCACATGACTCGGTTCGTCGTGCTGGACTTCGAACTCGAGCTCGTCGGTGCTGGTCGGTTGGGGGAATACGTGCATCGGCAAAGGCTCACCTCCGTGTATTGACGTAGAACACGACGAAGTGGGTCAACTATTCCTGGAGTTTTGCCAAGGCACGCCAGATACACGGGCGGTTATGGCCCGGCGGGCTATCGGGTTCCTCGCGCTGCGCGCGCGGCTGGCACGGCGGCAGGCAGGCCGCAATGCAGCCGTCAATGCGGGGGCCAACGGGCGGCGACCCGGAGCCGGTCGGGTACTGTTGACCAGGGCCCACGACCATGCGCTTTGGCACGTTCCATCTCATTGGCAGCCCGGAAATGGCGCCCGCGCGCGACCGTTTCGA
>DASXRR010000079.1:0-1672 GCA_036506475.1 Chloroflexota bacterium
GATCAGGACATCGACACCTTCCGCGACCAGCGCGAAATGCGCACGCCAGCGATGAGCGAGGCGGACAAGGACTACGTGCTCGTCCACGTCGACCCGCGTGACCCCGACATCACCGAAGAGGCGTTTCAGCAGCACGCGATGCTGTCGCTCGAGCGGCCGCGGCTCAAGATTGTCGGCGGCGAGGGTGACACGGCGCAGACTATCGCCTCCAAGCTCGAGCACTTCACCGAGGAGTCACTGTGGCAGTGCGGCACGCGCACGCCTGGCCAGGACACGATGTCGCAGGTCACTGACGCGGCGCTGAACGACGGCGGCGGGTGGGCCAAGATGCTCTGGGCGCGCGATCTGTGGGACGCCCGCTACGCGCTGCCACGGCCTGGTCCGAGCGCGTCGGCAGAGGTGTACCACGAGTACGACCGTCGCACCGAGGATGAGAAAAAGAAGGCGGGCCCGCCGTTTGTGTGGGCCTACGTCGATCCGCGCTCGGTCTACCCGCAGTGGTCTGGTGGTCAGCTTGTCGAGGTGCTCGAGTGCGCCGACATGCCGATGCGCTTCGCGTTTCGGCGCTACCGACTCGCGCGCGACTACGACGGCAACATCGTGCCCGAAGAGCTCGGCCAGCAGACCAATACGATCGAGGCCAGTCGCCTCGCCAGCTCAACGGTCCAGATGTTCGAGCATTGGGATGAGGAGTGGGCCAGTTGGGCGATCTGCGGTCGCAACTATCATCAGGACCGCACCGGTCATATCGTCAAGCAGTACCGCCACCGCTACCCGTTCGGAGTGCCGTACGACTACGCCCCAGGCCTGAGCATGTCCCACTGGCGCAACCGCAAGGTTGGCTGGTCGATCGGCAGGACCAAGTTGTGGCTGGTCAAGTACCGCCAGTACCTGCGCGCCATGCACGCCCAATATGTGGCAAGGGACCTGCTCAGCCCGCTGGTGACCTACGGCGACACGCCCGCGGCCGGCGTCATCGGCGAGAACGGTCTGGACAAGGAGCCGGAGACGGCGGTCCATCCGGGCGAGATCCTGAACTTGCCGCCGGGGCGGCAACTGCTGCGCATCCCGTACCCCGACGCGGCGACGCTCGAAAAGCACATGGCATTGATTGATGGCGCAATTCGCGACCTCGAGTCGCCGCGGGTGACCACGCTCTCGGGCATGGAAGGCGCCGGCTTCGCCATCAGCCAGGTGCTGCAGTACACCCGGACGCGCGTCGGGCCCGTGCGCCACGGGCTCGAGTCGCTGCTCAAGGGCCAGACGGAGAAGATGTGGTCACTCATCCGCGAGCACGCGGGCGAGAAGGTGTGGGTGTTCTACGGCGGTTCAGGCGGCGCCGCGGTCTCGGAGCAAGCCAGGGCGGAGTACATCGGTTTCGGACCGAAAGATCTTGAGCGTCCGATGCACATCTCCTGGGAGGTCCAGGCGCAGCTGCCGACCGACGAGATGATCATGGCGCGCTACGCGCACGAGCGCCTGTCGGCTGGCACGTGGGGCAAGGACGAGGCGGTCACGTACCTGGGCGACAACCCCGACGAGATCCGTCGGAGCATTGCGCGCGACGAGATCCGCCAGAGCGAGCCATACAAGAAATGGCTGTACAACGAGGTCTTCATGTGTGCTGGGCGCGGCGACATGCTGCAGAAGGCGCAGCAGGCTATGGCGCGGG
>DASXRR010000080.1:0-11047 GCA_036506475.1 Chloroflexota bacterium
GTGGCGGATGTCGCTGACCTCGACCCCGCGCCCGACCAGCTCCGCGCGCGCCGCCTCGATGTCGGCAACCACCAGATGCATGCCCTGGTAGGTGCCCGGCGTCGCGCTGGTCAGTCCTTTGCCGATCGTGAGTGAGCACGCCGAACCAGGCGGCGTGATCTGCACCACGCGGAAGTCCTCATTCGGTTGGTGATCCACGTCCAACGTGAAGCCGCATTTGTCGACGTAGAACTCTTTGGCGCGGTCCACGTCGGTGACAGGAATGAGCACGAGCTCGAACTTGAAATCCATGGTGCCTAGGCTACGCGCTGGAGCGAAACGTCGCCGTCACTCCACGCGCCAACGCGGACTTGGATTTTCTCTTCCAGAGGGGTATTCCGCGCGGCAACTCTCGTTAGACGTGGTCGCGCGGCACCTGGAATGTCCACCTGCGTGAGAAGACACATTCGGTGCCGATGAACGCTTCGCACGAGCTGTCCACGTAGAACCGTTCAAGGTCGGAGCGCTGCTCGCTCCATACTTCGACGCGGGTTTGCCAGTCGCCGCGGCCGATCTGAAAGGTGCGTTCGCAGCGGATATGGGCCGACAGCGGGTCGCCTTCGGCGATGCGGAAGCGCGTGGTCGTCTTTGACTCGTAAACGAGATCGTTGGCGATTTGCCGCCAGCGGCCGTCGTCGGCAGTCAAGCTTTCGTCGACCACGCCCGTGGTCAGCTCGTGGGTGATGGCGCGGCTGCTGGCAGGCGGGCGCATGACTTCGATAGCCAGCGGCGAAGCGGTCTCGGGCGCCTCGAACGGTCTCAGCGCGCCGTCGTCGGGATGGGGTGGCCGCACGGGTAGCTCGACGTACGACTCCGCACCCGTAAAGACGCTAAGGGTCACGGGCTCAGGCGAGGGCCACACATACGGCCAGTACGTCGGCGAGATGGCCACGCGCAGGCGATGGCCCGCGGGTATGGCGCAGCCGAGGACATCCAGCTGGAGGGTCACGACTTCGCGTGCGCCGGGGACCATGGGCGAGGGCTGCTCGCGACTCTGGCGGTGGCTGAGGTTGAGCAGACCGCGACTGATCATGCTCGATGCGCCGTCAGGCGCGACCTCGCACAGGCGCACGGCGATCAACGCCAACGGCCGATCGACCGATAACGCCAGCGTCACCGAGGGATAGCCCAGCAGCTCCAGTCGCTCCGACAGTGGCTCCGAGGTGAAGGTCAGCGACAGGCCGTCTTCGGCACGCTGGTCGGGCGGAAAGTCGCCTGGGCGGCCAAACGTGGTGCGCGAGCCACTGTACATGCCTGCGTACTGGGCACCCAGGATGTCCAGACGCTGCTCGGGCATCAGGTCACGAGACATGGAGCCGGAGGCATTTAACATGAGACGCAGGGAGTCGGTGGACGATGCGGGCCAAGCCGGCTCGGCCACCCAGCGACCAGGTCGTTCGGTGAGAAAACTGCGCGGCGGAGCGCTGTCCTGAATCCACGCGCGCAGCATTGGCTCGTCCATGACGCCCGTGGCGGCGCCTTTGAGCCAGTAGTCCCACCAGCGCAGGCACTCCTGCAAGAAGCCGATCTTCGGGCCGGGCACGCCCAACTGCGGATACTGATGGCCCCACGGACCGATCAGACCCTTGCACGGACAGCTCAGCCCGGCCAGTGTGCGCGGGATCGCGTTCGGATAGCCGTCCGCCCAGCCGCCGACCATGTACACGGCACACGTGATCGCGGTGAAATCCTCGCACACGGAGCCGTGCTTCCAGAACTCGTCGTAGCGCTGGTGGGTGAGCCACGCGTCGATCCACGGCGGCGTGCGCTCCAATCGATCGAGCCACAGCGAACGCCACCGATCGCCTACGTGCAGTGGGTCCGGCGGTCGGGCGTTATACGCCAGCATGGTGGTCGCCCAGCCGAGGTTTCGGTCCAGCAGGCAGCCACCGGTGTAGTGCACGTCGTCCGCGTAGCGGTCATCGGTTGAGCACACGCTGATGATCGCTTTGAGCTGGGGCGGGCGACGGGCTGCGATCTGGAGTGCGTTGAAGCCGCCCCACGAGATGCCCATGATGCCAACCGAACCGCTGCACCACGGCTGGTCGGCAATCCAGGTCAGGATCTCGAGCGCGTCGTCCTGCTCGAGCGGCAGGTACTCGTCCAGGAGGATGCCGTCGGAGTCGCCACTGCCGCGCATGTCGACGCGCACGCAGGCATAGCCATGCGCCGCGAAGTATGGATGGTGCAGTGCGTCGCGCCGTGCGGTGCCGTCGTCTTTGCGATAGGGCAGATATTCCAGGATGGCCGGCGCGGGCTCGTGGTCAGGTGGAAGCCACAGCCGTGTGGCCAGCTTCACACCGTCCGAGAGTGGAATCCACGTGTTGAGAACCTCGCGAACGCCGCTCGTATCGACTGGCACTCAGGCGGACCGCGTTCGCTCCGACGAAAGCGCGCGTGTGACCGCGGCGATGTCCTCGGGCCGCGTACCACAGCAGCCGCCGATGATGTTCATGCCTTCGGCGGCGAACGCCTGCGCCTCGGCGGCAAACGCATCTGGTGTCAGAACTTGCTCCCAGCGCCACTGCCACATGTCGTACTGGCCATTGTTCGGATAGACGCCGAGTGGCAGGCGCGTGTGCTGGCGCAGCGACGCTGCGAGCCCGCGCAGCGACTCCGCCGGGGCGCACATGGCCAGAATCGCGCTGACACCCAACTGTTCCAGTCGCTCGACCCCGCGGATGAATAGCTCCGTGTCGTCGTGCATCACTTCGCCGGTGATGCCCAGCTTGCCATGCGGGCCACGGCGCCAGGCGATCCACACTGGAATCTCGCTTTCCAGAAGGACCTCGTAATACGGAAACTGGAGGTCCTCGGGTATGTCCGGGGCCAGCTCCACGAGGAGGGCGTCCGGCGGTTCCTCTTGGAGGGTCGTGGCCAGATCACGGATGTACCTGAGTGGGAGGATTTCCTTGGGTGCGGGTGGCCGCGTGGCTTTGGCCGTCGGGCCGTTCCACATCCATTCCGACTTTGGCGACGCGCTGACCTCCAGCGAGAACGCGACTGCCGTGTCGGGACCGCCCGCCTGACGCGCCAAACGTACGGCCAGTTTGGCCTTCGCGCGCCAGGTGCCCGGCGCGACGTCCATCTCGCCCGCCTCGTCCATCTGCGCCAATCGATGCAGCAAGAAGGTGTTGGTCTCCAGGATCTGCGCCCCGGCATCCACGTAGCGGCGATGCAGCTGACGGGTCAGGTCGGGCGCGTCGTAGAGCGCCAGCGTGCCCCACGTGAAGTTCAGGGGCCGTTGGCCATCCTCCTCGCGGGGATACCCCATCGCCTGCAGCTCGGAGCCGGTCGCGCCGTCGAGGATGGTCGGCACGCCCGCGGCCCACAGCCCTTCCAGCCGCTGATAGTTGGCTGACTTGCGCGGCACGACCGGCTAGTATAGGTGCCTTGTCTCTGGGGCTCCGGGAGGCAACGTGACAACACACGCGGCCACGCGGCTCGTGGTCGGGCCTCCCATACTCCTGCCGCGGCGGGACACGTCTGGCTACTGGCGCTCCGCCTGGGAGCGGCTCCGCCGAGATCGTGCCGCGCTCGTTGGCGGCCTGATCGTCATCGTGCTCGCGAGTGTGGCGCTCCTTGCGCCGCTGATCGCGCCGTACGATCCGAACCAGCGACTGCGCGATGGGCTGGGCGAGCTCGGCCAGCCCTTGCCGGCGGGTGGCAAGTACCTGCTGGGCACCGACGGGCTCGGGCGCGACCTGCTGAGTCGGCTGATCTGGGGCGGCCAGGTATCGCTGCTCATCGGCGTGGCCGCCAATACGCTCGCGGTCGTGCTCGGGCTGGTGCTTGGCGCGACGGCCGCCTACGCGCAGGGCGCGATCGGCCAGATCATCATGCGCGCCGTCGACGTGCTAATGGCGTTTCCGCCGTTACTGTTGGCGATTGCCCTGGCGGCCCTGCTGCGTCCGAGCGTGGGCGTGGTGATCACGGTCATCGCCCTGACGTACTGGATTTACCTGGCGCGCATCGTCTACGGCCAGACGCTGTCGCTGCGCGAAAAGGAGTTCATCGAAGCGGCACGCGCGGTCGGCGCTGGGCACGTCGCGATCATCGTGCGCCACCTGATGCCGCACCTTGCCTCTGTGGCGATCGTGTACGCGACGCTCGGCATTGCCTCGACCGTGCTGACCGAGGCGTCGCTGTCGTACCTGGGCATCGGCGTCCGGCCGCCGACCGCATCGTGGGGCAGCTTGATTCGCGAGGCACAGCAGTACTACCGCGCGGCGCCCGGGCTGATCCTGTTCCCCGGCCTCGTCCTGACCCTGGCCGTGATGGGCTTCAACCTGCTCGGCGACGGTCTGCGCGATGCGCTGGATCCGTACCAGAAGGGCCGCTAGCGGTGCATTCGGCAAGTCCTTGCCTGCATCTCAGACCGCGCTCCCCTCACCCCAACCCTCTCCCCTCATCCAAAGTTGTCAGTGGCCGGGTGGATGAGGGGAGAGGGTGCGAGCGTAGCGAGCGGGTGAGGGGAGCCGCACCGACAGCGAATCCCATGGCTGTTTGCCGGACGGTTCAGTAGCCAATGGGTATCTTCATCATCCGTAGGCTGCTGCTGACCGTCCTGGTGCTGTTCGGGGTCAGCCTGATCACGTTCACCCTGGCGTATGTGATTCCGGGTGATCCGGCGCGCGAAATGGCCGGGCCGCGGGCTTCGCTCGAAGTCGTCCAACAGATACGACAAGACCTTGGTCTCAACGAACCGCCGCCAAAGCAGTACCTGAGCTATATGAGTCGCCTGGCACACGGTGACCTCGGCACGTCGTGGATGTTTGCGCGCCCGGTTGGACCGACCATCCTCGAGCGACTGCCAGCCACGTTGCAGCTGGCGCTCGCGGCAACCGTCGCCGAGGTGCTCATTGGCTTACCCATTGGACTGCTGGCTGCGCTGAACCACGGCCGCTGGCAAGACCGCGCGCTGATGATTCCGATTCTGCTCGGCGTGTGCGCGCCGTCGTTCTGGATCGGCCTGCTGCTGCTGTATACGCTCGCATTCCAGGTGCCGATTTTCCCGCTGGGCGGCTACGGCACACCTGCGCACCTGGTCCTGCCGGCGCTCACGGTCGGACTGCTGGGTGGTCCGTGGTACGCGCGCATGCTGCGCTCGAGCGTGCTCGACGTGCTGGGCATGGACTACGTGCGCACCGCGCGGGCCAAGGGCTTGCGCGGTGCCGCTGTCGTCGGGCGGCACGTCCTGAGGAATGCACTGGCGCCGATCGTTACCATGGCCGGCATGGACTTCGGCCGACGCCTGGGCGGCCTGCTGGTGGTCGAGACGGTGTTCGGCTGGCCAGGCATTGGCACGCTGCTGTTGACGGCGATCAACGAGCTCGACGTGCCGGTCATCATGGGCGCCGTGTTGGTCGGCGCCGCGTTCACTGTGCTGGTCAATCTGGTGGTCGATTTGCTGTACGCGACGCTCGATCCGCGCGTTCGCTATGCCTGAGAGCTGCGGGGGGTAGCTGCCATGTCATCGACTCTGGTCTCACGTCGACAGGTCCTGCGAGGTCTCCTGCTTGGCCCGATCCTGGTGTCTGTTGGTCTCCAGGCCGCTTGTGCACCCGCCCCAACCGCCGCGCCCGCGGCCGTCCCGCAGGGACAGGCGACGACCGCTCCGGCCGCGGCGACGACCGCACCGGCGGCAGCCACTGCCGCGCCCGCGGCCGCGGCGTCGACAGCCGCGCCAGCCACGGCGGCTCAGCAAACAACCGCGGCCACCACGACCGGCCCGACGCTCCCGCCCGTGCAAGGGAGTCCGGTCTCGGGCGGCACTCTGGTATGGCTCATCTCCGCGGACGTGCAGACCTTCGATCCGGCGCTCGCCTCCGACGGCATTTCGTGGACGCTGATGCTGGGCACGCTCTCGAACGGTCTGTACCGCTACGACGAAAAGAGCCAGATGGTGCCCGATCTGGCCACCACCCTGCCCCAGGTCGCCGATGGCGGCACACGCTTCACCGTCAGCCTCAAGAAAGGCGTCAAGTTCCACAATGGGCGCGAGATCCAGGCCGCGGATCACAAATACGCCTGGGAGCGGACGGCCAATCCGAAGACGAAGTCCTGGGGCTCCACGTTCAACCTGGGCCTGCAGGGTGCGGACGACTTCGTCGCCGGCAAGACGGCCGACATCGTTGGCATCAAGATCGTCGACCCGTACACGCTCGAGTTCCGCCTGAACAAGCCGCAGCTGTCATTCCCCAATGTGCTGGCGATGTCGACGAACCATCCAGTGCCCAAAGAAGAGGTGGACCGACTCGGCGATCAGTTCGGCCAACAGCCGGTGCTCAACGGACCGTTCAAGCTCAAGGAGTGGACCAAAGGCCAGAAGCTGTCACTGGTCAAGAACCCGGACTACCACGAACCGGGCAAACCCTACCTCGACGGTGTCGAAGTCCAGATCGTGCCGCCGGACGTTGCGTTGTTGCGCGTCGAAAAGGGCGAAGCGGATTTTCCGTACAACAATGTGCCCGAAACGGAGATCGCGCGCGTGCTCGGCGACGCCAAGCTGAAAGCGCGCACCGGGCGCTATGTGGCGAACAACTATCACTACCTGTTCATGAACGTGCAGATGGAGCCGTTCACCGACAAGCGCGTTCGACAGGCCGTCGCACATGCCATCGACAAGGAGTCGCTGGGCAAACTGCTGGCCGGGACGGCCATTTCCGCGCGCGGCATTTACCCACCGGCCGTGCCGGGCTACGACACCAACTACAAAGGCCTGCCGTATGACGTCGACCGCGCCAAAGCGCTGCTGAAAGAGGCCGGCGTTGGCGACGTGAGTACAGAAATCTGGGCCCGGACGGGTCGCTTCGCTTGGACTGAGAACGTCATGCAAGGGATTCAGGAGGACCTGGGCAAGGTTGGCATCAAGGCCGAAATCCGCATGGTCGCCGGACCGGCGTTCAGTGCCGAAGTCGGAAAGCCGAAAACCGTGCCGATGGGTCTGGTCTTCTGGGGCATGGACTATCCGGATCCGCAGGACTTCATTCAGAATCTGTTCGTGTGCGCCGCCGCGCCGCCAGCTGGCAGCAACAACAGCTACTACTGCAATGCGGACACCGACGGACTGTTCCAGAAGGCGGAGGCCACGACGGAGCCGGCGCAGCGCATTCAGCTCTATCAGCAGCTCGAGAAGGCCGTCGTCGAGGATGCGCCACGCGTCTCGCTCTTCCATATCGCCGCGTACACGCTATACAGCGACAAACTCCAGGTCCCGGCGGCAGGGGTACCGGCCAACTTCAACATGCGCGCCAGCGAGGTCTGGAAGCTCAAGTAGTGGCTGACGCGCTCCCGACGAGCGCTGACGTGGTCGTGGTTGGTGCTGGCTGCATCGGCGCCAGCACCGCCGTGCACCTGGTGCTGGCCGGTGTGCGCAACGTCGTGCTGATTGAGAAGGGTGCTCCGGCGTCGATGACCACCGGCTGGTCGAGTGCGATCGTGCGCCAGCACTACTCACAGCCGACGTTCGCCCGCTGGGCTGCTGAAAGCCTTGTAGTCTGGCGCCGGTTCTCCGATGTTTTCGGTGTCGCGCCCGTGTTCACTGCGACAGGCTGGGCCATTGCCGGCTCGGCCGCTGATGCCGAACCCATGCGCCAGTGCGTTGTGCTGTTGCGCGGCCTCGGCGTTGAAACTGAGTTACTGGCGCGCGAAGACTTGGCCGCCCTCGACCCGTCGGTGCACGTCGAAGACTTCGCCTGCGCCGCCTACGAGCCCGACGCCGGCTACTGCGATCCTCGCGCCGCAGCCGCGGGCTTCGCCGAAGCATTTGAACGCCACGGCGGTCGCGCGCGCTTCGGAGTGCGTGTGACTGGCCTGCGTCGCGACGGCGATGCCTGGGCCCTGCAGACCGCGGCGGGCACCATCCGCTCGCCGCGCATCGTCAACGCCGCCGGCGCCTATGCCCGATGGCTCGCTGCCCTGGCCGGTGTTGAGGTGCCCATCGAGCACTACGCGCACGACATTTCGGTCTTTGGCTCCGTTGGCGGACGCATCGCGCTCTACGACCTGGTCCGCAGCGCCTACTACCGCCCAAACGGCAGCGCTGAGACGCTCGTCGGCTCGATGAACTGGTCCGAGGGCGCCCGCGTGCTGGACGATCCGGACGCCTTCCCGTGGGTTGCCAATCCCCAGGTTGCCGCGCGCCATGGCCGGGCACTCGCCTGGCGCTACCCAGGCGCCGAACCGGGCCTTGTCCGCGGCCACGCCGGCATCTACTTCATCACCCCGGATCGGTATCCGATCCTCGGCGAAGCCCCCGAAGCGCCCGGCCTGTTCCTCGCCTGCGGCTTCAGTCACGGCTTCAAAGTCTCACCCGCCGTTGGCGAGGCCATCGCCACGCGCCTCACCCAGGGCACCCAGGCCGCCCCTGAGCTAGACGAGTTCCGCCCCACCCGCTTCGCCGACGGCCAACCCATCAAGCCGCTCTACCCCTACCCAAGCGGCATTCAAACCTAGCCGATGAAAGTCGGTGTCGTGCTCAGAACGGGTCCAGCGGGTGAGGGTGCGCCACCGCGCAGCTACTCGTTCATTCGCGAGATGGCGCTGCGCGTCGAGCAGCCCGAATTCGACTCGATCCGGTTATACGACCACCTGCTGTGCCGCTGGGCCTGGCCCCGCAACGGACGGTATCTGAGTGCTGGACGACGCTCACGGCGCTGGCGGAAGCAACACGGCGCATCGAGCTTGGCACGATCGTGCTGGCGGTGCCGTTTCGCAATCCAGCAGGTCGTGGCCAAGATGGCCGCCACCCTCGACGTAGTCAGTCGCCAAGCTCCTCTTGCTCGGTGCCGAATCCCGCAAACTAACCACGACCCTATTTCGCAGCGAGGGCGCCCAGATACCAACCCGACCAATTCGCTCAATCTCCATACGCGTTGGCACGACAATCCTGGGCAGAGCGAAGTGAACGAAGCACGTCGCAATCACGCGCCCACACGTCGGCTGGTTCAAGTGGAATGCTACGCGGGCTATCGCGCCGAGGAGACGCCACGACGTTTTCGGCTCGGTACCCGTCAGATCGAGATTGCCGACGTCGTCGACCGCTGGCAGACGCCCCACCACCGCTACTTCAACGTGCGAGACACCCATGGCGAGCTGTACGTGCTGCGCCACGATGTGGCGTCCGAACGCTGGGACGTGACGGCGTCGCGTCGCTAGGGCCTTCAAAGCGGTTGGTAGTGGCAGCCACAAAGGCCAAAGATCGCGAGCGAATCCGCTGAGCCTCGTGGGTATTAGGGGGCAAACAGCTTCCAGTGCCCCTCGGAGACGACTTCGACGGTGCCGTCAGTCACTTTGATGGCGGTCTGATCGTCGATCGCGTACCCCGGCACCGGCACGCTGGCGGCCCATTTTTCGGCGTTCGCCATGGAATTGTCCGGCAAGTCTTCGTGATCCAGGTGCGGAAAGATCGAAAACCCAACCATGCCGAGCGTTTCATCGCCACCGGTGGGCGGAGTCCAGCGGACGAAGTCCTCCCCGATCTTAGGCGTCATCACCATGCTCCCGGCGCTCAGTCCCACGTAGACCGCGCGCAGCGACGGCAAGAGGTCCGCCAGTCCGGACTGCCGCATCCAGTAGCACAGATACAAGGGATCGCCGCCGTTCACCAGCAGAACGTCAGTCTCCTGGACCATGGGGACCCAAAGCTCTTCGTTGATGCTGGGCAGCGCGGTTAGCTCCAGCACTCCCAAGGAGTTCCAACCCAGTTCGCACATGGGGGTTCTGGGTTCTCGGCCGCTGATGAACCGCCACGCCGCGCCAGGACCGGCCATGGGGTGCGCGTACGCCGCGGTGGGAATGCAGAGGGCGTTGGACTCGGCGAACGGTTTGCCCAGGAGGTCGACGAGCGCGTTGTGGATGGTCGTGTTCTTGATGCCAGCGGAAGTGAGGAGGAGCTTCATGATGCATTTCCTTGGTTACATCTTCGCCTGCTCGATGAGCCTATCTCCTGACGTGAAACGGACCCACTACCAAGCGGTTAGCCTTTGAGGTGACGGCACGACGACACGAGCTGACAGACGAGGAGTGGGCGCGGCTGGCGCTGATGCTGCCGCCGGAGAAGCCGCGGACCGGTCGGAGCAACAATGACCACCGGCTGATCGTGAACGTGAGTCCGTGGCACTTGGGCCCCTGGCAAAGCGTGTACACGCGCTTCCGGCGCTGGCGCTTGGCGGACGTGTGGGATCGGTCCTTCGCCGCGCTCCAGCGGAGGAAGACGCGGCGCGGCACGTGAGCGACCTGCGCCAGTTTGCCGCATGGAGCGAGCACTCCTGTGCCGAAGGGCTGGACGAGCTGTACGCCGAGCAGGCACGTGTGCGGGATCTTTCGCCCCGCGATCTCCGCCATCGTTTCGGCAACCGCACGGCTCAGACGGTGCCTCTTCATCGATTGGCCGCACCTCCTGGGCCGTGCTGAGTGAGATGCTTAGGCTCTTGTTCATCCGCAGCGCGAAGTAGGCGTCTCACGACCGGCTGGTGGCCGCTGCTCTTCAACGGCTCCGTCGAGGAGCAGGCAGGCGGCGTCTGGCGCGAGCAGCCCCAACTGGCGCGAGCTCGCCCGTGTCCAGCTGCAGCCAGTGCTCGGCGCACCGACCGTCGCACAGCCGCCAGCCCTCGAATGCGCACACACTGATCCGCTGGCCGGTGGGGCCAGGCCCAGGAACGCACCTTGATGGGTACCAGTCGCCGTGAGTCGGCGCGTGCACGACGACATCCGGGCTCAGGTAACCCGCGAGACGGTCGAGGTGGTGGTGATTGAGCACCTCCTCGACATACTGGCAGTAGTGGGTCTCGATCTCATCTCCGGGCATAGCCGCGAACTCGCCCTGGTGCACGGCTGGGACGGAGCCGCAACAGCGCGAAGCGGACGGGTGCCCGTCCGCCCGCGCCGTGCAGAGCAGGCTGAGCGTTCGCGTCAGGTGATGGGCAACCCCGTCGGCAGGGCGTCCAGCGTGCTCTGGGGCACCTGCTGGATCTGGCCCCAGTTGAAGTAGAACGTGTCCATCACC
>DASXRR010000081.1:0-24755 GCA_036506475.1 Chloroflexota bacterium
GCTGTGCCAGAAATACATCGCCTTGTGCTCGCCCAGAAAGCGCGAACCGTAGACGACCTTGGTTTTGCCCGTCTGAATGGGCCTCAGCACCAACGGGTAATCGGCCGGATCGTATTCGAGATCGGCATCCTGAATGATGACCACGTCGCCGTTGGCGTGCTTCAGGCCTTCCTGCACCGCGGCGCCTTTGCCGCCGTTGCGCTCGCGCAAGCACAGGATGATGTCGTTCTTAGCCTGCGCCCGCTGCGTCAGTAGCTCGCGGCTGCCGTCCGTCGAGAAATCGTCGACCACGATCACCTGTTTGTCGATCGGCACCGCGTGGACACGATCGATGAGCTCGATGATGGTGGCCTTTTCGTTGAAGCACGGGACCACCACCGACAAGCGCAGCGTGATGGGCGTCAGAGCATAGGGCGATAGCGGGTGGGTGCTGGTCAATCGGAACCCGGCAGGAACACGTGGTACGTCGCGCCGTTGATCCGTACGGTCCGATCGAGAAAGTAGAACCGTCCGATCGCGGCCAGGACCGGCTCAGGATAGAGCTCGGCGTTGAGCACCACGATAGCGTATCGACGAGCCTGCAGATCGCCGATCAGCGAGCTCGGGTTCCACAACCCAGCCTGGTGCAGGTTGCGCAAGTGGGTGGCATTGCCGACTACAGCGTGGCCAGCGACGACCGCGAAGCTTGCTTCCTCAGCCAGCACCGGGTTGGTTTGCCGGCGTATCAGCTGCGCCAGATCGTTCGCTGCGAGACGGTCGTCGTCCGTCGGTGCATGCCCCAGCAGCGCGCTCTGCGGCCCGCGGTCGGGCAGCCATGTCGCGAGGTCGCTTACGGCGCCGTGCGCCAGCAGCAAGGTCTGCAAGAGCAGCGCCGCGGCCACGGCGAGTCGGGTATGCAGCGCGTAGGCATCCAGCGCCCGCGCGAGCCAGCAGCCGGCCAGGACACATGTGGCGGCGATCGCGCCCAGGAAGTACGACTCACCAGCACCCCACTTCGCCGCGCCGAACGCCGCCAGGCCGGCGGTCATGAAGTACAGCAGCCATGGCGACAGCACGCGCCGCCGTAGCAGGCGTAGCGCTTCGGCCGCGGCTGTCGCCAGCAACACGCAGTGCACCAGCCCGAAGTTGGTCAGGTACCCCACGAGCTGCTCCAGGTCGAACGGATTGGCGTTCCCTGAGACGACGTTGAGCCAGAAAGCGCCGCCAGTCAGGGCAATCAGCGCGCCGAGCCCGGCCAGGCCAATGCCTCCCACAATCGACCCAGCGACAATGGCCATGCGCCACTGGCGCAGCGTCAGCCATAGCAGGCCGGCCAGGACTACGTCGATCGTGGTTTGTTTGGTGAACAACGCCGCTGCGAACGCCAGACTGCCGAGCACGACCCGTCGGCGCGTTGGTTGCTCCAGCAAGGACAGGCCAAGTACGGCCATGAGCAGGGCAGTGCTGTTCACCCGCGCCAGCGGCGTCGTATGGAACACGTAGGGTGAGGCCAGGAAGAAGCCCGTCGCGAATACGGCGGCGAGCGTGCTGCCCGACGCGCGTCGTGCGGCCATGCCCAGCACACCGGCCGTGACGAGCCCAGCCAGCGTGGAGATGACCCGCGCGGGTGCCAGCCCCGGTCCGAACCAGGCCATCGGGATCGAGACGAGGTAGCTCCACAGCGGCGGATAGTTCGACGAGTAGTACGGGTAGGTTGCGTTGTTGGTGTACGGCAGCTGGCCGAGGTTGATCAGCCAGCCGCTCCAGGCGTCATAGCCCTCACCCTGGTCCAGGTCGAACGGAAAGCTGGCGAGCTGCGCCGCGAACTGGACGTAGATGCCAACGTAGATGGTCAGCAGGATCAGTGTCGGCCAGACAGCGATAGGCACGACGTGCCGACGCCAGGCGAGCGCAGGGACGCTCGCTGGAATGGCCAATCTACCGCCGGCCAATGGGCACTCCGAACGTAAGCAGGCCGCCCAAGGCCAACGCCGCGAGCAGGACAACGGCTGTCCCCAGTCCACCCAGCGCATCCACCAGCACACTGCCCAGCCATCTGCCAGCCACGCCGGCATCGCCGGCGACCAGCAGGTGCTGACTCGCGAGCACGGCCAAGAACAGGCAACCCAGGCCGATCAAGCGCGCACGCGGCAGTGGCACGTGAGCTAAACGAAGCACACCCCCCAGCAGCAGCAACAGCGGCAGCACAAATGTGGAACGGCCGAGTAATGCGGTCAAAGCATCATGCAGCGGCGTGGCGATGAAGCCCGCGGCGGGCAGGAATAGCACCACCCCGGTCAGCCCGGCGAGCACCACGGCGATCGCAGCCAGACCGTCTCCAACCAGCGCAGCGCGCTCGTCGCCGTCGCCAGCACCGTCCCAGCCAACGTCACCCGAGTGTGCCCGCGCGGGCGGAACGATCGAGCCTGGCTGGAAAGAGCTGGCGCGCATCAGAACAGTGGGAGCTGATCGAGCGGCGTTGCGGGCTCAGACGTTGCTGCCGTGGCGGTGACCGCGGCGCGCCTCTTGTTCGCCTCGGCCAGTAACAGTGGGATCTTGCGGAAGTCGTCCTCGTAGATGCGCCGCATCTCTGGTGTCGGCGTACGCAGGATCGCCGCGGGGTGGTACATCGCCAGGACCGTGATGCCGTTCCAATCGCGGACCTTGCCGTGCAGGTCGCGCATCGGACCGCTACCGAAGAAGCGCGCCATCGAGTAACGCCCGAGCGTCACCAGCAGCGTGGGCTGCAGCAGCGCAATCTGGCGCTCGCTGTACCCGTGACAGGCGTCGAGCTCGTCCGGGAGTGGGTCGCGATTGCCCGGCGGGCGGCAGCGCACGACATTGGTGATGAACACCTCTTCACGGCGTAGCCCGATCAGCCGCAGCATCTCGACGAGCAGATTGCCGGCTGCGCCGACGAAGGGCCGGCCCTGCTGGTCTTCGTGGAAGCCCGGTCCCTCGCCGATGAACATGATCTCGGCGTGCTGGTCGCCCTCGCCCGGCACGCCGTTGGTGCGCGTCTCACACAGCCGACACAAACGACAGTTGCGTACTTCGATGTCGACGCGGTCGAGCGAATCAGGCACCCTGGCTGGCCAGTCTACCCCGGCTAGGAGGGCGGCATGTACGCCTGCCGACTGTAACCGGTGGCCGCCCTTCTAGCCTTTCACGGAGTTCGGCCGCCCGACCGTTGGTGTGTGGCAGCTCTTCGGCCGAACTCCTAGCATGACGTCAAGAATGCCTGGTCCACTTGCCGGCACTCGCGTGATCGATCTCACGCGGGCGCTCGCCGGCCCATACTGCACGCTAATCCTGGGCGACCTGGGCGCCGACGTGATCAAGATCGAGCTGCCTGGCACGGGCGACGAGACACGCCAGTGGGGTCCGCCTTTCGTGAACGGCGAGAGCAGCTACTTCATGAGCGTCAATCGCAACAAGCGCTCGGTCGTGCTCGATCTGAAATCGTCTGCTGGCCAGGAAGCGCTGCGTCGTCTTACGGCCGCTGCCGATGTCCTGGTTGAAAACTTCCGCCCGGGCACGATGGATCGCCTCCGCCTCTCGTACGAGCAGGCTCGTTCGCTGAATCCGTCGCTTGTGTATTGCTCGGTCTCAGGCTTTGGCCAAACGGGGCCGAGGGCGCGGCAGCCGGCGTATGACGCGATCCTGCAGGGCATGGGCGGCATCCAGGGTCTGTCGGGCGAGCCTGACGGCGGCCCAACACGCGTGGGCGTGCCGATCGCCGATATCAGCGCGGGCATGTTCTCCGCCTACGCCGTAGCGGCGGCACTGTACTGGCGCGAGCGAGATCCGTCGCGCCGCGGTCAGTGGATCGATGCCTCGATGCTTGGCGGCCAGGTCGCACTCCTGACCTATCAGGCAGGTCGCTACTTCGCTACTCAAGACTCGCCGAAACGCATTGGCAACCGGCACGCCAGCATCGCGCCCTATGAGATGTTCAAGACTTCGGATGGCTTCGTGAACGTCGCCGCCGCGAACGAGCCAATGTGGCAGCGCTTCTGCCGCGCACTCGACCTCGCGTCACTTTTGGCTGATCCACTCTTTGCTAGCAACCCTGACCGCGTCACCAACCGCCAGGCCCTCAGCGCCGCCATCGAAGCCCGCCTGGCCTCATTGACCACGGCCGAGGTGATCGATCGCCTCGAAGAGGCGGAGGTGCCCGTCGGCCCCGTCTACACACTGGACGAGGTCTTCCACGACCCCCAAAGCCAACACCTCGGCATGGCCCAGCCCACGCCTCACTCCAAGGTGCCCGACCTGCAGACCACAGGCTTTCCCTACCGACTGTCCGAGACGCCCGCCGAAGTCCGCTGCCCGCCCCCGTTACTGGGCCAGCACACCGCCGAAGTCCTGCGCGAGCTCGGCTACACCAACGAAGAGATCGCCGCCCTCACTAGCTGAATGAGCATTGCGCATGGTGCGCAAAAATACGAACGCGAAGTGCCCCGTAGGGGACAGAGGGCCTCCACAAGCCCCTGCCCCCTCGAGGCGGCCTAAACGGTTGCGGGCTTGGGAAGGTTGAGTGGAGTGCCAGGCTCGATGCCGAACGACACCACGCCTGGGATGAGCCACGTCGACCATTGCTCGTCGACGCGGCGCTGGAATACCTCGTAATCCTCGTCGATGAAATGGGCGAAGCGGCCCTGCTTGGACAGGTACTCGCGGACTGGCTTGCGGGTAAAGCGGCCAGCGGCAATCTGCTTGGTCGTGCCGTTCAGCTTGACGACGTGGTCTTCCATCTCCCACAGCGACCAGATGCCCGTCTCGACGGCCAGTTTGCCCATCTCATGCGAGTACTGCGGATCGTAGTGCCAGCCCTTTGGACATGGATCGAGCACGTGAATGAACGAAGGACCATTCGCCGCCAGGCCCTTGCGCACCTTGTTCATGAAGTCCACGCCATATGCCGCGTCAGCCGTGGCGATATAGGCGGCGTCAGGATGACCAGCAGCGAGCGCGCCGGGCGTGTTCTTCTTCCAGCGCGTGTGCATCAAACGTCGTGTCTTGCCCGATGGCGAGAACGTCGTGACGGCGCCGTAGGGCGTCGAACCTGAAAGCTGAATGTCGGTGTTGGCGTACGACTCGTTGTCATACAGGATGATCAGGAAGTTGTAGTCCTTGTGCGTCAGCGCCGCCGAGATGGCCGACAGCCCCATGTCCGCGCCGCCGCCGTCGCCGCAGAAAGCGATCACGTTGATCGGCTCCTGCTTCAGCTTGCCCTTGCGCATCAGCACTTTGAGCCCCGCGGCAGCACCAAGCGCGGCCGAGCCAGCGGACCCAAGCTGCGTGTGCATCCACGGCACGACCCACGGCGTGGTGTAGTAGCTGGTGTTGGCCACATACATGCAGCCAGTCGAGCCCAGCACAACGGTCCGTGGCCCAGCCGCCTTGGCGATGTAGCGCATCACCAGTGCGCTCTCGCAGCCCTGGCAGGTCCGGTGGCCCGAGACGAAGTACTCCGTGTACGGGACCTGGCGGACCGTCTTGATCGAGCTCAGGTCGACCAGTTCTTCAGTGGGTGTTGCAATAGCCATCGCAGTCTTACTCCCGCACCCCGATCCAGTGAACGTTCTGCTTGAGATTGCCCGCGGCCGCTGATTGGACCAGCCCGAACATCTCGGCGCCGTTGTCGACGGTCACCTCGCGTCCGCCCAACCCAGCGATCAGATTGATCATTGCCGGTCGCTTCGGACTATCGTAAAAGGCCGCCCGAAACTCGGTGAACAGCACACCACCGTGGTGGGGTGAGCCGAAGCTGTAGTCGCGATCGATGATGCCGATGCCTTTGAAGCCGCTCAGCCGCTCGACGATCTCTTCGGCCGGGAATGGTCGGAACCACTTCAGCCGCGCGAAGCCAACCTTGTGGCCCTGCTCGCGCAGACGGCGGCAGATCACGCGCGCGGGCATCGCAATCGTGCCCTGGCCGACCAGCACATAGTCGGCGTCCTCGGTCATGTACTCCTCGATGAACGGTTCCTTCTGGCGGCCGGTCAACTCGTAGTACTCGCGATACGCCTCGCGGATGACCTCGGGCGCGCGGCGCATGGCCGCGTCGTTCTGTTTGCGGATCTCAGTCAGCCATTCCTGATCGACCTGCGGCGCGATCGTGATCGGATTGTCCGGGTGGAACAGGCGATCGCCCAGGTCGTACTTGGGCAGGAACTGGTCGACGATGTGCTTGGGCGGGATCTTGACCAGGTGCTGTGAGTGAGTCAGGAAGGCACCGTCGGTGCTGACCGCGCACGGCAGTGACACGCGCGGGTCTTCGGCGACGCGATAGGCGATGACGGCTGCATCGAAGGCTTCCTGGCCAGTCTCGACCCAGGTCATGAGCCAGCCCAGGTCGCGCACCGCCAACGCGTCGTTGTGCTCGACGCCGAAGGCGCCCGGATCGTCCAGTGCCCGGTTGCCAACGTTCGCCACCAACGGCAGACGCAAGCCCGCGGTCACCGCGATCGCCTCGAAGGCGTAGAACCAACCCACGCCCGAGGAGCCGGCGAACGCACGCGCGCCGACCGCGCTGGCGTGCTTGACCAGCTCGAACTGCGAGTGTTCGCCTTCGGCGACGATGTACTCGCAATCCATCTGACCGTTGGCAATCATGGTCGCCACGGCCTGCATGACCGCATCGTACGGCCGGATTGGGTAGGCGGCGACGATGTCGACGTCGGCCAGCCGCAGGGCGTGCGCAATGGCCTCCGAGCCGGTCAGGAGCAGCTCTTCCTCGCCTTCGATCTTCTTCGTGGGCGCGACACTGGGCTCGGGCTTGACTGCGATCGCCATCTACTCTTCCCCTCCCGCGACGGGCTCAGGTTGTCGGTGAACGGCTTGTGTCTTACGGGCCTTCTCGATCAGCTCCGGGTGCAATGGAATGCCGTGCTGCGTGAGCACGGCCCGGTACGCGTCGGGCTCGGCCTGATAGAGAGGATAGAGATTGTTGTTGTCGGGGAACTCGAGCTCGTTGACCATCGTGATGCAGTCGGGTACCGGACACACGTCGGCGCACACGCTGCAGCCAATGCACGCCTCGTAGACCACCTCGTACGTGCCTTCCGGCGTCACCTCGAAGCATTCGTCGGGGCATTGCAGCCAGCACTGGGTGCACTTGATGCAGGTATCGAAGTTGACCAGCGGCCGGCGCGTGCGCGTGCTCCACTTCTTGTAGATCGGATTACGTGTGCCGACCTTCATCGCCTCGACGATGATGCCTTCGCGCATCTTCGTCCAACCGGGCTTGTCGTACTGCTCGTAGTCGATCGTGCTGCCCTCATTGGGCTGCACTGGTCGAATCTTGATCTGCTCGTAGATGCTCTGCACGATAGCGACGCGCGCCGGGTCGTTGGTCCGCTCACGGACGACGTCCAGCACCGAATCGAGCGACATGATCTGCGGCGCGATGCGCGCCACGGCTGCCAGGCAGTTGAAGTCGGTGTTGTCGTCGTTGTCGACCCACAGCCCAGCGAAGCTGGCCGAGCCTTCGGGCGCGAACACCCCATCGTGGACGGGGCTGGGCACGACGACGAGCGTGTAGCCGTACGGCTTGGACCTGATGAAGGGCACCAGCTCATCAGGCTCTTTGTCCGAGGTGACCACCAGCGCACCACCAGGCACGACCAGCTTGTTGATCGGCTGGACGCCGTACCACGCCCACGATTCGATGCCCTTGCACATCGTGTCGTCGACGACAATCGAGACGTCGACGTTCGCGGGCTCATAACGCGCCAGCGATGACTCGAGCTCGACTTCGTCAGTGGCGACCACGGCGAAGTTCTTGGCAGGAATCCCGTTGCGCTCGGGTGAGTCCCCATAGCGGGCGAAGGCAGTTCCGATCTTGCCCTCCTTGCGCGCAGACAGTACGACGCCGCGCGAGATGCGGTTGGCTAGCCGCTTCTGAAAAATACCGCGGTAGACAACCTCGACCGACCACGACGCAGACGTCGTCACAACACCCATTTACGCCCTCCGGGAAGTGATTAAAGGCTGGATGGTCTGACCAATCCGACCCGGATAGTAGGTTCGCAATTCCGCGACTGTCAAGGCGAGGTCTCCCGTAGCAGGCCGCAGGACTGCGGAGTGGAGGTCTCCCGTAGCAGGCCGCAGGACTGCGGAGTGGATAGGATAGCCACGCACGTATGGCCACGACCTTCGAACACGTGCTTTCGACCGTCGACGGACCCGTCGGCATCGTCACCCTCAATCGACCACGGCAGTTGAACGCGCTGGCCGGGCCGCTAATGGACGAGCTCGTCACTGCCGTCGAAGAGCACGACGCATCAGAGGCAATCCGCGCCATTGTCATCACGGGCGGACGGGCCGTCTTCGCCGCGGGCGCCGACCTCAAAGAAATGGCCGACGCCTCGACGGTGGAGATGCTGCTGCGCAATCGCATCGGTTTGTGGGACCGCGTCAAACGGGTCAACAAGCCGCTGATCGCGGCCGTCGCGGGCTATGCGCTCGGCGGCGGCTGTGAGCTGGCGATGCTGTGCGACATCATCGTGGCCGCCGAGAACGCGCGTTTTGGCCAGCCTGAGATCAACGTCGGGCTGATTCCGGGCGCGGGCGGGACGCAACGCCTGACGCGAACCGTCGGCAAGTACGTGGCCATGGACCTGATCCTGACTGGGCGCATGATCGGCGCCGAGGAGGCGTTCCAGCGTGGCCTGGCAGCGCGCGTCGTGCCGCCCGAGTTGATCGTCGAGTCGGCCGTGCGCCTGGGCAAGGAATTGGCCGCTAAACCGCCCATCTCGGTGCGCCTTGCGCGCGAGGCAGTCACCCGTGCATTCGAGGGCCGCGTCGACGATGGCATCGAGTTCGAGCGCAAGCTGTTCTACCTGCTCTTCGCCACGCAGGATGCCCACGAGGGCATGCATGCCTTCGTGGAAAAACGTCAACCTAGCTACGAAGGCCGCTAAGTCTCATGACTGAGTCAGTCCTCACGGAAGTGCAGCAGGGTGTCTTGACCGTCACTCTGAACAACCCCAGCCGACTCAACGCCCTGTCGGCAGATATGCACGCTGGCCTCACGGAGGCGTTGCGCAATGCCGAACATGATGCTGCGATCCGCGCCGTCGTGCTCACCGGTGCGGGCAGCGGCTTCTGCTCGGGCGCCGACATCAGCGAGTTCAGCTTCGGCGACAACGGCCCGCCCGACGTCGGCGAACGCCTGCGCGGGCGTATGAACCCGCTGGTCTTGCGCATGCGCTCGTTGGAGAAGCCACTGCTGGCCGCAGTCAACGGCGTCGCGGCCGGCGCGGGCATGTCGCTGGCACTGGCGTGCGACCTGCGCTACGCGGCTGAGTCGGCGCGCTTCGTGCTGTCCTTCGTGCGCATTGGCCTGGTGCCCGACGCTGGCGCGCTTTTCTACCTACCGCGTCTGCTTGGACCGGGCAAGGCTCTGGAACTGGCCTGGACCGGCAATCCCGTGTCGGCCAAGGAGGCCTACGACCTCGGCCTACTGAATGAAGTCGTACCAGACGCCTCCGTATTGAGTAAGACCCGGGAAGTGGCGGCACAGCTGGCGCTGGGTCCCGCCACAGCGATCGCGCTGATCAAGCGCGCCATCAACCAGTCCCACGAGCTGCCACTTGAGCGCGTCCTTGACCTGGAAGCCAATTACCAGACCATCGCCTCGCGCCAGCCCGATTTTGCCGAAGGCGTCAAAGCCTTCCGCGAAAAGCGCCCCGCCGTGTTTTCCTAAGTCTCAGACAGCGCGCGCAGAATCCCGTCGCGTACCTCACTAATGTGCGCCAACGACGCGCGCTGGGCACCATCGCCGTCGTTCTGGCGCACCGCGGCCAGGATCGCTTCGTGGCCACGCAGCGACATCTGCGGCCGGTCGGGCACGTGCAAGTACGTTTGGCGCGACTCGCGCAGCACGTCCAGGATCACGTTGTGCAGCCGCAGCAGGATGTGGTTGTCCGCCGCCCGGGCCAGCGTGTAGTGAAACGCCGTGTCCTCATCCACAAACGGGCGGTCGTGCGCGATGGCATCGCGCTGCCGTTCGAGCGTCTGTTCGAGCTCGGCTACGACTTCGGCTGTCGCGCGGAGCGCGGCCAGGCGGGCGATGCCCGGCTCGATCAGCTCGCGCACCTCGAGTACCTCGGCCATCTCACGCCGCCCGCGCAGAATGGCCGCCGCCAGCGGCGGCACCAGCGCCTCAGTATCGGCCGAGCGCACGAACGTTCCACCGCCCTGACGCGATTCGATGATGCCTTGCATCTCGAGGGCACGTAGCGCCTCGCGTACGGAGGTTCGGCTGACCCGAAAGCGTTCGGCGAGCTCGCGCTCAGGTGGAATCTGGTCACCCGGCGCCCAGCGTCCCTCGCGGATCAGGGCGTGGATCTGATCGACGATGCGCTCGTAGATCCGACTGCGCCTGACGGGCTCGAGCACCACGTCCGGAGGTTCTGCGCCGGCCAACTCGCTAACCCCCTGATGAGAATGGGCACAGGATAGCCGAACCGTGCTGTTAGACTCCCCCACCGTTATGGCGTTCAACTTTTTTCGCCGCCAGTTGAACGAGCGCGAGCGGGCAGTTGCCGACAGGCTGCCGCCCGGTCAATACCTGACCGAGAAGTGGCCCGTGCTGCACTACGGCAAGGTGCCCAAGGTCGACCTGGCGACCTGGACCTTCGAGCTCTCGGGCCTGGTGGAGTCGCCTGTTCGGCTGTCCTATGAAGACTTCAAGAAGCTGCCCCGCCGCGAAGTGAAATCAGATGTCCACTGTGTGACCCGCTGGTCCCTGCTGGACAGCACGTGGGAAGGCGTCCCTATCGCCGAGCTCATGAAGCTCGTCTCCTTGAAGCCCGAAGCGACCCATGTGATGGTGCACGCCGAGCACGGCTTCACCGCCAACCTGTCCCTGGATGACTTCGTGCGCGATGAGAATATGCTCGTCGACACGCGCAACGGCGAGCCGATCCCGCCCGAGCACGGCTGGCCCGTCCGCCTCTTCGTGCCGCACCTCTACTTCTGGAAGAGCGCCAAGTGGGTCCGCGGCCTGCAGTTCATGGCCGGCGACCGCCCCGGCTTCTGGGAGCAATACGGCTACCACATGCGCGGCGACCCCTGGCAAGAAGAGCGCTACGGCTGGCAATAGCCTAACCGTCAGGCCGTTTACCGTTCGCAGCGTCCACTGCCCGCCGGCATGGGGCGAATCCGAGAACGCGACCGAACCGGGGTCCGGGGCCGAGCCCCGAAACCCCCGGCCAAAATCCCTCCGATCAGGAGAAATCCATTTTCCGCGCGGGCGCGTGCACTGACGGCGGCGCACGCGCCAGCCCCACGAGCTATACTTCGCCGACCCTTTCTGCCACGCAGAAACCACAGCGTGGCTGCATACCCAAAGGAAGGAGGTCGTAGTGCGAGAGTACGAGCTCATGGTCGTCCTCGACCCGAACCTGGAAGAAGCGGCGGTCGACGCGATCAACACGCGCATCGCCAACCTGGCCACTCAGCGCGGCGGCAGCGTCGAGAGCGTCGACAATTGGGGCCGCAAGCGCCTGGCATATCCCATCAGTCGCTACCGTGACGGCGTGTACATCCTCAGCCGGCTCAAAATGCCGCCGACCACAGCGGCCGAGATCGAGCGCGCGCTCAAGCTCACGGAGAGCGTGATCCGCCATTTGCTGGTCCGCGCCGAGGGCCTGACACAAACGCCAGCACCAGCGAGGGCATAGCGCGCGCCATGGTCGCCAAGCTGACGCTCGTCGGGAACCTGGGTGTTGACCCAGAGGTGCGCTACACCGCGGACGGCAAGCCGGTCCTGTCGTGTCGGGTGGCGTCCAATTACCGCAAGCGCGTCCAGGAAACGCGCGAGTGGGTCGATGCGACGAACTGGTATCGCGTCAGCCTGTTCGGTCGTCTGGCCGAGCGCATGTCCGAGCAGATCAGCGCTGGTCGCCTGGTCAAGGGCTCGCGCGTTGTGGTCTTCGGTCGACTCGAAGCCAGCGCGTACCTCGATCGCAACAATCAGGCACAGCCGAGCTTGGACATCATCGCCGACGACTTGATACTCATCGATAGTCGCCCCCGCGGCGAAGGCGACTACGGGCCGGGTGACTACGAAGCCGCCACGCCGGCAGCCAGACCAGCCCAGCCGCCACGCACAAGTCAACACATGGACGAGCCTGCCGACCTCGAGGATCTCCCCTTCTAACGAGCGTTGACGCTCTTCGAGGGCTTCCGCCTCGAGCACATCGATACCGGCGAAGCAACGCTGCGCGTCCGCATCGGCGGCGCAGGTCCGCCCGTGTTGCTGTTACACGGCCATCCCCAGACTCACGTCATGTGGCACAAAGTCGCGCCGCTGCTAGCCAAAGACTTCACCGTCGTTGCACCTGATCTCCGGGGCTACGGCGAAAGCTCCAAGCCAGCCACGACAGCGGATCACGAGCCGTACTCAAAGCGGGCCATGGCACGCGACCAGATTGCCCTGATGCGCCAGTTGGGCTTTGACCGATTTAGTGTGGCGGGCCATGACCGCGGTGGTCGCTGCGCCTACCGAATGGCTCTCGACCATCCGCAGACGGTGCAAAAGCTGGCCGTGCTCGACATCGTGCCGACAAGCGAAGCGTTCCGCGTCGCCAACCGCGAGTTTGGCCTGGCGTACTGGCACTGGTTTTTTCTGGCCCAGCCCTTCGACCTGCCCGAGCGTCTGCTCGGCGCTTCGCCCGAGGCCTACTACGCGCGCAACAAGGAGTTGTTCGACCCCGAAGCCTTTGCAGACTACTTTCGCTGCGCGCGCCAACCCGAAACGATCCACGCGATGTGCGAGGACTATCGTGCGGGCGCCACATACGACTACTTTCTCGACGAGTGGGATCGCGGCACGAACCGCATCGCATGTCCCGTATTGGCGGTGTGGGGCGCGCGTGGTCAGCTGCCCAAGTTTCACGATGTGCTGGCGGTGTGGCGCGAGTGGGCGACCAACGTCGACGGTCGGGCACTGAATTGCGGACACTATCTGGCGGAAGAAGCGCCTGAGGACACCTACGCGGCGCTTATGCCCTTCTTCAGCGCCTGATCTCGGTATACTCAACCGACCTTTCTGCTCCCGTCACCGAACGGGGGCTGCAACCCAGAGAAAGGAAATCACTACCTGTGGTCATTGCCACCGCTCCGGCGGCGCCCGCTGGCGCTCGCCCCGCTGGCCGTCGTCGTCCAGGTGAATTCGGGACCGGCGGAGGTCGCAAGTTCACCCCGCGCCGCAAGGTGTGCGCGTTTTGCGTCGATAAGATCAAGGAAGTCGACTATAAGGACCTCGGTCGTCTGCGCCGCTTCCTGTCTGAGCGCGGCAAGATCGAGCCGCGCCGCAAGACCGGCACGTGCGCGGCGCATCAGCGCTCGCTGAATGTCGCCTTGAAGCGTGCCCGTGGGCTAGCCATGCTGCCGTTCACCGCCGAGCACATCCGCATCACGGGCGTGCCAGTGCGCGAGCCTGGGGCAGGGCCATTCCGTGGCGGACGTGGACCGCGCCCAGGCGAGCCCCCCGAAGGTGCCGAGGAGGCCCCGGCGGCAGAGGCGCCAGCCGCTGACGCCGCCGCGACCGTTAGCGCCGAGACGCCGGCCGCCAATGGCGAGGTGCCTGCCGAGACGCCCGCACCGGCCGAGGCAGCCGCTCCCGCGCCATCGCCCGAGAGTCCTGAGACAGTCGCCGAGGCCTCGTCTGCCCAGGGCACGCGCGACACACCCGCCGCGGGCCCGACCACGCCCGAGTCGTAGGCCGCCGAGTCTCGCGTGCGCAATACGCCACCCGCGGGGCCGCGCCGTCTGCGCTCCGCGCACGAGAGCCGCAGCGCAACCGTGCGCGCCGCGGCGGCGGCGCCAAGTAAGCGCCAACGATCGCACTGGCAGCGCGAACAGCATCAGCTGCACCTGCTGTATTTCGCCGTGGGCGGGCTGGTGCTGGTGGTGCTGGCCATCTTCGCCGGCGGCCTCATCTACGACAATGTGATCCGCGCCAACGAAACCGTCGCCCAGATCGGGACGGACACTATCAGCGCGGCCCAGCTCGTCGAAGAGATGAAGCCCGCTGCGCGGCGCATCGATGCCCAGGCCAAGCAGTCCGGCCGTGGCTCGCAGATCACCTCGGTCGTCGACCAGCAGAAGCGCTCGTTACCCGATCAGACGCTCAACAATCTGATCGATCGCCACCTCATCCAGCAGGAAGCCGATCGGCGTGGCATCAGCGTGTCCGCATCCGAGCTCGACGACAAGGAGCACGAGACTGTCGCGCAATTCAATCTGGCCGTCAACCCGGCGCCGACCGCGGAAGCCACCGCAACCGCCGAGGGGGCGCCGACAACGGTGCCCACGCCCGTCCCGACGCCTGACCTGTCGATCACCCCGACCGCCATCCCCACGCTCGACGCAACTGGCTACGCACCGGCGCTCCAGCAGCTGCTCGATCGCAACAATTTGACCGAGCCCGAGCTCCGCGACGAGCTGCGCGCCGAGATGTTGCGCGATCGCGTTGAGAAGGCCATTGGCGAGGAACAGGTCCCGGCCAGCCAGGAGCAGGTGCATGCGCGACACATCCTGGTGGCCACCGAGGATGCGGCCAAGGATGTCGTGATGCAGCTGCAGGCGGGCGCCGATTTCGCGGAGCTGGCGCAGAACCTGTCGAGCGATCCTGGCTCAAAGACCAAGGGTGGCGACCTGGGCTGGTTCTCGCGTGGCGTGATGGACCCGCCTTTCGAGGCTGCCGCGTTCGCATTGCAACCGGGTCAACGCAGCGACGTGGTCAAGGGCGCCAATGGCTACCACGTCATCGAAGTCCTCGAACGCGATCCGAACCGCCCACTGCCGGTTGCCCAGCTGGAGTCGCTGCGTCAGAAAGCGGGTGGCGACTGGCTGGACAGCAAGCACAGCGGCTCCGATGTCAAGCTGCAGCTCAACCCGGGCACACGCGATTGGGTGCTCGGACGCATCGGCCTGCGTCCTTAAGTCCTCAGCGATAGCTGACGAAGAGCATCCCGAGCATCTGCGCCAGCAGGCACACCACGATCAGGCACGCCAGCAGGGCTGCCAGGCGATTGGGCCGAGTCGGAATCGGCTCGTGCGTCTCGACCGGCCGCCGCGGTGCCGCCAGCTGCGGCAGGTCGCGGCCGCCCTCGAGCACCCGCAATTGGAAGAGCTCGTCGCGGTCTAGAACACGATCGCGCGGGTCACTGCACGAGCGCGCCAGCACGTACGGCAGGAGCTCATCGCCGTCGGCGACCAGCGCGCTCAGCCGCGCCTGGCGCGTCTTGAGGGCGAGCGGGAGTCGCTGTGCAGCCAGGAGCGTAGCACGCAGCGCGGCGAGCTCTTCGTTCTCCATGCGGGGCTCACTATTGAGTGTAGGACGTGGCCTTGAGGGGTTCAAAGATGCGCGCAGTAGACTTGCAGAGTGAGTCCTGAAGACCGCATCGACCGCATCGAGCGCGGCGTCGAAGGGCTGATCGCGCGCCTCGAAGGGCTGCCCGACCGGGCGCTGTACGAGCCGCCGGCGCCCGGCGAATGGCCGGTCATGAGCACCCTGGCGCACGTGGCCGAAATGCTCCCGTACTGGGCTCAGCAAGCTAGTCAGATCGGCCAACACCCGGGCGCACCCTTCGGTCGCATGCACGACGATCCGGCGCGCCTCGGCGCGGTGTCCGAGCATGGCGGCGACGCTGCTGAGGTCATCCGCGCCGCGCTGCGCACCAGCCTGGACCGCGCCATCGCCACCTTGCGCGCGCTACCCGAAGCGTCGTGGACCGCGCGCGGCGCGCACCCCCGCCGAGGCGAGATGAGCGCGCGCGAGGTGGTCGACACGTTCATGGTCGACCACGTCGAGGAGCACGCGGGTCAAGTCGACGCGGCGCTCAGGGCGTTGGGCTATTCACCGTCCCAGGTGCCGTAACTGCGTCGAAAGTAGATCAGCGGTTTGGTCCCGGGCGCCGGTGCCTGCCCACTATCGACCTGGCCCAGGAAGATGAAATGGTCGCCGGCAGCGATCTCCTGGACGACGCTGCACTCGGCATGCGCGATCGTGTCGATGTGCAGCCAGGGCATCCCGTTGTGGGCTGGTCGCCACGAAGTATGGGCGAACTTGTCGGGCTCCTTCGACGCGAACAGGTTGGCCAATTCACCGCGCCCGGCAGACAGGTAATTCACAACGAACTTCTGGCTGTGCCGCAGCCCCGGCAGCGTGTTGCTGTTCTTGTCGACGCAGACGAGCATCAGCGGCGGGTCAGCGGAGACGCTGCACAACGCATTCGACGTCAGGCCACGTGGTTGTTGGTCGGCATCTATCGTGGTCACGATGCTCACGCCAGTTGGAAAAGCGCCCATGACGGCGAAGAACGTCGCCCGATCCATTACTGGATCAAGTTACACCCCGCGCATTCTGAGCTGAGCGAAGGACGTGCAGCGGCCACCAACTAAGCCGCGAGAACGTTTGAACGGCCGGCGCCCTTGGCTTGATAGAGCGCCGCGTCGGCCGCCTTGAACAGCGTGTGCAGGTCACTGCCATCCGACGGATACTCGGCAACGCCCGCGCTAAACGTCACATGGAATGTCCTGCCGTCGGGTGCTCCGAACTCTTCGGCCTGCACAGCCTCCAACGCCCGGGCGATGCGTGTGACCCCGTCTTGTAGTGCCGCGCCGTACATGCCGACGACGAACTCCTCGCCACCCCAGCGACCGATGACATCGTCACGCCGGAACGTCCTCGACAGCACTTCGGCAACCCGCCGCAGAACCACATCACCCACCGAATGGCCGTACTGGTCATTGACCAGCTTGAAGTGATCGAGGTCGATGACCGCCAACGACACCGGCTTACCGTGTCGTTCCGACAGGCGCATCAGCTGCGCGAGTGATTGGCTCGACTTCTGGCGATTGCCCAGTCCGGTCAGCACGTCGGTTTCGGCCAGGCGGCGGTGCAGTTGGGTCCGTTCCAATCGATTGGCCACACGTGTCGTCAGTTCGGGTCCGACGATCGGCTTGGATACGTAGTCATCCGCGCCGGCGGCGAAGATCTGCTGAATCGTCACCGGATCGGCCATACCGGTGAGGAACAGCACGGGCACGCCTGCCCAGCGCAGGTCGGTGCGCACGGCGCGGCACAACTCGATGCCGCTCAGCCCGGGCATGTCCACATCTAGCAGCAGCAGATCGGGCGGTGACTCTTCGAGCACGTCCCAGAACTTGAGCGGATCGCTCACCGTCGTCACGCGGTAGCCGCGCGGCGTGAGGAGCGTGCGCAGCATCTCTAGCACCAGCGGGTCGTCGTCGACCGCCAGGATGCGCTCTTCCACGGCGCGCTCGCGCATGAGTACCTGCGTTGCCGCCTCGATGACCTGAGATGGGGCGACCGGCTTCTGCAAGTACGCGGTGGCGCCCAGGCGCGCCACGGCCACCCGATCCACCAGGCCGGTTCGCGCGGTGAGCACCAGCACTGGCACGGCAGGCGTGCGACTCGCAAGCTCGCCGAGCAGCGTCAGCGCATCGTCGTCCGCATCGCCAAACGTCAAGTCGAGCAGCACTGCGTCCGGAGCCTTGGTTTTGATTGCCGCGCGAGCCTCTGCGACTGAATGCGCGCCGTCGGCGGTAATCCCGTGCGCCTGCGCCTCGATGATCAGGCGCTCGACGAGCTCGCGATCGTCGTCCACGATCAACAAGCACGGATCGCTCGTTTCCGCCAAGGTGCCCATGGTCTCGATACGCGGCTTGCCCTGGAGTTCGGTGCGCAGGCGACGGACGATCTCGCTCAGCCGCGCCGCGTCGCTACCCATCTTGTGCAGCATGGTCTCCGCTTCGCGCGCAAGCCGCGACCCCTCGATGAAACCAAAGCTCCCAGCCGCGCCAGCCAGCTTGTGCGCTTCGCGCTCGGCGGTGCCACGCAGACGTTCGTCGAGTTTACCCGCGTGCAGACATGCCGCCGCCCGTTCGAGACACTCGACCCGTTCGAGGTTCGTCGTCTTGAACTTGATCCACAGGCTGGTCAGGGCTCGCGTGAGCTCAGCCTCGCCACCTCGGCGCTCGAGCGCCGCCGCGGCTGTCGTCGTCAATTGCACGTCACTGGGAAGAATCGGCCGCGGGTTCCCGCTCTTGAGGGCCCTTCACTAGGAGTTCGCCGTAAAAGCCACTTGGCCGAGCCGGATCGCGGCCGAACTCCGTTTGATGGACTGGCCTAGAGGGGCGGCGGTGAGTGCGCTTGAGGGCTTTTGGGCCGCCCCTGTAGGCCATAAGTCCCCCGTTTGGTGGCTGACGACGCCGAGCGGGCGTCCTATCGTATGGGGTCACCATGGTCTCCGGGGCCGATCGGGTGCGTCGGGCTGAGCGCGAGGACGGCGAAATCCTCGATGCGCGCACGCGGCTCGAGTTCGAGCGCATGCTGCAGTGGCTGCGACTCAGCTTCCTGGCCGCGCCTGTCCTGGTCGTGGTCGCCTTCGGCCCATCTGCCCTGGCATACGCGGGTTCGATTGTCGGCGCGGTCGCGGTCTCGTTCGGCTGGGTGGCGCTGCTCGTCGCGCGCTGGCCCAGGGTGTTGCTGCGCGCCCAGCTGTGGCTGCGCGCGCTCGACTGCGGCGTGGTCTATGTGGTCCTCGTCAACTACCACGCTTTTTTGGGAAACGCGTACTACGACTCGGTCTACCTGCTGTTTGTCGTCGCCGCTGCCGCGACACACGGTCGACGCGGCTCGCTGGTGCTGTCAGCGGTGGCCGGCGTGGCGGTGCTCATGAGCCGACTGCAGCTGATTGGTACGGGTGCCCTGGCCTTCGAGGTCCGCCATTTCACGGACGCGGTGTTCTACACCCTATTTTTCGCCGTTACGTCAAGCGCAGTGGCATTCCTGATGCGCAAGAGCGCCGAGGTCGTCCGCCGCCGTGAACAGGCCTGGCGGGTCGAGCTCGAGGAGGCCATCCAGCTGCGCGACGCAATGCTCACCGGCGTCACCCACGACCTGCGCACGCCGCTTACCGTCATCAAGGTCCAGACGCAGCTCGCTCGGCGGCGTCCCGATGCTGGTCCGTTCGACGCGACGCTGGCCCAGATCGAGCGCGCAGCGACGCGCATGTCAGGCTGGATCGACGAGCTGCTCGAAGCAAGCAAAGTCCAGTCGCTCGACGAGATGCAGCTCGATCTGCAGCCGACCGATTTGACCGAGCTTGCCCGCCAGGCCGTGGCGGCACACCAACAGACCACAAACCGTCACCTGCTCAAGCTCGAAGGCGAGCCAGGGCCGGTCATTGGCGGCTGGGACGGGGCGCGGCTCGCGCGCGTGCTCGACAACCTGCTCGGCAATGCGGTCAAGTTCAGCCCCCAGGGCGGACGTATCGGTGTCAGGATCCACGTTGCGGACGGTCGCGCGGTGCTGGTCGTCTACGACGAAGGCATCGGCATCGCGACCGATGATTTCGAGCGCATCTTCGATCCATTCCAACGCGGCAGCAACGTGGAAGGTCGCATCAGTGGGACCGGCATCGGCCTGACCAGTACACGGCGCATCGTCGAGCGCCACCGCGGGCGCATCGAGGTCAGCAGCATCCCCGGGCGCGGCAGCGCCTTCACCGTCTACTTGCCACTCATTCAACGGGATTCCTGATCATGAGGATCGGGCGAACCAGCGTACTGGTCTGGTTCAGATCGACTGATCTCTTCTCATCTTTGCGTGCCAGGCGCGAGCCATACCGCAATGCTCGCCCGTCCTGTCGTCGTCGAGGCTGCTCCTGCCCAACCCGACATCTCTGGGGTCAAGCTGCCTCCAGGTTCGGCGGACTCCCTGCGACAGTCGTCGGTGGGTGCCTTCCTCCCACTCGGTCACGTGGCGCCATCGTGGCGCACAAGTTCCGTCGGACCAGTAGCACGTAGTTCTGGCATTCGGCACAATGCCACCGCCTGTGCGGTTGTTCGTCGGCGTGTTCGTGCTCGCACTCGTACCCCGATTGTGTGTGCTCGCCTTCTCCGGCCCCCGCGCCATCGAAATATGGGAGTACGACGGCCTCGGGAGCAGCATCGCCGCGGGCCACGGTTATGCAATTCTGCACTGGGGTCGGACATCTCTTGCCTTCGGCGATGGCAATCTCTACTCGTTTCTCAGCGGCGTACTGTATGCCGCGGTTGGACACCAGCCGCTGGTGCTCGCGGTCGTTCAAGCTGTGATCGCTTCGCTTGCGGTGCCCGTGATCTACGCGATTGGAGAGCGATCGCTCGGCCGTTCGATCGCCCTCATGGGTGCCGGCTTGGCGGCACTCCATCCGGGCCTGCTCGCGTACACGCTCAAACTGCATCCGCTTGGTCTGGACGTTCTGCTGTTGGCGCTGCTGGTCATCTGGGTCCGGCAAATAGGCGGGCGCCGACGCGATGGAGTCATCGCGGGCATCGTCCTCGGTCTCAACCTCATGAGTCGACCGACGTACTTTTTGGCGGGGCTGGTCGGCCTGGCAATGCGTTGGCGAACGCTGCGCTGGCATTTTGCGCCGCCCCTGCTTGCAGTAGCCGTCAGTCTAGCTATCGCCGGCCCATGGATTGGCCGCAATTGGGTCTTGCTCGGCCGGCCGATTTTCATAAGCACCGGTCTCGAGGACGTTTGGAAAGGCAACAACCCCGCGGCGACCGGCTCGAGCTACCTGGCCTCCGGCCAGGAGGTGTTCACGGTCATGCCAGTCGCAATGCAAGTGCGTCTAGGCGCCGCCAATGAGCTCGAGCTTAACGACGTGTTCGGAAGCGAAGTGCTCAGCTTCGTGCGCGAACAGCCCCTCCAGTTTGTCAGTCTTTCAGCGCAAAAATTCGTCTTCTTCTGGTGGTTTTCCCCGCAGTCAGGGATGTTCTACCCGCCGCCATGGCTGTCGATGTATCAGGTTTACGCGGCGTTTGTGCTCAGCTTCGCGGTGCTCGGCGGCCTGTACATCTCACGCGCTGGCTCGGCTGAGGCGCGTGGCCTGCTCAGTCTGCTCGTGACGATCAGTCTGACGATCTCGGTCGCGCACGCGCTGACATACGTCGAGGGTCGGCACCGCTGGGGGATTGAACCGCTCCTGCTCCTGCTCACGGCACAGGGCGCTGCCGTTGCCGCGCGCTACTTGCGCGGTTTCGCGCGCATCAGCCACACGTACGTCACCACGAGGAGAGCCAGCAGAAGCATCGAGTAGCCGACGCTCAACATAAGATCCACCAGACCGAGCCCAGAGTCCGCGTCCACCAGCCAACCCTTTTCAGATTGCGAGCCCACGCGACGGCAGGTTCACGTCCGTACAGCAGCTTCGTCGGGCTGGAGGAGGACGCGCCGCACCTCGACCACGAAATCGAAATCTGATCGTTCCAGACTGGCCGGTCGGACGCCGGCATAGACGGTTAGCCAGTCCGCCAGGACGCCCGCCAGCCGCTGGCGTGAGGCAGCATCCAGTCGGAGCGCCGTTGCCCCATCCTCATGCTGCGCGAGTTCGATCCGGAGCATGGCAAGCCTCCTTGCTAGTCGCTCCAGGCACCTGTTCGTCAGCCGGCGCCCACACTCGACGACGACCTGACGCGGCAGGTTACACCCACCAACAGAGCATGGAAAGGCCACATCCGATGTTGCTCTGGGTCACTTGATGAGCACGCACACCGGGTAGCCGAGGACCGAGATACAGAAATAAACAGGCCCGCCATCGTCAGCCTTGGCGGCAAACGCGGAACCACTCACTGTGCTCATCAGCAGGACCACGATCGCGGCCGCGCGGACAATCCGCGTTCTCGACAACATGGCTTCAACTCCACACGGTTTCTGAATCGGTTGAAGCTATGCGCCCGAGTGCCGCCGCGCAGTGAGTTAATTCACACACCGCAAGACAAGGTGCCGGGGACGGGATTCGAACCCGTACGGCCTTGTGGGCCCGCGGATTTTAAGTCCGCCGCGTCTCTCCAGTTTCGCCACCCCGGCGGCGAAATTCGGGCAGGCCGCAGTATACGCCAGGGTTTAGACGGCTTCGAGGGGCGTCTCGCCGTGGAGCAGTGGCTCGGCCGCGCGCGGTACGCGTACGAAGCGCAGCAGCAGCACCAGCGCCAGCACGATGCTGATGGCCAGCAGCACGAAGATGCCGCGATAGCCGAAGCGCGGTAGGAAGAGCTCGGCCGCGACCAGCACCGATAACGGAATGGCGATCGACTCGGCGGACGCCTTCAGGCCGGCGAAGACGCCAGTCTTATCAGGCGGAATCAGTGCCGTCAGCAGCGGCCAGTTGACGGCGGTCGCGGCGCCGTTGCCGATGCCCGCCAGGACGACGACGCCGATCAGCTCGTTGAGCGTGGTTATCACCACGCCAGCGATCGCGCTCAATGCCAGGAGCGCCCAGCCGACGGCAAGTACCGGCCGCGTCCCGATCCGATCGGCGATCTTGCCGAACACCACAGCGCCGACCGCCGTGAGCACCAGCAGCGCGGCGGAGAGCGCAAACCCGGTGTCCTGCGTCTCGTGGATCTCGACCTCGATATACAGAACAAGGAACGGCAGAATCGCGTTCAGCCCAAACTGATAGACGAACAGCGTGGCCAGGTAGCGCATCGCCTGGCGATGCTCGAGCAACGCCTCGAGATACTGTCGCGCCGAAAAACGCTCAGCAGTAGAAGGATGGTCCTGGGCGAGCTCACGCGGCTCGCGGATGCCGAAAAACGTGATGCCGAAGCTGACGACCAGTATGGCCGCTACGGTCAGGTACACCCACAGCGGTACTGCTGAGCCACCACGCGTCGCGACCGAGACCATCACCAGGAACAGCACCGAGCTCAGCAGCTGCACGCCCGTCGCCAGGCCGCCCAGGAAGCCGCGCTGCAGCAGTGGCGCGATGTCGGCCAGCAACGCGGTGTACGGGTCGACGGCGACGTTGAAAAAGATCGAGAACAGGAAGATCACGATCGCCACGCCGACCAGATCGTGAATGAAGGCGCCGGCAACGAAGAACGCGGCCGACAAGGGAATGCCTATTAAGAGGAAGATCCTGCGCCGACCAAACCGCGTCCAGACGCGATCGGACAGCGCACCGACCGTTGGTTGAATCAGCGCGCCCTCGATGCTGCGCGTGCTCGAGAGCAGGCCGATCATCAGGTCCGGCGCGCCGAACGACTTCAGGATCGGCGGCAGGACGAAGTTGTTGAACGCGTAGAAGGCGCCGGTGCCGATGGAGCCCGCGGCATACACCAGCATGGTCGCCGTGGACAGCGCCTGCTGGCGCGCTGGCTGCACGCGCCTATTCTGCCTATTCGAGCGCAGACGCGCAGGCTGCGCAGTTAGCCGGTCGGTGGATCGACGCTCGCGCCCGTCCACTCGACCCAGCCGCGCGGCGTGCTGCCCCAGTGCTCCGAGCCGTTGGTGAACGTCGGTGTGTTGGTGCCCTTGCGCCAGAAGGCCAGGCCCCTGGTTGTCTGCTGATGCACGTCACCGGTGCCGTTGGGGTCGGCGAACTCGCAGGTCAGTGGCTCACCCATCGAATCGCCGAGCCTGGTCTTGAGGTCGGCGAAACCGAACGTGAACTTCGGCGAAACGCCTGGCGCGCAACGGTTCGTCGGTTGCGCGTTGCGTGGCGCGCTCCGGTTGGCTGCCGCGACAGGCGCGGGCGCGCTCGCAACAGGCGCCGGCGGCGCGGCCATCACGTTGGTCGAGGCCATGGCCGACGAAGCGTGGTCGTTGGAGGCGCCAGTAACGGGGAAGTCATTGCCGTCCAGCAGGAGGCCGCCGTCCGAAGGGCTGAACGGCACGGGATCGCTGCTGCGCCCACCCTGGTGCAGCTCGATGTGCACATGGGCGCTTCCGTTGTTGCCGACGGTCCCTGGCGCACCGACGGTACCCAGCACCTGGCCACGACTGACGCGCTCGCCTCGGCTATAAGGCCGATCGAGCAGCACGTGGCACAGCATGACGCCGAAGCGCTTGTCCGTCCCGACGACTTCGATGCAGCCGGTCTTGTCGCCCGGCTCGAAGGCCCAGGCAATGGTGCCCTCGAGCGGCGATAGCACGCTCGCGCCGCTTGTTTCCTGGTTCGTCAGGACGAGGTCGAGTCCGAAGCGGCTCGCGTCGTGGTGGGTGCCACTGTTGTAGCCCTGAATGATCCGCACGGCGGCGCCATCGTCGAACGGCAGCGCCACCGAATCGGCGGCGCGCGCCGCTTGCACCTGGATCAGCGGCAGCGCCACCACCAGCGCCGGCGCGATCCTTTTCCACCACAGCCTCATGTTCGTAACTCGCGTGCCTCCCAAGATCCGCGCGGACCCAAGCAAGAACGCGCGGCGCGCCACTATAAGGACGGCCTTTACGTAAACCCAAGAATGCGTTGTTATCGTCAGACGCTTACGGCTGCTGTTTGCCGCGTTCGATCAGTCGGGTTTCCAGCGAGTCCAGCCGCTTCAAAATCTCGTCGTACTGATCCTCGGCCCGCCGCTCATCGGCCTCGACGAAGAACGCCGCGACGCGCGCAGTGAGCAGACCAAACAAGTTGATGCCGACGAGCATGAGCAGCACCGCCACGCCACGTCCCGCGGGCGTCTTGGGATATACGTCGCCGTAGCCGACCGTTGTGATCGTCGCGGCGGCCCACCACAGCGCGTCCGCAAACGTCTGGATCGACCCCTCGGTGCCGCGTTCGGCAAGATAGACCAGCACCGCCGCGCCAGATACGGCAATGAGGCTGGCCGACCCAAGTACGCCGAAGGTCTGCTCGCGCAGGACCGTGCGGGCCTCGGTCCAGAAGCGGATTGCGACGGCCAGCAGACGTAGCAGCGTAATGGCCTGACGATGGCACCACGACGGTGAGCACGTC
>DASXRR010000082.1:0-2512 GCA_036506475.1 Chloroflexota bacterium
ACGAGCGCCACCACTTTCACCGTCACGACTGAACGGTATGGAGACGTGAACGTCACCCTCGCGAGCGCCACCCCCAGGGGACGCGGCCACGCCCAGGGTCGAGCGCGTTCGTTCGACGTAGCCAGGGCTAGCGACCTGAAAGACGGCGATCGCGTCGTAGTCCAGGGGCATACCAACGCCGACGGCTCGAGCTTCCTCGCCCGGCGCGTCCACCTGCTGCCTGCAAAGGGGGCGGCGCATGCGACTCACCTGGTCGGGACGATCTCCGCTGTGGCGAGCGCCAGCAACGGCACGACCCTCACCCTGACTCCGGCAAACGGGACGGCATCGCAGACCGTGACGGTTACCTCAGACACGAAGATCCGACCGGAGGGCAAGACCGTGGCCGACCTGAAAGTCGGGACAAAAGTCACCGTCGTCAGCAAGAACGGCACCGCCACGGGTGTCGTGGTGAGGCCTTCCTGATAATGCTGGCGTGGGGCGTCCGAGTGGCACGGATGGTCGGCGATGATCCTGCTGCTCGGCCCCTCGCTGAGAATCAGCACGCCCGCGAGTACCAATCGCATGGCGAATCAGCCTGGTAGTCCTTCAGCGCAAGGCACATCCCTTCCTAAACTCGCGCGTGAGCTCGGCAGACCCTTCAGCAGCAGACGATCCGCGGATTGTCGCGCTCGTCGGCAGAGCCGTGGCGCGCGATCAGGCAGCCTTCGCCGAGTTGTATGACCTGCATCTGGATCGCGTGTACCGCTACATGTACTACCGAACTGCGAATCAGACTGACGCCGAGGATCTCACCGAGCAAGTGTTTCTTCAGGCGTGGGCTGCAATCGAACGCTTCCGCTGGCGGGGCAAGCCTTTTCTTGCATGGCTGTACACGGTGGCCCACAACGTGGTCGTTGATTGGCGCCGACGAGCGACACCCACTCGCTCGCTCGACGATGCCGACAATCCGATTGATGTCGAAAGCACGAGCGCGACGCAAGCGATGTCACAGTGGATCGACGCGGACCTGCTCGCGAATGCGATCAAACGGCTAACCCCTGAGCAACAGCAAGTGATCACACTCAAGTTCCTCGACGGCTTTGACACAGCCCGGATTGCCCAGCTCATGGACAAACGCGAAGGCACCATCCGCGCGCTCCAACTCCGAGCATTGCAGAGCCTGCGGCGCGAGCTCGAGCGGCAGGGGGTAGGGCTGGCAGCATGAGCAGCTCACTCAATCACCAATCGGCGCTAGCCGCAGCACTCGAGCGAGCACTCGACGACCGCGACTCCGCGACCCGCGTCCTGGAAGGTGAGCTGGCGGACCTCGTCGGGCTGGCCGAAACGCTCGAAGCAACCGCGTGTGACGTGGCGCCACGCCCGGACTTCCGTGCCGCTGCGCGACAACGCCTGCTGGTCCAGATGACGCGTTCCGCTCCGGCGGCTCCCCGGGTGCGAGCGATGCACGGGATGGCAATGGATCGTCTTCGGCTCTGGGCAGCCCGCCTCGCCGCGGGTCTGACCGCGCTGAGCTTTGCTGGCGCCGCCGCGGCCAGCGCCTCGGCAACTGCGCTCCCCGGCGACACGCTCTACCCGGTCAAACAGGCCAGCGAAGCGGTTGCGCTCCAGCTCGCGTCAACTGACTCGGCGCGGCAGGAGCTCCTGCTGCGTCAAGTGGATATGCGTCTGGACGAAACCGCGCGCCTCCTCGAGCAAGGTCGTGACACCGACGTCGCGTTGGCCGCTGCTCGGTACGACGAGACAGTCGCTCGACTGGACGTCGCCGATAGATCGCCGGCTTCCGAGGCGGTGCAAGCGAATCTACGGGTAAATGAAGTGCGACTGAGCCAGCTCCTACAGACGGCTCCAGCTTCTGCCCGACACGGCCTGGAGCGCGCGCTGGCCGCAACTGAGCGCGGTTTGGGTCGCACGCGACCGACTGCGCCGCTGCCGAACTTGGGCGTCGCACCTGTGGCCACGGCCACCTCCGAGCAACTCCAGCCCGACGAAGCTGAGCACCGCGCCACCGCCAACATCGAAAGCGCCACAGCGGGCGACGCGGGCGAACGCGCCGCGAGAGAATCGCACGATTCCGCTGGCTTAGCTCCACGTGGGCGGGGTGTGGAAGCTCGAGCCGAGGCCAATCCTGTTGACCCGCATGCAGGTACGGCCGAGGTGGAGGACTCTCCTCCACAGGCTCCGGACGGCGAGCCGCGCGGCGTCGCCGTAAGCGAGAGCCATGCCGCTTCGCGTGCCAATCCGCCAGCCGCGACGAGCCAGCCGTCTCAACGGGTTGCCCCCACAAAGCCGCAAGAACGGCCGGCGCCGCCGCGCACTGAACCGGGTCCTGGCCGCGGGCGAAACTGAAGTCTCCGTGCCGACCTGCGCCAGCCGCTAACTGGCGATCAGTCACCCGCGACGACAGCCGGCCGCAGAGCCTGCTCACGCGCGCGACTCCGGCAACAGCGGACCAGTTGCACGTCGGTGCGCAGTGACTGAATCGTCTGTAGTAGCACCAGATAGGACTCGT
>DASXRR010000083.1:0-3049 GCA_036506475.1 Chloroflexota bacterium
GGGTCCTGAACAGCGGCTTGTTCATCCAGAACACGCCGGCCGACGCCGACACCGATCCACAGACATCGGACGGCGTGTTCGTATTCATCGGCCGGACGGGCCGCATCGGCGACTATCAGCCGCGCGTCGGCGACGAAGTGGTCTTGAGCGGCCGCGTGGGCGAGTTCTTCAACCTGACCCAACTCGAGGCTCCTCGCGTCGTGCAGGTCGTACGCACCAACGTCGACCTCGACGCCGAGGTGCCCGCGTTCGACGCGCGCCCGCCGGACGACCTGGCCGACGCGCAGCGCTACTGGGAACGTCACGAGAGCATGCGCGCGCGCGTACCCGCTGGGGCGGTGGTCTTGGGTGGACGCGACGTCTTCGGCAGCACCCAGGACAGCGAGATCTGGATCGCCCGCGGCGACAGTGCTATTGCGTCACGCGCCGACCCGTTCGCACGCCGGGCGTACCGCGATCCTCATCCACTGGACGACCGTCCCGACCTGGCCTTTGACAATGGCAACGGCTATCGCATCTTGGTGGGCAACTCCGGCCTGGCGGCCACACTGGGCGCTGATACCTTGCTGGTGCCGGCGCGCACGTTTGAGAGCGTTGCCAACGACCTCGTCGGGGCAGTGCTGTATACGTTCGGCAAATACCGCATCGAGGTCACCGCGCAGCCCGTGTTGGTTGCCGGCGCCGATCCGTCACAGCAGGCGCCGCCCGTGGCGTTCGAGCGCGGCCAGGCGTACGCCGTGGCCACGTTCAACCTCGAGAACCTGTACGACTTTCGCGACGATCCCAATGACGGCTGCGACTTCACTGGCAACGCTGGTTGCCCGGGCGTGCAGCCGCCGTTCGACTACGTTCCCAGCAGCGACGCGGCGTATCAGGCGCGCCTGGCGAGCATTGCCGCGCAGATCATCGGCGACTTGCTGAGCCCGGACATCGTGCTCGTCCAGGAGGCTGAGGACCAGGACATCTGCTCGGTCGTGGCGGGCGCGCTGGTGTGTGGCAGTCTGGACAACGCCGATGGTCGACCGGACGTGCTGCAAGAGCTCGGGCTGGCCATTTCGGCGGCCGGTGGACCGGTGTATGTCGCCAGCCTGGATCGTGACGGCGCCGATGACCGCGGGATCATCGCCGGGTTTCTGTATCGCGCCGATCGCGTGCAACTGTTAGCCGCGCGCACGGACGATCCCGTGCTTGGGTCGGCACCACGCGTCGCCTATCGGGCGGACGCCTTGCCGTACAGCTCGGACGTCCAGAATCCGAAGGCGCTCAACGCGCACCTGCCCGACGACATCGATCGCAGCACGGGCACCGACGGCTCAAACGTCTTCACGCGCGCGGCGCAGGTCGGGCTCTTCCGCGTCTGGCAGGACCAGGTGGGCGTAGGTGGCTTCGTCGACCTGTACGCGGTCAGCAACCACTTCAGCAGTGGACCCGATGCGCGCGTTGGCCAGCGGCGCGAGCAGGCTGCATACGACGCCGCCATCGCTCAGGCGCTTTCTGGGGCGCGCGTGGTCATTGGCGGCGACTTGAACGTCTATCCCAGACCCGACGATCCTTTCGCGCCGGGCGATCCACACTTTCCGAGCGATCAGCTTGCGCCGTTGTACGACGCTGGCCTGTTGAACCTCTGGGACAGGCTTGTTGCCGAGACGCCTGGCAGCGCCTATAGCTACGTCTTTGATGGCCAGGCGCAGACGCTCGATCAACTGTTCGTGTCGCCATCTTTGCTGGCCGATGTGGCATCGATTCACGTTGCGCATATCAATTCGGATTGGCCGGCCGCTGAGCCCGATGATGGTGCGCGTGGAACCAGCGACCATGATCCACCGGTTGCCGTCTTTCAGTTTGCAGCGATGCGTGGCTCGAAGTGAACGGTCCGCTTATTGCAAATTCGCTTCGCCCTATGGCTGAAACACATCGACCACAAGGCAAACGCGAGCGAATCGATACCACGCCTGGTAAGCCGGGTGGGTCGCGCTTCATTCGACGCGATGCACAAGGCCACTTCACGTCTGATCAGTCAGACGTGGGCCGTTCACTGGCTGCCGATCAGCGCCAGCAGGCCAAACATAAGGCACCCGAGGGCCAAGGCGACCGCGGCGATTAGCCTTTTCCGCGGTTCGATCTACGGTTCGACTGGAGGGCCACCAGCCCCGCCAGGATCAGCGCGGCGCCCGCCAGCTTCAGTACGCCGAACGCTTCGCCGTACGTCAGGGCGGACAGCACGCCGCTGGCGATGGGTACCAGCAGACCGAAACTCGACGCCGCCGCGGCGCCGCGCCGGGCGATGGCCCAGTTCCAGACCATGTACGCGATGTAGACCGGGAAGACGATCATGTACCAGATCGCCAGCCAGCTCTCTGGCTGTACTTTGGCCCAGTTCTGGTTGAGCGCCGCCGGTAGCGAGATGGCCAGCAGCGGAATGGCGCCGGCCAGGACGGTGTAGGCCGTATAGGTAGCGGTTGGATAGCGCTTCACTAACGGCCGATTAATTACGCCGTACGTGGCGAACGACACGGCCGAGCCGAGGCTGAGCAGATCGCCGATGAGCGAGCCTGTCTCGTCGCCGAGCTTGTCGCCCTCGAAGACGGCCGTGCCGATCAAGGCGATGGCTACGCCGACCCAGGCGCGCAGTGGCGGATGCTCGCCGAGCAGGCGCAGCAGCACGATCGTGAACAGAGGCATCGTGCTGATGAGCAGCGCGCTCGAGAAGGGCGAGGTGCGCTCCAGGCCGAGCACGAAGCCCAGCTGGTACAGCGTGTAGCCGCAGACGCCAACCGCCGCAAAGCGTGGCAAGTCACGTGTGCATATCCGCCACTGGGCCGTCCCCCTGCGGACAGCCAGAGCGAGCACGACGAACGCCAACACCGTTATCCCCAGAAAGCGCACAAAGGCAAACGCCAACGGCGAGATCTCGTCAAAGATCTGCTTGGTCACCACAAACGTGGAGGCCCAGACCAGAACGACGCTGATCAGCCCCAGCTCGGGCAACCTGCTGCGCACTGCCATCATGTAACCCGCCGACGCCTGATTCAGTTTCAGCTCCCGCCCC
>DASXRR010000084.1:0-41130 GCA_036506475.1 Chloroflexota bacterium
CACGATCAGACCGGTCAGCACCAGGCCAGCCAGGAAGGCGCGCGTATTGAGGATGAACAACAGCCCACCTGCGGCCGACAGCATGGCGAGCGACGTCACCAGCGCGACGGGACGCGCGACGGCGCCGACGACCAGCGGCCGGTCGGGTCGATTGACGAGGTCCCAGCCGTAGTCGCACACGTCGTTGAGCAGCATGCCGGCCGTATAGAAGATCACGAAGGCCACGATCAACGCGGGGATTTCCCAGCCCGCGGCGGTTGCGCCCGCGAGTGCTGCACCGGCCAACACGTTGGTCGCCACCGTCGGCGAGTTCGAGACGCGGGCCATGGTCAGCCACGCGCTGAACGGCGTGTACGGGCGGGCAAGTGTCGATTGGGCGGTGGTCACCGCTTTGCCGCGGCCGCCGCTGGCAAGGCTAACGTGTCCATGACCCACTCGTACTCGCGCGCGATAGAGTCGGTCAGGTCCTGCTTGAGCTCGGGCGGCAGCACGTCCCAGGTATAGGTCTCGATTTCCAGGATGCGGCAGTTGCGGCGGCGCTTCACCTCGTCGAAGGTGCGCTCGATCCAGTCGCGGGTCGATCGGAAGCTGCCGTAGCGCTCGACAAACAGCGGGGTATGGAAGTGGATGCGCCACTGTTCGGCGTTCGGATCGTTCAACTGCTGCAGGGCCTCGGGCAGGTCGGGATACTGCCGCAGCGACCCGTCGCGGTTCTTTTGTGTGACCTGATGGAGGTAGACCGGATCGGCGAATGCCTCGAGTGCCTGGCGTGCGGCCGGCAGTGGGACCTCGAGCGCGGAGCTGACCTGGATCTTGCCGATGCTGATGCCGGCGCGGGCATAGCGGTCCATCACCTCGGCCGGGTCCTCGTGGGCGACCGCCATGTGGCAGGTATCGAAGCACACGCCGACGTGCTCCCAGGCGCGGCGCGGCAGCCACTCCTCGAAGAAGCGCACCAGCTCCGAACTGCGTTCGAGCAGCCCATCCGGCTCGGGCTCCAGATCGAGGTGAATGGTGCTGCTCTGCAAAGCCTCGGCGACCCGAGCCACGTTGCGCGCCAGCAGCTGCCACGTGTCGCGATCGTCCTGGTCAACCCATGATTTGTAGGCCAGCGGAGACGTCGAAATGCTGCCGTCCATGCCCTCGGGCAACAGCTTTTTCAGAATGGTCGCGAGTCGAATGGAGTAGGCAACGCGCTCCTCATCGCGCCAGTCCGGCGCGTGCACGTCGGCCTTGACCGGTGTGCCGTGAAAAGCGCCATACGGGAAGCCATTCAAGGTGAATACGTACAGACCCTGCTCGCGCAGCCATTCGGCGAAACGCTCCAGGTTGTCCCCTGCGAGTAGCTCGCGGCTCTCGATGCCAGACAGCCGCAGGCCAATGCCAAAGGGGGCGTCTGGAGAGAGCCGCGCCTTGAGCGCTGGCGCGTACTGCTCGAGGCTGCCGAAGACCGCCGGCCAGCCCTGGGCCGGATGGATATTGGTGCAGTAGGTCAGTCCGAAGTAGCCGTCGTCGCCGAGGCGCATCCGCTCAGCGGGCCACTTCGGCGACTGCTCGGCCGGGCACTCGGAAGTTGCTCGATTGGCCCAGGAAGGCGGACGGGTTGGCCCACACGACCTGCGTGATCAGGCTGTCCGGATGGCCGCGCCGGCGCATCTCGCGAATGAAGTGGGCCACCGCCCACGGGACGCTTGGGCCCCAGTCGCACGCAGACGCGACGCAGATTCGTTCTGGGCCGAAGACCTCGATCATGTCCGCGGCGCGCTGCGGCGAGACCTTGGTCTGCGGATACAGCGTCAGCCCGGCCCAGTAGCCCTGGTCTTTGATTGCGCCCAGCGTGTGCTCCTCGGCGTGGTCGATCATCACCCGCTCGGGCTGGACGCGCTGCTCCGATGCCAGCGAGTCGAGGATCACGCGCGTGCCCTTGAGCTTGTCCTCGAGATGCGGCGTGTGGATCATGATCGGCAGGTGGTCGTGCCGCAGCGCGAGCTGGACGTGGTCCTCGAACGTGGCCAGTTCGTTGCGCGTGACGCGATTCAGTCCGATCTCGCCGATGCCGAGCACGTTCGGGCGATCGAGATAGCGCTCGATGACCGGCAGCACGGCCGCGCACAGTGCGCGGTCTTCGGCTTCTTTCGGATTCAGTGACAGCCAGGTGAAGTGCTGAATGCCGGACTTCGCGGCGCGCTTGGGCTCGAAATCGGTGAGCGCCTCAAAGTAGGCGACGAAGGCTTCCGGGGTGCCGCGGTCGTAGCCGGCCCAGAACGCCGGCTCGGTCAGCACCCGACAGCCCGTGAGCGCCATCTGCTCGTAGTCGTCGGTCGTGCGCGAGGTCATGTGCGCGTGATGGTCGATGTAGTCCATGGGCGCTACCGTTTCTCATACGCGCCGAAGGCGCTCTTGCGATCGAGCTCCGGCAACAGGTCGGATCGCGGATCACTCAGCAGCATCTGGACCGCGTGCATGCGCGTCGGGCCCTCGGTGTCGAGCAGTGCCGCCAGCGCATTCCTGAAGGCCTTGATCCGGAAGTCATCTTCGGCATCGCGCGCCGTGGCCCGATCGAAGCGATCGAGGAACGCGGCGATATCGAGGACCTTGGTGCGGTGCTCGATGAAGTACTCGTCGATCAGCTGCTGCTGGCTGAGCGGGCACTCGCCCGCGGACGGACTGGTGGCCATATTCCCTCTTTGTCATTCTGAGGCGACGCTCGGAATGACAGTGCTTTGGGTTTACTCGGCGTGCAGGCCTACTCGCAACATAGCAATGCAGCTGCGCACCACGTCGAGGTCCATAGTGTGGACTTCCATGCCGCGGCCGATGGTCAGCGGCAGCATGACTGTCAGCTGGCCGCCGAGGTGTTCGCGGAACTCGACCAGGCCGCGCAGGATGCTGCCGGGATGCTCGGGTTCGTCGAGGTGCTGGCTCAGCTCGGGCGCGTACGTTGGCAGCCCGACGGTCTCCAGAACGCGCATGATGCGTCGCCAGGTGATGTCGTCGAGCAGGCCGACCTCATGCGCGTACGTCGCGTCCAGGGCCAGGCCGATCGCGACCGCCTCGCCATGGAGGAGGCGGTAGGTCGACAGCGATTCGAGCTTGTGCGCCGACCAGTGGCCCATATCGAGCGGCCGCGACGAGCCTAACTCGAACGGGTCGCCCGAGGTGGCGATGTGCTGCAGGTGCAGTTGGGCGGCGCGATACACGACCCGCCGCATGGCGTCCATGTCTCTGCGTGCCAGCGCGGGCGCCAGGCCTTCCAGCTCTTCGAACGCGTCGCGGTCCTTGAGCAGCATGACCTTGATCGCTTCGGCGATGCCACTGCGCCACTCGCGGTCGCTCAGGGTCTCGAGGAACCTCGTGTCGTTGATCACGGCGGCGGGCGGGGCGAACGTGCCCAGAAAGTTCTTCTTGCCGAAAGCATTGATGCTGTTCTTGACGCCAACGCCGGAGTCGGCCTGCGCCAGGACGGTGGTCGGAATGCGAATCAGCCGCACGCCGCGATGGGCCGTCGCAGCGGCGTAGCCGACCATGTCCAGCAGCGCGCCGCCGCCAACGGCGACGACGTACGAGTGGCGGTCGATGCCCGCGCGATTGATGGCTTCGTGAATCTGGTCGACCAGATGGGGATGGTTCTTGACCCGCTCGCCGCCGGGGACGACGATCGGCTGTTCGGCCAGATCGACGAACTCGCGGTACCTCTTGGCGTAGCCGGTGATCGACGGGATAAGACCAGCCTGGTGACTGGCGACGCCGTCCTCGACGATACACAAGAACTTGCTCGGGGTCTGCGTGTCGGACGTGGCGGCCATGACTTCCGCGAGCATCGGGTTGTCGGCGGCGAACACGTGCTCGGTGAACAGCACCCGATAGCGGAAGCTGACTTCGACGCGCTGCTCGATGGGCGGCAAGTCGCTTGCGGGCGCCGCGCGGTGCCTGGGCGAGGGTCTCGGGACGATGGTCATAGCCAGAGGAGCAACTCCTCGCACGCTGGGCATGGTCAGATGACTCTAGCGACGCGCGGTTGTCGTAGGCGCGTGCTCCCATTATGCGCCCGGTTGAGACTCTGTTGAGCCAGAACCTCGCGACGAGGTTGTGGCTCAGCTCAGGCGCGACGCGATCAACCGTCGCACATCCGTCCAATAGCGAGCGACCAGGTCCTCCGCGTTCGGGTCGCCGGTGTACGGCACTTCCATCGCCGTTTCGTAATAGACGCTCATGTCCAGGTCGCGCTGGGTGAACGGGTTGGTGCGCGCATTGGCTTTCACCCACTGCACACCCCCGTCACCACTGGCGGGATCGACCACGTACATTGTGCGCGCGATGGCGGGTACGGCGGTGTCGCTGCGCTCGGTCGACGAGCGCTCGGTGATCAGCGACCACAGATTCTCGACCAGCAGATTGCGCAAGTCGAAGTCGTACGCGATAGCCTTGGTCGCCACCTCGCCGCTGAAAAACAGCGCGCCGCGGCCGAGGAACCCCACATCGCCGACGTTGGACTGCAGGGCGTCCATGAGCGCGCGAAACACGAGATGCTTGCGCGCGTTGTGTTCGAGCCGCAGGTCGTAGTGCTCCTCGACCGGCACGGTCTTGATGAACTGGATGACCTGCAGTCCGTTGAGCTTCTGCGGGCCCTGACCGAACGTGCCAGGCGGGTACTTCTTGCCTTCGAAGTAGAACGCGTTGACGCTGAACGGCAGCGGCACGTTGACGTCCAGGCCGCCAAAGACGCGGTCGGTCGCGCCGGCAATAGCGTCTTCGTTGAACGCGAGCTGGAAGTCGATGGCCAGGCCCGTGGCGTCCTCGAGGGTGCGGCGCATCAGCTCGAAGCCGCCGGTGTTATAGGCCTGGTCGATCTTGATCGGGCCGACCTTCTGGCCTGGCTGCTGGTGGCGAGCGATGTGGCGTTCGATCTCGGGCGCACGAATGTCGTGCGTCAGCGAGACGAGGTCGACGCTGCGCGATCGGTAGTCGTAGGAGAAGATCGTCAACGACCCGATGAAGCCGCGCTCGGTCAACGGCGGCTCGTGGGTTTCGCCGTAACCGAACAGCAGAAAGTTGAGCCGTGTGGCGTTGAGCCGTGGATCGACGCGGCTCCAATAGCGTGGATCGCCGGCCGCTTGCTGCTGGCGTCGTCTGAGCGCCTCAGTGAGGAACGGCCGCATGAGGCGTTCAAACCGTGACGCGCGTTCGGGCGTCTTAGACGGCTCTGCCAGGGAAAACTGCGTCGGTGCCGGCGTTGCCTCGAGGCCAATCAGCGGCTGCAGCAGCAGATCGTCGTCAGGATCGTGCAGCGCGGGCCCGGTCGTGAGCGTCGTCGCGCTCAGAGCCGCCAAAGCAACGGATGTGGCAAGCAGCAGCCGACCGATGCGACTTCCCACCCACACCGAGCGGCGATTGTACGCGTCCGCTTGCGCTTTTGGTTTGTAGCGCCAGCGCTACGTCGTGAGCGCCTCCTGGATCGGCCGAGGGGGCTTGCGCCAGATGTCGCGTTGGTGCATCAGGGCGATCTGTTTGTCGATGACCTCGGTGCGGAACTCGGCATGCGTGTATGGGGCTCGGTCAAGATAGAGATTCTTGGGATAGATGGGCTCCTCATAGACGAGCGCGAAGAGCTCTGTGCGCAGGTCTTTCATCCAATTGTCCCACTGCGCTTGCGCGCGGAACTTGCGCAATGCGTCGATATCGACCGTGCCGGCGACGTACGACGAGCCGGCGCCATAGCGATGCTGGCCGACAATCCGACCCTTGTAGTCCACGATCATCGACTGGCCGCCGAAGGTATCGATCGGCAGATCGGAATCCTGCTCCAAGAAATAGGTGGCCAGGTTGGGCGCCAAGACGTAGAAGTTGTTGTCCAGGGCGCGCGCCCGGTTCTGGATCTCGAAGAACTCGTTGCCCGTATGCGGGTGCGGGTACGAGGCGCGATAGACGACCTCGGCGCCGTTCATCGCCAGACCGCGCGCGTTTTCGGGATACGAGCCTTCATTGGCCATCAGCACGCCGAGCCGGCCGATCTCGGTATCGGCGACCGGGAAAAAGGCATCCAGATTGCGGCCGTAGAGCTCGAGCCAGCGATCCCACACGTCGTGTGGCGTCATCGAGTGCTCGACGGGATAGAGCGTCGCCAACTTGTGGTGCTTCAAGATGACCTCGCCTGAGGGATCGATGGCAAAGCCGACGTTGAAGAAGCGCTCAGGGAAGTCGGGGTGGCGCGCCTTGGCCTGGGCCATGATGAAGATGTTCCAGCGCCGCGCGAGCTGACCCAGGTAGTCCGTCTCGGCGCCGGGCACATCGATGGCGCACTCGCGCGCGTAGGTGGCGTGATCGAGGTCGAACACCTCGTCGGTGAAGCCCTGCAGCGCACCCTCGGGCAGCAGCACCAGCCGCACCGGGAGGTCGAGGCTGGACAGCCACGACGCGGCAGCAATGAGATGGCTGAGATGCTCGAGGTTGCGCTGAATCTCTGCGCGCTGGCGGATGCCGCGCACCGTCGGGATCAGGCCGACCGCCGTATACGGATCAGGCACGGGAGACCTCCACTGGAGCCAGCACGATGTCGTTTTTGACCGAGCACCATTCGCCAGCGATGCTGGCCGGCCGCTCGGGATCGTCAGAGCTGCGCGGCACGAACTCGCGGATCAGCGAGCGCTTGACCGCGAACACCGCGTCCGAATCGAGGTAGGCGCTGGTGCCGTCGAAGATGTGTGTCTGCAGCCGCTGAAAGCCGGGCGCAGTCACAATCATGTGGATATGGGCCGGCCGCCACGGATGCCGTCCGGCCGCGCTGAGCATCGCCCCGACCGGGCCGTCGTTGGGAATGGTGTAGGGCACGGGGCGCACGCCGACAAAGGCATAGCTGCCGTCCTCGCGCGAGTAGTAGCGCCCGCGCAGGTGATCCTCGTCGTTCTCGGGCTCCTGGACCGTGTACAGGCCGTTGGCGTCGTTCTGCCAAACGTCGAGCTCGGCGCCGGCAATTGGTGCCCCCTTCAGGTCCAGCACGCGTCCGTGGACCAGCGCCGGCGTGCCGAGCGCCCGCGCGATCATGCTATCGGCGTAGCCGCGCACTGGCGCGTTGGGCGTCCAGAACGGGCCGAGCACTGTCGACTCCATTGCACCCGCGGGGCGCGTATTAGCCAGCGAGTCGACCAGCATGGACACGCCGAGGGCGTCCGACCACAGGATGAATTCGCTGCGTTTGTCGTCGCTGATGTCGCCGGTGGCTTTGAGGATGTCGATCGCCGCCGCCCACTCGTCCGCTGTGAGCCGGACGTCCGTGGCGAACGCGTGCAGGTGTCGCACGAGCGCCTGCAAGATCTCACGCAGGCGCGGGTCAGGACTGTTGTTGAAGCTCGCGACCGCTTCAGCGGTCACCTCGTCCGCTCGAGCGGGCGTGCTGCTGAGAGTTGAGGTCATCAGGCTGTCCCCGCTGGGCAGTCTACGTCGATCCGAGCCGTGGCATGGAGGGTGCTCATGCCGTCGATGATGACCGTGGAGCAGGTCCAGCCCGGAGCGTGCTCAACGCCGTATTCGGCTTGCCGGGCGGCAGACGGCCTCCACCCTGTCGGACGAAGAGTGCTGGGGGCGATCCCGCCGGCTGTCGCGTGGATCGTGCTGACGTCGCCGGTCTGGGCGGCGATTGTGGCGCCCGGCATCCTCGGCACTTTCCTCGTCTTCTTTGCCGGCTATTGGCTGTGGCGGTCAATGGAGTTCAGCGTCGGGCTGCTGATCGGGCTGGTGCGCATGCGTCGCGCGCGGCGGCGCGATTGGCTCGCCGACGGTGAGGGACTGCCCGGCTTCGAACGACTGCACCACCTGGTCATCGTGCCCACCTATAAGGAGAATGATGCGATCCTGGCCCAGACGCTGGATTGCCTGGTGCGCCAGAGCGTGCCGCGTGAGCGGATCGCGGTCGCCCTCGCGTTCGAAGAGCGTGATGCCCAGGCGCCGGAGCGCGCAGACCGCCTGACGCAGCGCTTCGGCCATCTGTTCGGCGCCTGGCTGGTGACGATGCATCCCGATTTGCCGGGCGAGGTCAAGGGCAAATCGTCGAACTTGGCCTGGGCTGCGCAGCGGGTCGAAGACGAGCTGGTCGCGTCCGGGCGGCTCGACTCGCGCAATCTGCTGGTCACCGTGTGCGATGCCGACTCGCGGCTCGACGGACAGTACCTGGCGGCGCTGGGGCACTCGTTGCTGTCGCACCCTGATGGGCGGCTGCACGTCTATCAGCCAGCAATCCTGTTCTACGCCAATCATGGTCGGCTGCCACTGTTGCTGCGGGCGGTGAGCAGTGTGTTCTCGCTGTACTCGCTGTCCCGGCTCGCGGCGAGCCATCGACTGGTACCGCAGTCGACCTATTCGCTGTCGTGGTGGGCTGCCCAGCGTGTTCAGTTCTGGGATGGCGACGTGGTGCCCGAGGACTCGCACATGTTTTTCAAGGTGTGGCTGCACTTTGGCCAGCGGGTCCGCGCACGGGCCATCTATCTGCCGGTGCACGCCGACGCGGCCGAGGGCTTCTCTGTGCTGGGGACCGCCACGTCGACGTATCAGCAAATCCGGCGCTGGGCGTGGGGCGTGTCCGATGTGCCATATCTGGTGCTGCGCTGCATGCGCGCGCGGCATATTCCGCTGCATCTGCGTGTCGCGCGGCTCGGCTGGTACATCGAGGAGCACCTGGTCTGGCCGTCACACTGGTTCCTGCTGACGTTGGGCGGGCTCGTGCCGCCGTTGTTGAACCCGGGCTACGCAGCCACCGCGCAGGCGATCTGGCAGAGCTCGGCGATGTCGCTCCTGCTGACGCTGTGTTTGCCGTCGCTCGTGCTCGCGATTGTGGCCGATGCGTTGCTCAAACGGCGCCATGCGCCAGGCCTGCTTGGTTTGCTTGGCGGTCTGCTGGGCTTCGTGCTGCTGCCGCTGAGCGGCCTGGCGCTGGTGGCCCTGCCTGCGTTGGACGCACATACGCGGCTGTTGCTGGGCCGCACGCTGGCCTACCAGGTGACCGAGAAACGCACCGACTCTGGCGACTTCAAGCCGCGCCGCGGCCAGGTGTTCGCCCAAGACGCCGTCTAGCGGCGGGCTCCGGCGACCGACTCCTCGGGCAGCGCGTTGGCGCGCGCGATGGCAGCATAGAGCCTGGCGCTGGGGCGCGGTGTGCGCTCGAAGGTGGTGAAGTCGACTTCGGCCAGGCCGAACTTCTGGGTATAGCCATCGGCCCATTCGTAGTTGTCCATCAGGCTCCAGTGCATGTAGCCGCGCACGTCGACGCCGTCGCGGATGGCCCGCAGCACCTGCTGCAGGTGCGAGACGATGTAGGCGCCGCGCTGATCGTCGTCGGCATCGGAGATGCCGTTTTCGGTGATCACGACTGGTTTGCCCCAGCGTCCAGCGCGCCGCAGCACGTTGTAGAGCCCCGGCGGATAGATCTCCCAGCCGAAGTCGGTTTTATCGCCGGCCCCCGCGTGGGGATCCGTGGCAGCCTCGGGACCAGGCGCAGGCCAGCCAACGCGCACGCGTGTGTAGTAGTTCACGCCTATCCAGTCGAGCGCCTGGACGGTGCGTCGTAGGACACGCCCCTGCCACACCCAGTCGCCGAGGCGCGCCATCGCCTGGTCAATGGGGCTCCATGGCCGCAAGGGCTCCAGGGGCCAGATTGCGAAGGCCATGCTCACCTGCGCGTCCGGCCGATGGCTGCGCAACGCCTTGCGCGCTGCGATGTGGCCAAAGGCGGAGTGGCGCAACATGCGCACGTAGCCGCGCACGTCGCCTGGCTGCTGCGGCGGCCACGCGCCTTCGATGTAGCACTTCATGGCCAGGATGGATGGCTCGTTGACGGTCACCCACCAGCGCACCAGGTCGCCCAACTCCTTGCCGACCCGGTCCGCATACGCCGCCAGGCGACCGATGAAGTCAGGGTTCTTGAATCCGCCGCCGTCGGCCAGCCACTGCGGGCTGGTGAAGTGGTGCAGCGTCACCATCGGTTCGATGCCTGCTTTTTTGAGCGCCTCGAGCTGACGGCGGTACGTGTCGATGGCGGTCTGGTCGAAGTGGCCAGGTGAGGGCTCGATGCGCGCCCACTCGATAGACATGCGGTAGGCGTTCAGACCCAGGTCGGCCAGCAGCCGCACGTCCTGAGACCAGCGACTCCAGGAGTCGCATGCCTGGCCCGATTGATACGGCAGCCGACCAGCCTGCTCGGCGCGCCACCAGTCGCTATTGACGTTGTTGCCTTCGATCTGATGAGCCGCGGTCGCGGCGCCCCAGAAAAAGCCGTTTGGGAAGGACATGAAGCTGCCTCTTGTCATCCTGAGCGCAGCGAAGGATCCGCGAGCCCGGACGGCGCTGATCTGGAAATTTAAACACAGATGCAACGCCGGTGCCGCGCTGCATTCTTTCTTTACGCGCGCGGGCGTGTCATAAAGGCCCACCACTTATGCGCCCGCACCGCATTTCGCGCCTCTCTACGTTCGTCAGCCTGGAGCTGCTGGTGGTGCTGGTCGCCATCTTCGTGTTCAGCCTGGGCAGCGGTGCATGGTCGTCCGTCGTGGCGGGTCGGTTGACCCAGGACGGGGCGAGTACCAGCCTGCTGGGCATCCTGTACGCGGTGTGCGAGCTGGTCCGCTTGCCCGCGGCGCTGCTCTTGCCGACGGTCACGCTGCGCCACGGTGCGCGGCGCGTGACCCAGGTTGGTCTGATTTTGCTGCTTCTGCTGCCGCTCATTGCGCTGACCGGGCTCGATACGCCGCAACTGATGCTGATCTTTGTGCTGACCGCACTGCCGGCGATGGCCGTCTACGTCGGGCTGCCGGCGCTGGTGATCGGCGCTTCGGATCCTGGCCGCGATGGCATGTCGCTGGCCTGGCTGGGCCTGGCTGGCGGCGCCGGGGGTGCGCTCGGCCCGTGGGTGGGCGGTACGCTCACCGACTCTTTTGGCGTACTGCCGGTGTTGTTGGTGTTCGCCGCTTCTAGCGCACTGCTGCTGCCGGTGGCCACGTTCGGGGCGCTGCCGCCACGGACCGCGTGGCAGGGTTGGGCGGTGCTGGCAGGTCGTGGCCTGCCGTGGAAGGCGCTCGCAGCGCTTGGCCTGGCGAGCGCGGCCGATGCGGGCCGCGCTGCTCTGGTGCCCTCTGAATTGGTCCGCACTGGCCAGCCGTTGGGCGATGCTGGACTGTTGCTGACCGTTGGGTGCGCCGTCGCGGGCTTTGGCTTTCTGGCGTTCGGTCGGCTGGCTGATAAGCGCTCGGTGAATACAGTCGTCAGCGCGGGCGTCGCCGTGCTGGTGTGTGGCAGTTTCTTGTCGGCTCTCTCTACTGGGTGGGCGCCAGGCTTTGTTGTTGCGACAGCGGTACTGGGCATGGGTGCTAGTGGCACGCGCTTGGGCGCTGAGCTGGCGCTCATCGGCTGGGTGGGCCGCGATCGCGCCGCTGTTGCCGCTGCCCTGGGCGAGACAACCATTCTGGGTGGTCGCGCACTAGGCGCCCCGGCTGCTGGCTCGTTTGGCACCGCTTATGGTGGCGCCTCTGCCTTCTGGGCGATCGGCCTCTGTTCGCTTCTGGCTTCAGCCGTGTTGATGCTGCTGGCCGTAATCACCTTCCGCCGCGCGCCGGCTCTGCCCGTCGTGCCCGCGGTCGCTGTCGAACCCCCCGCGCTCTAAGTTCACGCCGCTCCCAAAACGGCACCACCCGTAGGGAGATTGAACCAAGAGTGATAATCAAAGATTTATGAGCGATGGACAGCGGCTGGCGATCTTGTGCGGTGGTGGGCCGGCGCCGGGGATCAACAGTGTGATCGGCGCTGCGACCATCTGCGCCGCGCTGCAGGGCGCGCAGGTGATGGGTATTCGCGACGGCTTCAAGTGGCTGATGCGCGGCGACGTGGATCACGTTGTCCCGCTGAGCATCGAGCACGTCAGTCGCATCCACTTCACGGGCGGCTCCTACCTGGGTACCGCGCGGGCCAACCCTACGCGCGACACCAAGGACCTCGAGACGACCGTGGACGCGCTGCTGCGCCTGAAAGTCACCGGCCTGATCACGATCGGCGGCGACGATACAGCCTTCTCAGCCATGAAGCTGGCCGAGCATTCTCAGGGCCGCCTGCGCGTCGTACACGTACCGAAGACCATCGATAATGACCTCGACCTGCCGCAGGGCATCGTCACGTTCGGCTATCAGACGGCGCGGCATTTCGGCGTGAACATCGTCAAGAACCTGATGGTCGACGCGCGCACGACCTCGCGCTGGTACCTGGTGATCACCATGGGCCGCAAGGCAGGCCACCTCGCGCTGGGCATCGGTAAGGCGGCCGGGGCAACGATGACCGTGATCCCCGAGGAGTTCCGCGGCGGTCCGGTGCGCCTGGACCACGTCGTGGACATCCTCGCCGGGGCAATCATCAAACGCCGCGCAGACGGACGCGAAGACGGCACGGCGGTGCTGGCCGAAGGGCTCGTCGAATTCCTGTCGCAGGATGAGTTGGCGGAGTTCGGCCAAATCGAGCACGACGAGCACGGTCACGTGCGGCTGGCCGAAATCGACGTCGGCGACGTGATCAAGGATCGACTACGCGAGCGTCTGACGGGTCTGGGGATCAAGTCGACGCTCGTGGTCAAGGACATAGGCTACGAGCTGCGCTGCGCCGATCCGATCCCACTGGACATGGAGTACACGCGCGATCTCGGCTATTGTGCCGCCAGCTTCATTCTGGGCGGCGGCAGTGACGCCATGGTCACGCTCGTCGATGGCCACTTCAAGTCGCTGCCCTTTGAGCGCATGCTCGATCCAGCCACTGGTCGGACTCGAGTGCGACTGGTCGACGTGGATTCAGAGCACTACAAGATTGCGCGGCGGTATATGGTCCGCTTGCGCAAGGACGACTTCGAGGATCGGCAGGTGCTGGCCAAGCTGGCCGGCGCAGCGAACCTCAGTGTTGACGAGTTTCGGCGGCAGTTCGAGTACCTGGTGGACAACGACGCGCCGCTGCTGCGGTTGGGCGCGGCCGCCTAGGCCGCTTGTCATCCTGAGCGACCGATTGTCATCCTGAGGCGAGCTCCGCGAGCCAGAAGGATCCGCGACCCGTGACCGCCAGGAGAAGCGGATTCCTTCGCTTCGCTCAAGGACAGGCTCTTCGCAGGCTCAGGATGACACTGTCACCGGCGCCTCGCCGAGGGTGATCATGACATTCATGGTCTGGCCGTTGCGCACCAGGCTGGCTTGAACCTGCTCGCCAGGCTTGTGCAGCACCAGGCGCTGCAGCAGCTCATCGGGGTTGTAGATGTCGAAGCCGTCAAAGTTGACGATCACGTCGCCGGCTTGCAGGCCGGCCTGGGCGGCGGCGCTGCCACTGCTGACGTCGCCCACCAGCGCACCGTGATCGACGCCCGCGGGCGGTGTCGGTCGCGGCGCCGTACCCGCGCCACCGCGGCGACCCGGCGTCGGGAAGCCTGGGAACGGGGTATTGGGCTGGCCTGGTACTGCGTCTGGCCGATTGATGTCGCTCAGCGCGACGCCCAGGAACGGCATGCCGCTGTGTTCGACCTTGCCCGACTGGACGAGCTGATCGGCGATGCGCTTGGCGGTATCGACCGGCACGGCGAAGCCGAGGCCCTGGGCAGGAAAGCCCTGCGGCGCCGCGACCAGGGTGGTGATGCCGATGACCTGTCCATTCAGGTCGAGCAACGGCCCGCCTGAGTTGCCGGGGTTGATGGCCGCGTCGGTCTGGACCATTGGCTGGTTGTACGAGCCCTGACCCTCAGACACCGGCCGATTCATGGCCGAAACCACCCCGGTCGTGAGCGTGTGATCGAGCCCGAACGGATTGCCAATCGCCACCACGTCCTGGCCGACCTGGAGATTGCTGGCACTGCCGAGCGGCGCGGAGGGTAGGTTCGAGCCGTCGATCTTAATGACCGCGACGTCGAAGCCAACGTCGCTGCCAAGGACCTTGCCGCTAAAGTGGCGACCGTCGACCATGCCGATGGTGATGCTCTGGGCGCCCTCGACGACGTGCGCGTTGGTCAGGATCAGGCCACTCGGGTCGTACACCACACCCGAGCCGAGGCCCTGATTGGTGCGCACACTGACGACGGACGGTCCGACTGACTGCGCAACGGCGGCGACGCTGCCGGCCGGCGCAGCGAGCGCGACCGTGGTCACCGCCTGGGCGGCCGGCTGGGCGGTCACCCGGCTAGCCGTGAATGTCTGGCTGATGGCACCGATAGCGACAAACGCCACCAGGGCTAAGGCCAGTGCCCCGCCGATGAGTCGCGACGAAGCGCGCTTGGTTGGTTGTTCCATGGTCTCAACTGTAGGCAGCGAACCTTAGAGCTTTATGAGAAGACCGTTAGCATGCCCTTAAACGGACACGTCGCCGTGGTGAGCGGTGCCAATCATGGCATCGGCGCGGCAACAGCGCGATTGCTGGCGCGGCACGGTGCAGGCGTGGTCATCACGTTCTACCGGGTGGACGGCCAGCCGGACGCCGCGGCCGTGCTCAGCGAAATTGGCAGTGCGGGCGGGCAGGCGACGGCCGTGGAGGCCGATCTGCGTGATCCAGCCACGCCGGCTCGATTGTTCGACACGGCCGAAGCTGTCTTTGGGCCCGTGGACATCCTGATCAACAACGCCACGGCCGGCGGACGGGACACGTTCAGGGCGACAGCTAGCGATCGGTTCGGGCGGGGACTGCGGCAAGTGTCCGCGGAGACGGCGAGCCCGGTGCTGGAGGTCGACGCGCGCGGCTCGGCGCTGATGATCGCCGAGTTTGCTCGGCGTCACCTTGCGCGCGGAGCGAGTTGGGGCCGCATCGTCGGGCTGACGTCGGGTGGACCGCTGGGCTTTCCCGAAGAGGTGTCCTACGGCGCGGCCAAGGCGGCGCTGGAGAACTTCCACATGTCCGCGGCGTTCGAATTGGCCGACTTCGGCGTCACCTCGAACGTGGTGCACCCACCGATCACGGATACGGGCTGGGTCACGGATGAAGTGCGCGAATTCGTGGCTGGAAGCTTGCAGCACTTCCATATCGCCGCGCCGGAGGAGGTTGCGAAGGTGATCGGCTACCTCGTCTCGGATGAGGCGCATTTGATTACGGCGAATCGAATCTATCTGCGCTGAGCGGGAGCGAGATGGGCAGCCAGGTCGCTCAGGCGACCGCCGATATGCGCGGCACGATCGGCGAGCGGCAGGCGAATCGTCGCGGTCGTGCCGACGCCGAGCTTGCTGCTGAGCGACAGCTCACCACCGTGAGCGTTGACCAGCATGCGTGCGATGGCTAGTCCAAGGCCAGTCCCGCCAGCCATCCGCGAGCGCGCGGTGTCGACGCGATAGAAGCGATCGAAAATACGCGGCAGGTGCTCGGGCGCGATACCCGCGCCCGTGTCGGCAACGCGCAGCACGCCATGCGACGTGCCGTCACGCTCGACCTTGACTTCCACGTTGCCACCGGGCGCGGTGTGTTTGATGGCATTGTCGATCAGGATCAGCAACACCTGTTGGAGGCGATCGGGATCGGCTTCGACTATGGCTTCGACGTCCGCGCCAACAACGGTCAGCGCGACTTCAGCTGAATGGGCGAACGGCGCGGTGCGGCGCACCACGTCGGTCGCGACTTCACCCAGCTCGATTGGCGCCGTCATCAGCTCCAGCTCGCCCGTATCAGAACGGGCCAGCGTGAGCAGGTCGGCGGCGAGACGCTCCATGCGCGCGATTTCGGCGCGCGTGTCGTCGAAGAGCTCGCCGTTGGTGTCCAGGGGTTCGTCGCGGCGCTGGTTGAGCAGGTCCGTCGCCGAGCGCAACACGGTCAGCGGTGTGCGCAGCTCATGCGAGGCGTCTGCAACGAACTCTTGCTGCCGACGGAACGCCGCGTGGATGGGCACCAGCGCGCGCCCAGACAGGATCCATGCCCCGCCGAAGGACAGCAGCAGGCCGAGCGCGCCGCCGCCGAGCAGCACCAATAGCAGCGAGTGCATGGCCGCCTGTTCGGGCTGCAGGCTCTGGCCCACGAATAATGTGCCGCCGTCAGGCAGGCGCCGCGCGAACACGCGCGTTGGCTCGCCGTCGAGCACGATCGTCTCGAGCACGGCGAGGCGACCTTCGGGGCTCGGCCACTCGATCCCGTCGATGGCCACCTGCTGTGGATTCAAGACGAGACCGTCGCCGCGCACGCCGACGTAGAACACGCCACCGCGATAGCCCTCGGCGGGGCCCCGCTCTTCACCCCGCCGCCCGCCGCCGGGCGGGCCGAACAGCAGTGGAATGGCCTGCTCGCCGCGGCTGAGGAGATTGCGATCGACCTCGTCCATGAGGCTGCGGTCGACCGCGACGTAGATCGTGGTACCGAGCAGCACCAGGATCACGCCCAGGATGGCCATGCTCCATCCGACGAGGCCCCAGCGGATGCGCGCGAACAGGCGGTTCATGCCTTGATGGTGTAGCCCACGCCGCGAATGGTTCGGATCAGCGGTCGGCCGAAGCCGCGATCGATCTTGTCACGCAGGTAGTGGATATAGATCTCGACGACGTTCGACGTAGCCTCGGAATCGTATCCCCAGACATGTTCGGTGATCTGCGGTTTGCTGAGCACGCGACCGGCGTTGCGCATCAGGTACGCCAGCAGGTCGAACTCCTTGGCGGTGAGGTCGATTTGCTGGTCGCCGCGCTGGACCTCGTGGCGGTCTGGGTCGAGCTTCAGATCGCCGACGACGAGCGAGTCCGTGGTATCGGCCGCCCGTCTGCCGAGCGCTCTGACCCGGGCAAGGAATTCCTCGAGCGCGAATGGTTTGGGCAGATAGTCGTCGGCACCAGCGTCGAGGCCGCGCACGCGGTCGGCGACGGCGTCGCGCGCGGTGAGCATCAGGATGGGCGTGCGCTGGCGCTGGCGGCGCAGCTCGCGGGCGATGCTGAATCCGTCGCGTTCGGGCAGCATCACGTCCAGCACGAGCAGGTCGTACGGGGTTTCTTCGGCGCGGGTGAGGCCTTCGTCACCATCATGGGCAACGTCGACGTCGTGGCCCACCTCGGTCAGCGCGCGCTGCACGACACGGGAGATGCGAATGTCGTCTTCGACAAGCAGAACATGCATGGGTAGTGAGGGCACTCTAGCGCCGATTCCTTGGAACAGGCTTGGAGTTCTAGGCTGGTCATCCTGAGCTTGCGAAGGATCCGCCTGCCGAGACCGTCCCAGCAAGCGGATCCTTCGGGTCGCAGGCTCCCCTCAGGATGACAAAGAGTGATTACTAGTCAACTGCCCTGGCGGTCCGGCTTAATGCACCGCTATATGTTCGGCTGGCGGCTGGTGGGCCTCGTGGTGCTGGTTTTGGCGGGCTGCACGCCGACGCCGATTACCGTCCCGCCGGCGGCGCGAGTGGCGGCGCCTCAGGCTCAGGAGGCGGTCCAGGCAGCTGCCACGACGGTGCCCGCCGCGCCAGTGCCGGCCGTAGTGCCCATCGCGGTGGCCGTCGAGCCGACGCCCGAACCGACCGTCGCGCCAGTGACGCAGCCCGCGGCGGTCGCCGTAGCGCCAACGGTCGCCCCGACGGCCGTGCCGCAGTACGCAGAGCCCGACGACACGGCGTGCCAGCGCACATCAGGGAGCACGACACTGCCCGCGCCTGGGGTACCCGGCGCGCAGGACTTCTTCAGATCGTTCCGCGACCCGCTCGCGGCCGCGCCGCTATACAACCCGCCCGGCACCAAGCGCATCGGCCTGCAAGCCGGCCACTGGCTGACCGATCAGGTGCCCGCGGAGCTGGGCAGGCTGCAGGGTGGCTCGAATGGCGGCGGCAAGGCCGAGTGGCAGGTCAACCTGGACTTGGCGCAACGCACGGCCGCGTTGCTCGAAGCTGATGGCTTCGACGTTGACGTGCTGCCGTCGACGATTCCGCCGCGCTACCAGGCGCATGTGTTTGTGGCCCTGCACGCTGACGGCGACGTCTCTGGTGCCGGTCGCGGGTTCAAGATTGCGCGGCCCGGGTTCAGCTCGATTCCGTCGGTCGACGACAAGCTGGTCGAGACGCTGAATGGCATCTACGAGGCGGCCACGGGCTTGCCGCGCGACGACGAACACATCACCCTGCGCATGCGCTACTACTACGCGTTCAACTCACGGCGCTACTGTCACGCCGTTGCCACGGGTGTGCCGCAGGCCATCGTCGAGATGGGCTACCTGACCAGCGCGACCGATCGCCAATGGCTGATCGGTCATCCCGATCGACTGGCCCGCGGCCTGGCCGACGGCATCGCTGCCTTCTTGCGCACGCTGCCGTAACAGGTCTGCCGCTCAGGGGTGCCCCGTGGTCTGGGTCCTCGCGCTACGCGCGCCTCCCGGCTCCGTAGGAGACCCGGAGGGTGGTGGATGCACTGGGACCGGCGATGGCTCACCGCCAGGTGTCGGGCGGACAGCGCGAGCGCCGTCGTGATCCGCGCCCGCTGTTGCGCGGGCCACAGCGTGCCGATTCTTGACGACGTATGTCGTTCATGCGCAGGCGTGGCCTTGGCGGGCGGCTGGTGGCGGCCATGCTCGGTACGGTGCTGCTCGCGGGCTGCGCGGTCGGCTGCGTGGCCGTGCTTCAGGCGCGCGAGGCGCTGCGCGACCATATCCTGACGGGCAGTCTGGGGCGGCCGCCGACATGGCGGCCATACAGACGGCGAACTACGTGCGCGATACGCACCAGGCCAGCCTGCTCCTGGCCCAGCGCGCTGACGTGCGCCAGGCCATCGAGCACAAAGACTGGTTCCCGCTCGAAGCCAGTCTGCGCCAATGGGCCACCATGAACCCGCACAGCGACGGCGTTTTCATCTTCAGTCCCGACGGTGCACTGCTCGCCGACGGCATTGGGCGAGGCCCCAACAACAGCACGCGCGTGGCCGAGCGCGACTGGTTCCAGGCCGTGCTCACCACTGGCCAGCCCAGTATGGGCGAGCCAACCGCCTCACGTGGCACCGGCCACGCCGTCGTGCCGCTCGGCATCCCCGTCTACGACAGTCATGGCTCGCTCCGGGGGATCATGGTGACCAGCATCGCCCTCGAGGCGCTATCCGAGATGCTGGACTCAGTCCACGTCGACGGCGAGACGCAAGCGACTCTGATCGACCTCGACCGAGGCCTGGTGCTGGCCGATCCAGCGCAGCGGCAACTGCTCACTCCCAACTCGGTGGTGGACAACGCGCGGGCGCAACTCGGCAGCGACCGTGGCGTCCTGTCGACGAGCCTCGACGGCGGCACCCCGGTCCTGGCCGCGATGGCGCCCGTACCGGGCCTGCATTGGGCGGTGCTCGTCTACGAGCCGACCAGTACTGCGTTCGCGCCGCTCGCGGGCATGATTGGCAAGACCATCGGTCTGACCGTCCTGGCCCTGGTACTGGCTGGCGCGTGTGCGCTCATGCTCGTGTTGTGGATCACTGCGCCGATTGGGCAGCTGCGCACCGCGGCCATGGCCATGGCGGACGGCGATCTGAGCCGTCGAGCGCGCCTCGACCGGCGCGATGAGATCGGCGATCTGGGCATGGCGTTCGACGCGATGGCCGATCGCCTGGCGTCGACCGTGCGCCGGCTCGAGGAGGACGTCGAGGCCCGTGGGCGCATCGAGCAGGAGCTGCGCGAGGGTCAGCAGCGGCTGCGCGCCTTCTTCGACGCCGCGCCCATCGGTATCAACGTGCTCGACGCAAACGCGCGCACCATCCAGGCCAACCGCGCCCTGCAAGACATGATTGGCTATTCGGAGGACGAGCTGCTGGGCCGAACGTTCAGCGACTACAGCGATCCCGACGAGCAGGCGCGCGATGCGCTGGCGATTCGCGAGATGCGCGCTGGTGGACGCGAAGAAGTGGTCCGACGCGAGAAAGCTTATCGGCACAAGAACGGCGACAAGGTGTGGGTCCAGATCACCGCGTCGACGCCGCGCGACGAGCACGGCCGGCCACTGTTCTTCGTGTCCATGATCGAGAACCTGAGCGACCGTAAGAGAGCTCAAGCCGCGCTGGCGGACAGCGAGCAGCGCAACCAGGCGGTGCTGCATGCCGCGCTCGACGGCATCGTGACCATCGATGCCCAGGGCGTCATCACCGAGCTCAATCCAGCGGCCGAAGTCATGTTCGAACGCATCCGCCACGCGGCTGTTGGCCACCACATCGCCAAGCTCATCGAGCTGTCCGAAGGCTGCACGTGGCGGGCGCCGCACGAGCTGGTCGGGCAACGTATCGAAGCGATCGCGGCGCGCGCCGATGGCAGCGAGCTGCCGGTCGAGCTGGCCATCGCCGGCTACGCGCTGCGCGATCGGCACGAGTTCACATTCACGTGCGCGACATCACTGCGCGCAGACGCGCCGAGGAGGAGCGCCGTCAGGCCGAGGAGCTGCTGACGCGCCAGGCGCTCCATGACGCCTTGACGGAGCTGCCGAATCGCACGCTGCTACACGATCGGCTGCAGCAGGCGATCGTCGCAGGCGGCACTTCTGCGCAGCAGGTTGGTTTGCTGCTACTGGACCTGGATCGCTTCAAAGAGGTCAACGACACGCTTGGCCACCACGCTGGCGACCAGCTGCTGCAACAGGTCGGCCACCGACTCCAGGAGGCCGTTCGTACGTCCGACACGGTCGGCCGGCTCGGAGGCGACGAGTTTGCCATCGTGTTGCCGGATACCACCGACGCGGGTGCCGTCGCGGATAAGGTGCTGCGCGCGTTGGAGGCGCCGTTCTCGATCGAAGGCCATAGTCTGGCGGTCGGCGCGAGCATCGGCGTGGCGAGCTTCCCCGAGCACGGCGACGATGCGCAGGCGCTGCTGCGGCGCGCCGACGTGGCGATGTACAGCGCCAAACGCACGCGTGGCGGCGGCTTTGCTTTGTACTCGGCGGATCAGGACCAACACAGCCTCGAGCGGCTGGCGCTATTGGCCGAGCTACGCGAGGCAATCGCGCGTGATGAGCTCGTGCTGCACTACCAACCCAAGGTCGAGCTGGCCAGCGGAAGCATCGTCGGCGTTGAAGCGCTGGTGCGCTGGAACTACCCGCAGCGGGGGATGGTGCCGCCCGATCAGTTCATCCCGGTGGCTGAACAGAGCGGTCTCATTCGACCATTGACGAGCTGGGTCATGCGCGCTGCGCTGCGCCAGGTCATTGCCTGGCAGCGGTCTGGCTTGGCAGTGCCCGTGGCGGTCAACCTGTCGCCGCACTCACTGCAGGAGCAGCATCTGGCGCAAGAGATCGCCGACCTGCTGCGGCACACCAACGTGTCGCCCGAGCTGCTCGAGATCGAGATCACGGAGAACGCGTATATGGCCCGACCCCACGCGGTGATCGCTAACCTCGAACAGCTGCGCGCGATGGGCGTGCGTGTCGCCATCGACGACTTCGGGACTGGCTTCTCATCGCTGAGCTATTTGATGAACCTGCCGGTCGACGAGTTGAAGATCGATCGCTCATTCGTGCGTGAGCTGGCCCAGAACGAGGGCCACGCCGCGATCGTGCGCTCGATCGTCGAGCTCGGCCACAGCCTCGGGCTGCGCGTGGTCGCCGAGGGCCTCGAAGACCGCGCGACTCAGGCGCGGCTGATCGAGCTCGGCTGCGACCTGGCGCAGGGCTACCTGCTGGGTCGGCCAGCGCCGGCCGAACACGTCTTCTCAGCGGGGCTGGCAAGGGCCGCCTGATGACATTGCGTAGACGTTGAGTCCCGGTACTTCGCGGAATCCGACGCGGCTGTAAACACTAGCAGCAGCGTCGGTGTCGGGGTTGATGTGGACCAGCGTGACGCCAGCGTCGAACAACGCCGCGCACGCGTGGCTCGTCAGGGCGACGCCGATGCCGCGCCGGCGGTAGCCGTCGACCACGCCAACGCCGGTGATGGTGCCGCACGGCCCACCATCGAGATCGGTCCGTTGCGCACGCAGGATGCCGATGGGGCGGCCGTCAATTTCGGCGAGCCAGTGGGTGCAGCCCGGCACATCAAAGCTGCCGGCGATCCACGAACGGAGCGGCTCTATCGGCGATTCGAACACCTGAGCGTCGAGTGCCGCGTACGCATCCAGCTCGTGCGGCTCAGCTTCACGCAAGCCCACGCCGTTCGGCGGCGCACTCGGCGCAAAAGCAGCGGGCTCCAGGCCCATGAGGCGCTTGGTAAAGATGAACGCGCCTGGCGCATAGTCCATCTCGACAGGCACGCTCAACCCCCACGGCACCGACCGCCCGGCATACCAACGCGTGGCGGCCTCAACGTCTACAGGCAGCCCGATAACGTCGCCGTTGTTCCATTGGCGCGCCGGCAGGCCGGAGCTCATCAAGCGCGCGCCACCGACACGCGCAGCACCACCGCCAGATTGCGTACGGGCGCGCCCGTCCATCTCCCACGCGTCGGCGTGGGCCAGCCGCACTCGCTCCGTGAAGTCCACGGGGCTATTCTGAGGCACCGTGCAGCCGCGATCCTATGCCGAGGTCCGCCAGGCGATGCTGGAACGCGCGAGCTTCTTCGCCGACGCCGCGCATATGGGCGGCGAGCAGGCCACGCCAGTCATCGTCGAATGGATCGTGCGTTACCTGGCGCGCTGAACCGCGCTGACGCGGTCGCGCTGGCGACGCTCGCGCTCGTCGCGTGCATCTATACCTGGCCATTACTGTCAAATGTCACGACGGCGATGCCAGGTGGTCCCCTGGACCGCGACGTCGCGACGATGGTTTGGAATGTCGGTTGGATCGACCAGGCGTTGCGCACAGGCCAGTCCGTGCTACGCAGCGACGACGTGCTGGTGCCGTTCGGCGCCGACCTGCGCCTGCACACCTACGGCCTGCTGCAGGGCGTGCTGGCGGCGCCGCTGGTGCCGCTGGTCGGCGTCGTCGGCGCGTTCAATCTGGTGCTCGTCGGCACGCTGTACCTGAACGGGGTTGGGCTCTATGTTCTTGCCCGCGCCGTCAGCGGTAGCCGCGTGGCAGCTGTCGTGGCCGGGGTGTGCTTCATGCTCGCTTCGCCGCTGCTCGACCAGATCCGCGTCGGCCGGCCGACGTTCGCCTCGCTGTGGATCACAGCGGCGGCGCTGTTGGTGCTGCGTCAGCTACTGAACGCTCCACGCTTGTGGCACGGCGCGCTGCTGGGTGGGCTGCTGGCGGCGGCGCTGGTGACTGACTTCCAGATGCTGCTGTTCACGTCCCTCTGGCTGGCCGTCTACGGTCTGGTTCGTACACGCCCGCGGCACGTGGCCACGCTCGCGCTGGCGGGCGGGTTGGCGGCCCTGCCGTTCGTGCTCATCTTTCTGCCGGCGCTGACCGCCGACGACTACCCCAGAGCGCGCCTGGTCGACATGCAGGAGTACTCCTTCCGCATCTGGGACTACCTGGACCCGTCCGTGGCCGCGCACGCGTATGGCCTGGAGCTGGGCATCGCGGCCGTGGCTGCGCTGGCGATGCGTCGCTTCAGCGTATGGTTGGTCGGCGGCGCGTTGTTCCTGGTCCTGGCGCTCGGGCCGTCCCTGCAGCCGACGGAGCTGCCGCTGCCATTTGCCGCCTTCAGCACATGGCCGCCGCTGGGTCAGTTCCGCACGCCGTACCGCCTGGCGATGCCGGCCGTGCTTGGCCTGTCCTTGGTGCTCGCATCCGTGCTCGCGCCGCTCATTGCACGCTGGCATGCTTCGATTCGAATCGGTTTCCTTGTCGCCGCCGTGGTGGCGCGTCTTGGCTATGCGGTCGTGCACGATCCGCTCACGATTCAGACCTATCCGACGTTTGCCACCTACGAGCGGATTGCACAGGAACCGGGCAGGTTCACGATTCTGGAAGTGCCGTTCGGCGTGCGTTCGGGCCTCGAGCAGATCGGCGGCGGCGGCGAAGTGCTCGAGTACTACCAGCACGTCCACGGCAAGCCGCTGCTGAACGGGATGATCGCGCGCTTGCCGCGCGGCGTGTTCGAGACCTACCGCGCCCAGCCGGCCCTGCTGCTGCTGGCCGGTGAGCCTGTCGACGCCACCAGCGACCATCTGCTGGCTGTCCTGCGCTGGACCGACACACGCTACGTGTTGGTCCATCGCGACTTGCTGAGCGCTGACGCGCTGCAGCGCGTGCTGGCATTGCTGGACGCGCAGCCGTCGCTCGAACGAATCGCCAGCGAGGGCGCGCTCGAGGTCTACCGCGCGATACTATCGGCGGGCTAAATGCTGGGTGGTGCCTTCTTTCATGAGGGTCATGAGCACGATGACTTCTCACATGAGCACGACGACGCTGCCGGTGTGCCCTTCACCTGGGCCCTGGACAACGTCGACCTGACCACCGTTGGGGTGGACGTCGGCTCGTCGACTTCGCACCTGCTGTTCGCGCATCTGCATCTGCAGCGGTTGACGGAATCCCTGAGCAGTCGCTTCGTGGTCGTCGAACGCGACGTGCTGCACCGCTCGCCGATTCTGCTGACGCCGTATCGCGCTGACGGCTTGATCGACGTCGAGGCGCTCGAGCAGTTCGTGCTGCAAGCTTATGCCGACGCGGGCCTGCGGCCCGACGACGTCGACACTGGCGCGGTCATCCTGACCGGCGCAGCGCTCGAACGAGCCAACGCGCGCAACGTGGCCGAGCTGTTCGCGGGCGCCGGCGGCAAATTCGTGTGCGCCTCGGCCGGCCATAACCTGGAGGGCATCCTGGCCGCGCACGGCTCGGGCGCGGTCGCACTCTCGGAGCAGCGCGCAGCGACGCTGCTGCACATCGACGTCGGTGGCGGCACGACCAAGCTGGGCGTGCTGCGCAACGGCGAGGTGGTGCATACCGCTGCGATCCACGTCGGCGGCCGGCTGGTCGCCTTCGACGACCAGGAGCGCGTGACGCGCATCGAGCCGTCCGGTGCAGCCGTAGCCGACTCGTTGGGTATTCCGTTGTCGATCGGAGGGCGATTGTCCGCCGCCGATCGCCGACGTATGGCTGGCGCCCTGGCGGGAATCCTCCTGGACTATGTTTGCAGTCGCGAATTGTCGCCGCTGGCCCAGAGTTTCCTGCTCACCGAGCCGCTCGAGATGAATGGCTTCACACCTGATGGCGTGACCTGGTCGGGCGGGGTGGCCGAATACATCTATGGCCGCGAACCGACGCGGTACGGCGACCTCGGGCCCGACCTGGCTGCCGCCCTGCAACGGGCCGCCGCCTCTGGGGGACTTCCGGCGGCGACCGTGAGTCTGGGCGAGGGCATTCGCGCGACGGTGCTTGGCGCGTCCCAGTTCAGCGTCCAGCTGAGTGGTAATACCGTGCATATCAGCGACCCGAGCGTGCTGCCGCTGCGTAACCTGCCGGTCGTCTATGCCCGCATGTCCGAGCCAAATCCGAGCGCCGATCGGCTCGCGGATGCGATTCGGCTTGGCTTCCGTCGGCTCGACCTGACCGAAGGCGAGGTACCCGTGGCCGTGGCGCTGCCGTGGCAGGGCGAGCCACACTACGCGCATCTGCGTGACATCGCCGACGCTATCGCTCAGGCCATGCCGCGTTCGCTGTCCGCTGGCTTCCCACTGGTGATCGCGCTCGATGCCGACATCGGCAAGTCGCTCGGCGGCATCCTCGCCGAAGACATTGGCGTCCGCGCACCGCTCATCGCTATCGACGGCCTGCATCTTGTCGAGCTCGACTACATCGACATCGGCGAGCTGCTGGAGCCGGCCAATGTCGTTCCCGTCGTCGTCAAATCACTTGCTTTTGGAGGATCGTCGCGCCATGACCGCGTCTCTCGCTCAGGTTGATACGAGCCCAATCCGGCTGCGCTACACGCACGATCATTGGATCGTCGGTCTCGGCTTGCCGATCTATACCGGCTACTACATCGAGGACATGCGCACCCTCGAGCTCGCGCGCTGGGAGGAGCGCGGCGTCGACAGTGCGTTCATCCAGCTCGCCGGCCAGGAGGGCGTGACCGAAACGCGCGTCAGCGAGATCCCCGCGCGCGGCGTGCTGCCGCCCATGCGGCTGGCCTTCGACGAGGCGGTGTACGTTATTCAGGGTCGCGGCGCGACGACGGTGTGGAGCAGCAACGGACCGCGGAAGACCTTCGAGTGGTCCGAGAACAGCATGTTCCTGCTGCCGCGCCATCACTTTCACCAGCTGAGCAACACGTCCGGCTCGCAGCCTGTGCGGCTGCTGCACTACAACTATTTTCCGCTGTTGTTGTCGGCCAGTCCGGATCCCGCCGCGTTCATTACTACCCATCGCGGCGATGCTGCTGAGCCGCCACGCGAAGTGGACTTGCAAGCGATGTATGGCGAGCCCATCCTGCGCGTGACGCGTGAGGAAGACGTGGTCTGGAAGCGCCGCCAGCAGGTCTGGGTGTCGAGCTTCTTCCCCGACATGAGCGCCTGGGACAAGCTGAACTTCAATCAGGGCCGCGGCGCGGGCGGCCGCAGCGTGGCCATGGAGTTTCCGGACTCCGAAATCTCGATGCACATGTCGATGTTCCCGTCGCGCACCTACAAGAAGGCGCACCGCCACGGACCGGGGCGCGCGATTGTCATTCCCGCTGGCGAGGGCTACTCGATCATGTGGGAGGAAGGCAAAGACAAAGTCATCGCGCCTTGGAAGCCTGGCTCGCTGATCACGCCGCCGAACAAGTGGTTTCACCAGCACTTCAATGTCGGCCGCAATCCGGCTCGCTATCTCGCCTTCCACCCGCCGATGCAGTTCGACGGCCACGCCGAGAAGGTCGAAGACCGCGCGCGCGACCAGATCGAATACGTCGCCGAAGAGCCCCAGGTGCGCGAGCGTTTCGAGGCCGAGCTGGCCAAACGTGGCCTCACGTCACTGCTGCCTGACGAGGCGTACCGGGATCCTGAGTACGAATGGACACCCGCCGCCATAGGCTGACACGTCCAGGGTAGTTCCAGGCTGGCCTTGACAGGGTCAGCGGTATGAACTCGACGAGATTGCTTTTGATGCCGCTGGCGGCGGGCGCATTTGTTCGTCGCCAGCGCTTGTTCCAGTGCCTTGCCGGCGGCTCCGGCGAGCTCCATCCGGCCCCGACTTCGGCTGTGGTGGCCGTGGGCAAGGTGAGCGCGTCGGTAGCGCATGGTCTATGGTCTGCCACATGGGGCCGGTCACGGAGGTCATAGAGCTCACGCCCGAGCTGGAGGGGCACCGCGCCGAGCTCATCGGCCACTGCTATCGGATGCTCGGCTCGGCGTTCGAGGCTGAGGACGCCGTGCAGGAGACCCTGTTACGCGCCTGGCGCAATCAGCACACCTTCGACAGCTCCCGAGCGCCGCTCCGGTCATGGCTGTACGGCATCGCGACCAATGTCTGTCTCGACATGCTGCGCAGCTCGCAACGGCGCGCGCGGCCGATGGATCTCAGCCCCCCGGCGACCGGCCCCGCGCTCGGCCCGCCTCTGGCTGAGACGGCTTTTGTCCAGCCCATCCAGGACAGCCTGGTTGTGCAAGCGACGAGCGACCCGGCCGAGTTCGCGGCGCAGCGCGAGTCGATCCGGCTGGCGTTCATAGCCGCGCTCCAGCATTTGCCGCCGCGCCAACGCGCCGTGCTGATCCTGCGCGAGGTCCTGAGCTGGTCGGCCGACGAGGTGGCGCGGCTGCTCGAGACATCCGTCGCGTCGGTCAACAGTGCACTACAACGCGCTCGCTCGACCCTCAGGGCGGTCAGGGGCGTTGCTGCCGAGCCTTCCCCGCCGATGAGTCAAGTCACACACGCGTTTGCTCGCGCGCTACTGCGCCGCCTTCGAACGCTACGATGTCGAGGCGCTGGTGTCGCTGCTCCACGACGACGCGACGTTCTCGATGCCGCCGTTCGCCTGGTGGCTGCGTGGCTGGGGGCATATCCGCGCAGCCATGCTCGCTGCCGGGCAGCCCTGCCAAGGCGCGCGTCTGATACCGACCGCGGCCGACGGCTCGCCAGCTCTCGCGCAATACCGACCGACGCGCCCTGGCAGCAGCTACGAAGGGTTCGCTCTGATCGTCCTGGACGTTGCCGCCAGCCGAATCAGCGACATCACCAACTATCTCGAGGCGCAGCGTCTCTTCCCGCTGTTCGACCTCCCGCTCCGCTTGGCCCGATGAGTTTCGGGCTGCCGCTGCGTACTAACGAGCATGGCCCAGTACATCGAGCTCAACGGTGTGCACACGTGGTATGGCGAACGCGGCCAGGGCGATCCACTCGTGCTCCTGCACGGCGGGCTCACCGACAGCCGCGATTTCGGCGGTAATCTCGACACACTGGCCAGTCGGTTCCGGGTGTTTACGCCCGAACGTCGAGGCCACGGCCACACGGCCGATGTCGAGGGGCCGCTGACACTCGAGCTGATGGCGCAGGACACGGTCGCGTTTCTCGAGACGATCGTCGGCCGGCCAGCCCATCTCGTGGGCTACAGCGCAGGCGCGGCGGTGGCGCTCCGCGTGGTCGTCGCCAGACCTGACCTGGTCGACAAACTCGTCATCATCAGTGGCTGGTTCAGCAACGACGGCCCGATCATGCGGCCGTCCGCGGATGCTGAACCACCGCTGCAGCTGGTCGCCGCATACGCGTCGGTGTCACCCGATGGCGCTGAGCATTTCCCCGTGGTGATTGCCAAGGTCGCGCAGGCGGCGGCCGAGGAAGCCGGGCTCATGCCAGCTGACCTGAATGCCGTCGCTTGCCACGTGCTGGTCATGGTTGGCGACGACGACCTGGTGAGCCTCGAGCACACACTGGTCCTGTACCGCGGCCTGCCCAACGCGCAGCTCGCCGTCATCCCCAATGCATCCCACCTGCTCCTGCTCGAGCAGCCAGCCCGGTGCACCCGCCTGGTCGAGGAGTTTCTGATCACAGAACCAAAGCCGACCATGATGCCCATCCGGCGCGCCAACGCCAGTGCCGTGTAAGGCACGTGACCAGGACGATTCCGATGTACCGGCTGCGCTCGCCGCTCCCGCGCGGCGGGTTACACGCGCCTCGAGCAACGCACGATCATCTCGACGGCGAACCTGCTGAAATTGCACGGCCTGGGGCCGAACGCGAAGGAGCAGCATCGGGTGCGGACGCGAGATGCTGTGACGGTGATTTGCCTTGACAGGCTGCGCGGATAACCAATAATCTCGATTGGTCTACTCAAGAAGTAGACTACCTAGACTGAACGACATGCCGCGCCTGCGCGCCGATCACGGCGTTCCTTATTTTCCGGCTTTCCTCGATCTGGTGCGCAAGCGCGTGCTGGTGGTTGGGGGCGGGCATGTGGCGACCACGAAGGTGCGCGCGCTCTTGCCGTGCGAGGCCCATCTGACGGTGGTGGCGCCCAACGCCAGCGAGTTCATCGCCCAGCGGGCAGCGGTGGGCGAATTGGTGTGGCAGCGGCGGGAGTTCGCCAGCAGCGACGTCGACGGAGCGGAGCTGGTGTTCGCGGCGACCGACGATCGACAGTGGAACGCGAAAGTCGCGTCAGACGCACGACGCCAGGGCGTGCCGGTGCTCGCGGTGGACGACGTGCCCAACTGCGACTTCATCGCGCCGGCCATCGTGCGCCGCGGCGACGTGGTCATCGCGATCTCGACCGGCGGGCGCAGTCCAGCCATGGCGCGGCGTGTGCGCGAGCACCTGGATCGCACCCTGCCCGCAAGCTGGGGCGGCCTGCTCGAGGTGGCGGCGACGGCGCGCGAGCAGCTCGGCCAAACCCGTTCGGTGCTCGAGCCCGACCAGTGGCAGGCGGCGCTCGGCGGTGACGTCGAACGACTCACCGAAACAGGCCAGCTCGAGCAGGCGACGGAGCTGCTGTTGCGCAAGCTGGAGCGCACGCTGTTCGAGGCGCCCACGACGGGCATGGTGTCGCTGGTTGGCGCCGGCCCGGGCGACCCGGAGCTGCTCACACTCAAGGCGCTGCGGCGCGTGCAGGCGGCCGACGCCGTCGTCCACGACAGGCTCGTCAGTGCCGAAGTGCTGGCCTTTGTGCCGCCGCATGCGCAGCGCTTCGACGTTGGCAAGTCAACCCACGGTGGCGGTGCGTCGCAGCGTGACATCGAAGACCTGCTGATCGAGCTGGCCAGTCATGGCAAGCGCGTGGTGCGCCTGAAGGGAGGCGATCCATTTGTGTTTGGGCGCGGGGGAGAGGAGGCACTGGCGCTGGCGCGGGCGGGCATCCCGTTCGAGGTCGTGCCTGGGGTGAGCGCGGCGCTAGCGGCGCCCGCGGCGGCAGGGATCCCCGTCACGCACCGCGGCCTCAGCTCGTCGGTGACGATTGCCACCGGGCACGATGCTGACGCCCACGACTGGCAAGCGCTGGCCCAGGCGAGCGGGACGCTGGTGTTCATGATGGCCGTGGAGCACCTGGACGACATCGTCGAGCAGCTCATCGGCCACGGCCGGCCAGTGAGCGAGCCGGCGGCGATTGTCCAGTGGGCGACGACGTCGCGGCAGCAAACAGTCCTGGCCAGCCTGGGCAGCATCGCCACGGCGGCACACGCAGCCGGCGTCACAGCGCCCGCGGTGCTGGTTGTTGGGCCGACGGCTGCCTTGAGTGGTCGGCTGGCGCCGGAGGGCTCACAGGTGCAGCTGGTCACCGTATGAGCATCAAGGTCGCCTCGGTCAGCAAGCGCTTTGGCGACTTCGTCGCGCTCGAGGATGTCAGCCTGGAGGTGCCGGGCGGGTCGCTGACCGCGCTGCTCGGACCGAGCGGCAGTGGCAAATCGACGCTGCTGCGCGTGATCGCCGGTCTCGAGCCGCCGGACAACGGAACCGTCAGTCTGTCAGGACAAGAAGTCACGGGCGTGCCGCCGCAAGGGCGTGGCGTGGGCTTCGTTTTTCAACACTACGCCGCGTTTCGGCACATGAGCGTGTGGAACAACGTCGCGTTCGGCTTGCAGGTGCGCAAGCGCCCGCCCAGCGAGATCAAAGCCCGCGTGGCCGAGCTGCTGCGGCTGGTGCAGCTCGAGGGCTACGCCGAGCGCTACCCGTCGCAGCTGTCGGGCGGACAGCGGCAGCGCATGGCCCTGGCGCGCGCGCTCGCGGTGCGGCCGGCGGTGCTGCTGCTCGACGAGCCGTTCGGTGCGCTCGATGCGCGCGTGCGCAAGGAGCTGCGCGAGTGGCTGCGCCGATTGCACGAGGAAGTGTCGGTGACGACGGTGCTGGTCACGCATGACCAGGAGGAGGCGATGGAGATCGCCGACCGGGTCGTGGTGCTCGACAAGGGCGAGGTTCAGCAGGTCGGCACCCCGCGCGAGCTGTACGAGCACCCGGCGAACGCCTTCGTAATGAGCTTTGTCGGGCCGGTCAACAAGCTCGACGGGACGTTCATTCGACCGCACGACATCGTCATCCATCCGGGGCCGCCGGTCCCGGCGCGACCGGCGCGCGAAGCGGTCGTCGAACGACTCACGCATCTCGGGTTCGAGGTGCGCGTCGAGCTGGCGTTGAACGATGGCCATCGGCTGTGGTCGCAGATCACGCGTGACGATCTGGATCGGCTGGGGCTCGAGCACCAACAGCGGGTCTTCGTCGAGCCGCGCCGCGCGCGGACGTTTGCGGAGGCTGGCGTTGGCTGACCTTGCAGGTCGCGTCGTCGCGTTTCTCGAGGGCCGCCGCGAAATGGAGTTGGCCGATTTGATTCGGCGCCACAATGGCGTGCCTCTGGCTGCCCCGTGTCTCCGCGAAGTGCATTCGCCGGATGCGCCCGAGCTTGAGGCATCGATCGTCCGCATGCTGGACGCCGACGGACTTGACTTCGCTGTCTTTCTGACGGGCGTTGGCACGCGGACCGTCTTCGAATCAGCGGCGCTGATTGGCCGCGACAGCGAGCTGCGCAGTCGGCTCCAGAGTGCCGTTGTGGTGGTCAGAGGACCGAAGCCAACGGCGGTGCTGCGCCAGCTTGGGCTGCGCATCGACATCACCGCGCCGCCGCCGAACACGTCTGCTGAAGTGCTGGCTGCACTGCCAATCGATTTGGGCGGCACGACGGTATCGGTGCAGCTGTATGGGGCGCCGAATCCGGAGCTGTCGCAGGCACTGCGCCGCCGTGGTGCGGAGGTCATCGAACTAGCGCCCTATGTCTGGCGGCGGCCGATCGATCCCGCGCCCGTCATCGTTTTGCTGGACAAGCTGGCCACGCGGCAGGTCGACGTGCTGCTGATCACCAGTCAGGTCCAGGTCGACCACCTGTTCGCAATCGCTGCCGAGCAAGGCAGCGCGCCCAAACTGGACGGCGTAGCCATTGGGGCACAAGGCCCTGTCGCCGAGGCCGCCCTTGCACGACATGGTCTGCGTTCCGATTTCGAGCCAGAGCACGGCCACATGGGCGCCCTCGTCCTGGCCGCCGCACGCCATTTTCAACCTGTAGGAGTCGCATCAGAGTGAGCACAACGACCCCCCGCGGTTTCACGATCTGGATGACGGGCCTCTCCGGCGCCGGCAAGAGCACCCTCGCTCGGGAACTGGAAGCGGCGCTACGCGAACGCCAGCGCCACGTCGAGGTGCTCGACGGCGACGAGGTGCGCGAGAACCTCAGCAAAGGGCTCGGCTTCAGCAAAGAGGATCGCGATACCAACATTCGACGCATCGCCTATGTCGCACGGCTGATCAGCCGCAGCGGCGGAGTGGCGATTACCGCGGCCATCTCGCCCTATCGCTCGGTTCGCGACGAGGCGCGCGATCTGATCGGCGGCTTTGTCGAAGTCTTCGTGCGCTGTCCATTGGACCGACTCGTCGAGCGCGATACCAAGGGCCTGTACGCCAAGGCGCTGCGCGGCGAGATCAAACAGTTCACGGGCGTCTCCGATCCGTACGAAGAGCCGCTCGCGGCGGAGGTCGTGGTCGACACGGACGTCGAAACGGTCCAGGAGAGCACCGACAAGATCCTGCGCAAGCTCGAGGCGCTGGGCTACTTGCCTCAGGTCGATGGCCAGATCGCGCCGCATGGCGGCACGCTCGTGAACCGCCTGGCTACGCCAGCCCAGGCGGCGGCGCTCCAGGACCGGCTGTTCCTGCTCCCCCGTCTCCAGCTCACGCCGCGCGCGCTGTCCGACCTGGACATGATTGCCGTGGGTGCGTTTTCGCCGCTCGAGGGTTTTCTTGGCCAGGCGGATTACGAGTCCGTCGTCGAACGGATGCGCCTGCAGAGTGGGTTGCCGTGGTCGATTCCGATCACGCTGTCGGCCACGGAGGCTGAGGCCGACGCGCTGCGTGACGCCAGCGAAGTCGCCCTGACCGACAGCAACGGCGCCATTCGGGCGGTGCTGCAGCTGCGCGAGCGCTTCACGCGTGACCTGGAGCGCGAAGCGGAGCTGGTCTACCGGACGGGCGACAAAGCGCACCCCGGTGTCGCTGCGCTGTTCAGGGAGACGAGCACCGTACTGGGCGGGCCGATCACCGTTTTGGAGCGCAACGTGCTGGGTGATGCCTTCGCGCCGTACGCGCTGGATCCAGCCCAGACACGGCATGCGTTTGGCGAGCGCGAGTGGCAGTCCGTGGTCGGCTTTCAGACGCGCAATCCGGTGCATCGGGCGCATGAATACCTGCAGAAGTCGGCGCTCGAGATCGTCGACGGCCTGCTGCTGCATCCACTCGTCGGCGAGACCAAGGACGACGACATCCCGGCCGAAGTGCGCATGCGCTGCTATCGCGTGCTGCTCGACGGCTATTACCCGGCCGAGCGCGTCCTGCTCGGCGTGCTGCCCGCGGCCATGCGCTACGCCGGCCCGCGCGAAGCGATTTTTCACGCTCTGGTGCGTAAGAACTACGGCTGCACTCATTTCATCGTCGGACGCGACCATGCCGGCGTCGGGAACTACTACGGCACCTACGACGCCCACCACATCTTCCGCAGCTTCCAGCCGGGTGAGCTCGGCATCACGCCGTTGTTCTTCGACCATTCCTTCTATTGCCGCGCGTGCGCGGGTATGGCGACGACCAAGACCTGCCCGCACACGGCCGACTCGCGCGTGATCCTGAGCGGCACCAAGGTGCGCGAGCTACTTCAAGCGGGCGAGCTGCCGCCGCCCGAGTTCAGCCGACCTGAGGTCGCCCAGGTGTTGGCGGAGGCCACGCGGGAGCCGGTGGCCGTATGACCCGGCTTGTCATTCTGAGGCCGCAGCCGAAGAATCCGCTGCTCCAGAGTTGCGGATCCTTCACGGAGCCTGTCCTGAGCGCAGCCGAAGGGCTCAGGATGACAAGCGGAGCGGAGGAAGCGAATGCCTGAGCTACCAACGCGCGCCGTGCCCGATTGGGACCTGGTGCTCAAGCGCAACAACGTCGAACGTCTGAAGCGCGAGAAGTTCCCGCTGGAGATCGTCAACGAGATCGACGATCTGGCGCAGAAGAACTATCTCGATATCTCTGAAGAGGACATGGTCCGCTTCCAGTGGTACGGCCTGTACCAGGACAAACCGAAGGTCGGCTACTTCATGCTGCGCGTGAAGGCGCCCAGCGGCATCCTGACCGCGCAGCAGTACCGCACGCTGGGCGAGCTGTCGATCAAGTACGGCCGCAACTACACCGAGCTGTCGACGCGCCAGAACGTGCAGCTGCACTGGCTACAGATCAAGCAGTTCAACGAGGTCTTCGCGGCCATGGACGAGGTCGGCCTGACCTCGCTCGGTGGCTGTGGCGATTCGGTGCGCAACATCACCGGCTGCCCCGTCGCTGGGCTCGACGCCGACGAATTATTCGACGCGCGGGTCGAATTGGACGAGGTCGTTCAGTTCTTCCTGAGCGAACGCGACTACTTCGACCTGCCGCGCAAACACAAGATCACCATTTCCAGCTGCGCGGCGCAGTGCAACGCGCCTGAGATCAATTGCATCGTGTTCATCGGCACCCGCCAGGACGGTGTCAACGGCTACGCCCTGCGCGTAGGTGGCGGACTCTCATCTACCCCACGCCTGGCGCGTGATCTGGGCGTGTTCATTCCACAGGAGGAAGTGCTGGCCGCGTCGAAGGCCATCCTGGATGTGTGGCGGACTGACCTGCGCTATCGCATGTCGCGGGCCAAGGCGCGCCTCAAGTTCATGGTCGACGACTACGGCGCCGAAGGGGTGCTGTCAGCGGTCGAGGCGAAGTTGGGGCGAAAGCTGACGCCGCTGACGGACCCGCCCGTCCCAGTGGGCGCAGTCGATCACCTGGGCGTGCACCCGCAGAAGCAGGACGGCCTGTGCTATGTGGGCTTCCCGGTGTTCCTGGGCCAGGTCACGGGCGAGCAGACCATCGCCATTGCGGACGTCGCTCTGGAATTTGGTGGCGATGTACGGCTGACTCGGCAGCAGAACTTCATCGTGACCGATATTCCCGCGGCGCGGGTCGATGAAGTCGTTCGGCGCATAAGCGACATCGGCTTTCCATTGGACGTCAACGGCATTCGCGGCTCCAGCGTTGGCTGCACGGGTCAGCCGCTGTGCAATTACGCGGTCGCCGAGACCAAGACCAAGCTGGGCGAGATCGTCGAGCGGCTCGAAGCACGCTTCGGGCGCGACGTCGACACGCTGAAGCTCGGCGTGGACGGCTGCCCCCATTCGTGCGCGCACCACTGGGTCAGCGACATCGGCCTGCAAGGCACAACGGCGCGGGGCGATGCGGACTCGGGCAAGTTGGAGGCGTACGAGGTCTACCTGCGCGGCGGCCTCGGCGCGGATGCCGAGATCGGGCGGCCATTGTTGCGACGCGTCCCCGCGGCTGAGGCGGCCGGGACCGTCGAACGACTGGTGGCGGCCTATCTCTCCGAACGGCAGCCCAACGAATCGTTCCAATCGTTCGCGAAACGGAAGTCCGACGAGGAACTGGTAGCTATCGGCACTGGAAGCGTGGCCACGCTGGTGGAGGCATGACTGCAGATGGCAGCCGGCGGGCGGCATGTCGGGAGTAATCGAGGAGACAGCTAATGGCGATTGATCTGGCTGGCCGGGTCAGCCTGGACGAGTGGGAAGCAGGCGAGCTGGGCGTCGAATACGACGACCGGGAACCCCAGGAGGTGATTGGCTGGGCGCTGGAGACCTTCGAGCGCGATCGCATCGCGGTCTGCACCAGCTTCCAGATCGATGGCATGGCCATCCTCGACATGGCCGTGCGCATTCGTCCCGACGTGCGCGTGTTCACGGTCGACACGGGCCGACTGCCGCAGGCGACGTACGACCTGATGGACGATGTGCGGAAGCACTATGGCATCGTCGTCGAGACGTACTTTCCCGACAACGGCGAGCTCGAGCGACTGGTGCGCCGTTTCGGCGTGAACTCGTTCTACGCGTCGGTCCAGCATCGCCTGACCTGTTGCGACGTGCGCAAAGTGCGCCCGCTCGTGCGCGTGCTGACTGGCCTGGATGGCTGGATCACCGGTTTGCGGCGCGATCAATGGGCGACACGCTCGAACATCCGCAAGATCGAGCTCGACCACGATCACGGGGGCATCGTCAAAGTCAATCCGCTGGCCGACTGGACTGAAGAAGAAGTGTGGGATTACGTGCGCGACAACGGCGTGCCGTACAGCCCCCTATATGACCAGGGCTACCAGAGCATCGGCTGCGCGCCGTGTACCAGGCCCGTGGAGCCCGGTGCGAATGCGCGTAGCGGACGCTGGTGGTGGGAAAAGGACGGGCCGAAAGAGTGCGGCATGCACTGCGCGGTCGAAACCGGCGGATTCGAGCACGAGCTGGAAGTGCTCGTCGGCACCAACGGCCATCGCTGACAACGCGTTCTTGCAGCTAGAGCCCGCCGAAAGCGAGGTTCTGGCGGCTGAAGCCGGTGCCTTCGCGGGCCGCGTCACCGATCCCGCGACGCAGGCGCGCTATGTCGCGCTAGCCGAGGCCGCCGCAACAGGACAGGTGCCTCCAGAGCTGGTGGCGTCCGTGGAAGCACTGCTCGATCTGCTGTTGCAGCGCGGCCGGCCGCTGGCTGAGCCGGTCTTGGTGGGCATCTTCGGGCGCACGCCCCGCGGACGGGAGCTGGCGGCAACGACGCGTGACGTCAATGCGGCGCTGCGGTCGCTCAAAGGGCAGGCGCTGGAGACGCTGCGCCTGACCGCGACGCCTGGTCGATACAGCCTGCTGGTTGAGACGGACCGGCTGAGGCTGACCCTGGTCATGGATGGCGCCGGGCCGCGCATCGAGAGCCTCGAAACCGGCTAGCCGACCGGAACGGCGAACGGCACCGCGGGATCGGGCAACGGTGCATTGACTGCCAGGTGAACCGTTGGCTCCGTTCCCGCGTTCCAGTTGCGGTGTGGCACGCCCTTGGGAAAGAACACCAGCGAGCCCGGCGCGGCCGCGTATTCCGAGCCGTCGACCTCGATGCTCATCGTGCCGCTCAGGATGTAAAAGATCTGGTCGACGACGTGCGTATGCAGTCCGGCGGGCGAGCCGCCACCAGCGGGGGTCTTGATGTAGTTGATGCTGCACGAGGTGGCACCCGAGGTATGGTCGAGCAGCCACTGCGAGAAGCGTTCATCCGGTCTAGCCGCCGCCAGCGCGGCCTGATCGATGCTACGTACGTAATCCATCCTGTATAAGATGCCAGCCCTTAGGGTGGGGGGAGTAGCGGTTAGAAAATGTCGACGGATCGTCGGGATCCTCAGGGGCTCGAGTGGAAAGAGATGCATCAGGGCACCCACCCCGGCGATCAGTTCGTGCGCATCGCGCGCCACCGTGCCTTCCGCAAGCTGGGCATTGGCCGCTACGAGGTGCGCGGTAATGCGAGTCGCGCAGGTGGCCTGGCCGGGCTCTATACCCGCCTGAAACGACTCGTCATTGGCGAGCCGCTGGCGACCGCGGCGGCCGGGCACGAGCGCCTGACCAAGGTCAAAGCGCTGGCCGTGCTGTCGTCGGACGCGTTGTCCAGCGTCGCCTACGCGACCGAGCAGATCATGCGCGTGCTGCTGTTGGCCGGCACCGTCGCGTTGAGCGCGTCGCTGGGCATCGGCGCGGTGCTGGTCGTGCTGCTGTTCGTGGTCGGCTTTTCGTACCGCCAGACGATCAAGGCCTACCCCACGGGTGGCGGCAGCTATATCGTCGCCAAAGACAATCTCGGGACCCTGCCTGGCCTGACGGCGGCGGCGTCGTTGTTGATCTCGTACACGCTGACGGTCGCGGTGTCCGTGGCGGGTGGCGTGCTCGCGTTGGCGTCCGCGTATCCGGTGCTCGGCGCGTTCGGTGCTGAGATTGGCGTCGCCGTGGTCATCGTGATCACGCTCGTCAACCTGCGCGGGATTCGCGAGAGCGGCAGCGTGTTCATGCTGCCGACCTACTTCTTCCTGGTGTGCATCGGCGCGCTGCTGGTATGGGGAATGATCCAGTATGGATTCGGCCCGCCGGCGGAGCCGCGGGTGACGCATGCGGCCGCCGAAGGACTGACGCTGATCTTGATGCTGCGCGCATTTGCCTCGGGCGGTGCCGCGCTCACCGGCGTCGAGGCCATCTCCGACGGTGTGCCCGCGTTCCGACCGCCGGAGTGGGTCAACGCCCAGAAGACGCTTACGGCGATGGTGGTCATCCTGGCCATCACCTTCAGCGGCATCACCTACCTGGCCAATCGGATGGGCGTCGTCCCAGGCGACGAGTCGGAAACCGTGCTATCGCTGATTGCGCGCGGCGTCTTTGGCGACACTCCGCTGTACTACGCCGTCCAGTACTCGACATTCCTGATCTTGTTCCTGGCGGCGAACACCGCGTACTCGGACTTTCCGCGGCTGGCCTACTTCCTCGGCCGCGACCGCTTCTTGCCTCGGCAATTCACGTTCCGCGGCGATCGCCTGGCGTACTCGGTGGGCATCGTCGTGCTCGGTGTGGCCTCCTCGATCGTGCTGTGGAGCTTCGGCGGCAGCATCGAGCGGCTGATTCCGCTGTACGCATTTGGCGTGTTCAGCGCGTTCACGCTGTCGCAAGCCGGCATGGTCATGCGCTGGTGGCGGCGGCGCGAGCCAGGCTGGCAGCGCAGCATCATCTTCAACGGCGTTGGCGCGATCGCCACGTTCCTGGTGCTGCTGGTCGTGGCAACGACGAAGTTCATCGAGGGGGCGTGGATGGTCGTGGTCCTGGTGCCGCTGCTGATCCTGATGTTCCGCGGCATCCACGCCCACTACACGGAAGCGGATCGCGAGCTTGCCGCTGAGACACCCATCGACCCCGACGAGATCAGCCACCAGGTGATCGTGCCGATCGCCTCGCTGAATCAGGTCGCGCTACAGACGCTGGCGTACGCGCGCTCCATTGCTCGGGATGCCGACGACACCGTCTCGGCGGTGCACATCACCGACGATCCGGAGACCGCCGAGAAGCTGCGCCTGCAGTGGGAAGAGTGGGAATCGGGCGTGCAGCTGACCATCATCGAGTCGCCTTATCGATCGCTGGTTGGACCGTTGCTGGCGTACATCGACGCGATGCATGCCCAATTTCCGAACAAGACACTGACGGTCATCCTGCCCGAGATGGTCCCGGCGCACTGGTGGGAGCAAGTGCTGCACAACCAGACTGCGTTGCGACTCAAGGCCGCGCTCCTGTTCCGGCCGGGCATCGTCGTGGCCAACGTGCCCTATCACTTGCAGCGCTACACGCCACCCGCGGTCGACGAGTCCGCCGACGGCAAATCAGGCCGACGCGGGCGCGGATCTGGCCACGCCGAGCCGGCGCATCATCCGCGGCGCATCGTGCGGCCAACCGGCGCGGTGCCGCGCCGGCCGAACGGCTCATCGAGCTGAACGCCTCAGGCACTCCTCAGTCACTTATCAGCGCGCGCTGGTGTGGACTTCAGTCAGCGCTCAGCGTGGTATGGCAGCCTGGCCGCGCCCGGGCTGTCGCTCGGGCGCCCTGGCGATCGAAGGGGAGGTCTCGCGACCTATGCCTGCATCTGCTACGTCCCTCTTGACGCGACGCTCGGTCATTCGTGCCGTCGCAGCTGTCGCCGGCGCGGTGGCCGTCTCGCCGGCCGTGGCCATGGCCCAGACCACGCCGAATACGCCGGGCACCGGCCCGCTCGGCCCGGTCAATCCGCCGACGACCACGACCAGCCCGCCGCGCGACTTCACCGCGCCGTCGGTGTACTTCAGCGATCCTGACATCCTGGTCATCGACAGCGCTTTTGGCGATCTGACGCAGGGCAACACGACCATCGCTCGGCTATGGCACGGCGACGTCAATGGCCGGCCGATCCTGTGGGCTGAGGGTCCGTGCTGGAGCGCGCAAGGCAAGTACTTGCTGTTCAGCGACATTCCCAACAACCGCCAGCTGCGCTGGCTGGACGATGACGGCCACATCAGCGTGTTCCGTGAGCCGAGCGGTAACAGCAACGGCAACACAATGGACCATAGCGGGCGACAGATTTCGTTCGAGCATCTGAACCGCCGCGTGGTGCGCTACGAGCATGACGGCGCGATTTCGGTGATCGCCGACTCGTGGCAGGGGAAGCGGCTCAACTCGCCGAACGATGGTCAGGTGCACGCCGACGGCGCGCTGTGGTTCACCGATCCACCGTATGGCCAACAGCTCTACGAGGGCGACGTCGATCAGGCCGGCGGGCAGTCGTTTGTATCGAACGAGTCCGGCGTGTGGAACGCGCGGGCTGGCCAGCCGGCCGGCTTCCCGATGTTCAAGCGCGAGCTGCCGACGCAGGTCTATCGGCTGGATCCGAACGGCACCCTGGACGCGGTCGTGCGCGATAACCAGATCCCGAATCCCAACGGGTTGTGCTTCTCGCAGGACTACAAGCGCATCTACGTGGCCAGCACAGGTGGCAACTCTCAGGGGCCCGGCAGCCCGGCCGGTAAGGGCGACATCTGGACCGCCGACGTGAGCGCCGACGGCAAGTCGGTGTCGAACGTGCGGCTGTTTGTCGACCCGGTCATCGACGGCGTGCGCTGCGGTCCTGATGGGCTACGCTGCGACATCTTCGGCAACCTCTGGGCGTCGAGCAATGCCGGGCGCAACGTCGGCTATAACGGGGTTACGTGCTGGGATTCGTCGGGCAAGTTGCTCGGACGCATACGGTTGCCTGAGGTCATCGGCAACTTCACCTTCGGTGGGCCGAAGCGCAATCGCATCTTCATGGCCGGCTCCACGTCGCTGTACGCCGTATACGTTGGTGTTCAGGGTGCTGGTCCGAGTTAGGACTCGTTTGCTCGGTACCGCCTGAGCTCCGGGATTCGCCAGGCGACAAAGCCAACCACACTCAAGCACGCCAGGCCGCCGCTGACGACCGCGAACACCGCGTTCGTCGCGGCGGCCACGATGCCTGACTCGACTGCGCCGAGCTGGTTGCTGGCATTC
>DASXRR010000085.1:0-7134 GCA_036506475.1 Chloroflexota bacterium
GGTGTCGACCGTCGCGACCTTGGAGTTGGTCGCGTTGCCTGGCGGCCATCTCGAAATAGGCGACAACGTGTTCATCAACTATGGCAGCTCGCTCGTCGCCAGCACCCACGTCAAGGTCGGCAATGACTGTCTGATCGGGACGCACGTGATGGTCATGGACACCGACTTCCACCGCGTCGACGACAAGTCCTATGACACGACCGGGTCACCGGTGATCCTCGAGGAGCGCGTGTGGCTCGGCAATCGGTCGATTGTGCTCAAGGGCGTGACTATCGGCCATGACTCCGTTGTCGCGGCCGGGAGCGTCGTGACCCAGGACGTTCCCCCACGCACCATCGTCGCTGGCGTGCCGGCCAAGGTGATTCGTTCGATCTGATGCGCGTCTCGGTCGTCGTCCCCAGCTACAACCGCAAAGCCAGCCTCCAACGGCTCCTGACTGCCTTAGCTTCTCAGAGTCTGCCGGCGGACCAGTTTGAAGTCATCGTCGTCGACGACGGCTCGAGAGATGGCACGCCCGACCTGCTCGCATCGCTGCACATGCCGTACGCGATGCAGACCCTGCAGCAGGCCAACGCCGGCCCCGGCGCCGCCCGCAATCGCGGCGTCCGCGCTGCCCAGGGTGACCTGATCGTGTTCCTCGATGACGACACGGTGCCCGTACCCGGGCTGCTCGAACGCCATGTTGCGCTGCACGCTGAGCGTGAGAACGCGGTGGCGATTGGCCCGATGGTGCCACCGTCAGATTGGCAGCGCCCCGCGTGGATCCGCTGGGAAGAGGACATGCTCGAAGAGCAGTACCGAGCCATGCTCGCCGGCGAGTTCGAGTGCACGCCGCGCCAGTTCTACACGGCCAACGTGTCGCTGGAGCGAGACACGTTCTTGAAAGCCGGCGGGTTCGACTCGACCTTCAAGCGCGCCGAGGACGTCGAGATGGCGTACCGCATGCGCGATCAGGGCGCTCAGTTCGTCTTCGACGCCGAAGCGGCGGTGTACCACTACGCCGAGCGGACGTTCGCGGCGTGGTGCCGTACGCCCTATCAGTACGGGCGTTACGACGTCATCATGCACCGCGAGAAAGGCCACGAGGCGTTGCCGTGCGCTGCCCACGAATTCCATTCACGGCATCTCCTGACGCGCTTGCTGGCGCGCACGTGCGTCGGGCGCGGCTGGATGGTCCGTGCGGCGGTCGCTGGCTTACGCGGCGTTGCCGTGGCGGCTGATCAGTTTGGTCTGCGCGGCCCGGCGCGGTTGGCGCTAAGCGGCATCTTTAACCTTCTCTATTGGCAGGGCGCGAGCGACGAGTTCGGCGGGCCCAAGCCGGTGTGGGGCATGGTCGCCGCCTGGGCGGTGCCGCCGGCATGACTGCTCGACTGCGCACTGGCTTCGTGATGGAGCAGGTGCTGGGCCACGTGAGCCACTACCAGACGTTGCGCCAGGTGGTCGATGGCGAGGCGTCGATCGACCCGTACTGGGTTGAAGTGACCTACGCGGGCAACGGGCGCCTGGAGCGCCTGCCCAGGATTCCGGCTCGTGTCAGCGGCACGATGCGCGGGTATTTGCAGGTTCGCGAAGGCCTACGCCGCAAACCGCTGGATGCGCTGCTGTTCCATACCCAGAAGCCAGCCGTGTTCCAGTGGGATTTGCTGGCCCGTACACCCTCCGTCTTGAGTTTGGACGTGACGCCGAGGCAGTACGACGAGCTTGGCGTCTTCTATGACCACGCGGCCGACGGCAACGGCGTGGTTGCAGTGGCCAAACATTGGATCAATCGACGGACGTTCGGCCTGGCGAAACGCATCATTGTGTGGAGCAGCTGGGTCAAGGACTCGCTCGTGGCCGACTATGGCGTTCAAGGTGGGCGCGTCAAAGTGATCCCGCCGGGAGTGGACCTGCGGGTGTGGCCGGCTTGGCCGCGGAACGGCCGTCAGACGCTGCCGCGCGTGCTGTTCGTCGGCGGCGACTTTGAACGCAAGGGCGGCCACCTGCTTCTCGACTGGTTCCGTAAGCATGGCCGCGGCCGGTGTGAGCTCGACCTGGTAACGCGCGCTACTATCGCGCCCGAGCCAGGTGTGCGTGTCCATCGCGGCGTCGCCGGTAACACTCCAGAAGCGCGCCGCCTATTCGCCGAAGCAGACATCTTCACCTTGCCAAGCCTGGGCGAGTGCTTCGGTATCGCCTCGGTCGAAGCGATGGCTGCTGGCCTGTCCGTCATCACGACATCTGTGGGTGGCTCGCCCGATATCGTGGTCCCCGGCGAAACGGGCTTCCTGATCGCGCCAAACGATCCATGCGACCTCGGCCGCGCTCTGGATACGCTCGTCTCGGACAGGTCGCTGCGGCTTCGCCAGGGCGTCGCTGGTCGAGCACGAGCCGAGCGCCTGTTCGACGGCGTGGCCAACGCCCGAGCGGTCGTCCAAACGATCCAAGAAGCCGCCGGCGCGTAACCGCGCGTAACTCGTTCGTGCCTCGATTGGGGAACACGTAACCCTACCCTGCGATTTGTCGGCCCTATCCTTGCTCGGACAAGAGATCAGGGAGGCTCGACGTGCGACTTCGTACCCACACGAGCGGGCTCAGCCTGCTTCTTGGCGCAGCACTGTTCTCCACGCTGGTCCTGGCACCAGCTGACACGAGCCAACCGGCCGAGGCCCAAGCGGCCCTACCGCCGCTGCCAGCCAATTGGCCGAACACGATGCAGTTGGGCATGGGCGACGGACCCGGCGGCGCGCCGACCATGCGCCAGACCGCTGCTTTCGGGTTCCGCTACCAGTACCTGGCAGGCGGTGTGAACCACAGCCCAGAGCGCGGTTGGGCAACCTGGAACGCCAACGGCGACTTCGCCACCTTCTATATCCAGGACTCGATCGCCAACGGCATCACGCCCGTCTTCACCTATTACCAGATCCGTCAGTCCGGCCCGAACGACGGTCAGAACGACGGCGACGCCGACTTCAACAACCTGCAGAACACGCAGACGATGCAGAAGTACTTCGCCGACGTTCGTCTGTTCTTCCAGAAGGCCGCCGCATTCCCCAACACGCTGGTTGTCTTGCATGTCGAACCCGACTTGTGGGGCTTTATGCAACAGCGCGCCACGGGTGACAACGCGGCCACCGTGCCGGCCCAGGTTGCGTCAACCGGGATGGGTGAGCTGGCGGGGCTGCCGAACACTGTGGCTGGTGTCGCGCAGGCCGTCAAACGCTTGCGGGACACCTATGGCCGCAACGTCGTGCTGGCCTACCACCTGAGCGTATGGGGCACCGGCAACGACATCCTGTACTCAGACCCGGACAACCAGACGGTGACAGATCTCGGCACCCGAGCAGGCAACTTCTACAACTCACTGAACAGCGGCTTCGACATCGCCTTCGCCGAGTTCGGCGATCGCGATGCTGACTTCAAGCGCTTGCAGTACGGCGACACCAACGCCTGGTGGCAGCCGGGCGACTTTAGCCGCAACCAGTTGTTCATCAGTCGCTTCGTGAGCGTGGCCCAGAAGCGCGTGGCCTTCTGGCAAATCCCGGTCGGCAACACGCGCATGCGCGCCGAGAACAACACCTGGGAGCACTATCAGGACAACAAGGTCGAATGGCTGCTCGAAGACTCGAGCCGCGCCAACCTGAACGGCTATGCCCAGGCCGGCGTGGTGGCCTTCCTGTTTGGTCGCGGGGCCGACGGACCGACCTGCTTCTGCGACGCGGCGCACGACGGCGTGACCAATCCGGCCCCAATCAACGGTAACGATCGATCCTCGCTGAACGCCGACGACGATGGCGGTTTCTTCCGCGAACAGGCGGCCAACTACTACCGCGTGGGGGCCATGGCCCTGCCCGGCAGCGGTGGCTCGCTGCCCACGAATACGCCCACGGCCACGCGCACGCCGACGTCCGTGGCGACTGCGACACGCACGCCTGTGCCGCCGGCAACGGCCACCCCAACGCCCGTCGCTGGCTCGCAGACCGTCACGTTCGACGATCTCCTGAATCCGAACCGGCCGTTCAGCGGCCAGTACCCATCGGGTGTGATCGATTGGGGCACTAACGCCTGGTTCCTTTCGGGCCCCTTCGGCGCCTTCCGCACGCAGAGTGTGGGCTTCAATGGCTCTGGTCCGACCACTGCGGGCTTCCGCATTTTGAACGGTTCGCGGTTGGTGTCGCTGGATGCCTACAACGGTGGCTCTGGGCCGTCGACCCTCACCGTGGCGTGCGCTGGACAGCCGACGTTGACGTCGAGCCTCGGTGCCGGCCAGACAACGACGCTGCGGCCATCGTGGACCGCCGCATGTGCCAACGTCACCATCGGCAGCAGCAACGGCTGGAACACCAACTTCGATAGCGTTGTCCTGGGCACCACGGCCGCGCCGACAGCCACGCCGACGCCGACGAGCGGCTCGGGCAGCTCGGTCACGGTCACCTTCGACGACCTGACCAACCCGAACCGCACGTTCGGCGGCCAGTATCCGAGCGGCGTGATCGACTGGGGGAGCAACGCGTGGTATCTCTCGGGACCATTCGGTGCCTTCCAGACGCAGAGCGTGGGTTTCAACGGCGCCGGCCCAACCAGCGCGACGCTGCGCATCCTGAACGGACAGCGCCTGGTGTCGGTCGATGCCTATAACGGCGGCACGGGCCCCACGACGTTAACAATCGTGTGCGCAGGACAGCCGACGTTGACCGTAAGCCTCGGCGCAGGCCAGTCGACAACGCTCCGGCCGGCATGGACTGCGGCCTGTGCGAACGTGACGATTGGCAGTAGCAACGGCTGGAATACCAATTTTGATACTGTCAGCCTGCAATCGTAACCACGTCATGTTGCGTCGCGTTACAGGACCGATCGTCTCCGTAACCAGGATGTGCAATCAATCCGGCACCGTTCGGTACACCTTCTGCCTTTCAGTTGGCGACATTTCTAGCTCACTCTGCTGAGCGGAGGTTCGACCATGACACGCGGACAGTTGCGTGCCTTGTGCGCGTGTTTGTTCGTGCTCATCGTGCTTGCGGCACTCGGCCAGGCGAACAGCGCCTTTGTGGCCGACGCCCAGCAGGCGTCGCCAGTCTGCACGCAAATCGTCGGTTTCAGCCAGACGATGCAGTGGTATTTCGGCGGCTTTCAGAGCACGGACACGTCCGATCGCTGGGAACTGCGTTGGGTCGGTGGCGGCAGCATCGGCAACTGGGCAGATCCCAATTACGAGGGCTGGACCAACGACAGCAACCTGGTCGACGGCTGCGCCCAGAACTCGAGCGCGCCAGACCGGGCGCTGCTGAACATCAGCGGCGACTTCAACAACGATCCGAACTACTGGGTGCAGCAGACCCAGCTGGCTATGACCAACCTGCGCAACAAGTACGCGAGCGTGCGCACGATCATTTTGCAGCCGGTCGTCGGCGGCCCGAATGGCAGCCAGTGCACGTTCAACGGCAACGTCGTTCGGGCGAGCTATAACTTTCCGTATATCAACACGGCCATCTCGCGCATGGTCGGCGGCACGGTCGTGGCCGGCATCGCGCCGACGGTGCGCACGTGTGGCGACTACGCCGATGACATCGGCCACCTGACCGACCAGGCCAAGGGGCCAATCGGCGTCACCATTGGCAACTGGTACGCCAGTGCCGGCGTCGCGGCTGCGACCAGTACGCCTACACCGACCCGCACGCCCACAGTCGCCCCCGCGACGTCGACGCCGACCGGTCCAACGGCCACGCCGGTGCCCACGGTGGCCGGCGCAGGGTCACAGACGATCAACTTCGACAACCTCTCGAACCCGAATCGCGCGCTGAGTGGCCAGTACCCGGCGGGCGTCATCGATTGGGGCACGAATCAGTGGTATCTGTCGGGGCCGTATGGCTCGTTCCGCTCCAACAGCATCGGCTTCAACGGACCGAGCATGACCAGCGCGTCATTCAGCTATTTCTCGCCGAAGCGCTTGATCCAGGTCGACGCGTTCAACGGTGGCTCAGCGGCGAGCACTATCACGCTGCGCTGCAACGGGACCAACGCGACGCAGGTCACGCTCCAGCCAGGCCAAACACAGACCATTCCGATGGGCTGGATCGGCGCGTGCAACAACGTCACGTTCGTCAGCACGAATGGCTGGAACACCAACTTCGACAACCTGATCATCGATAACGGCCCGCCGACGCCGACCCCCACGCCGACGCAAGTGGCTGCGCCGACGAATACGCCGACCGCCGTTCCGTCGGCGACTGCGCCGACCGGCTCCAGCTTCACCGTCACGTTCAACGACGCCTCCGGCCAGAACCGCGTCCTGAACGGCGAGTATCCGGCCGGCGTGATCGATTGGGGTCAGAACAACTGGTACCTGTCCGGGCCATTCGGCGCCTTCACGACCAATAGTGTTGGCTTCAACGGCCGCGGTCCGACATCTGAAGCCTTCAACCTGCTGCGGGCGCTGCGACTGGTGCGCCTGGATGCCTATAACGGCGGGACGACGACGACTACCGTGTCCTTGACGTGCCCAGGCCAGTCGACCGTCACCGCGGCGCTGGCGTCACACCAATCGATGACCATCAATTCGAACTGGACTGGCACGTGTACCAGCATCGGCATTGGCAGCACCAACGGCTGGGACACCAACTTCGACAACATGGCCTTCGACAACGGGCCTTCGCAGGGCTCCGGCGCGATCAACTTCGACGACCTGTCGAATCCGAACCGGCCACTGAATGGCCAGTATCCGACGGGCGTGGTCGATTGGGGCACTGGCCTGTGGTACCTGTCTGGCCCGTACGGCGCCTTCCGGACCAACAGCATCGGCTTCAACGGCGCTGGTCCGACGTCCGCCGGGTTCACACTGCCCACGGCCAAGCGGGTGATCCAGATCGACGCCTACAACGGCGGCTCGACGAGCACTACCGTGACCTTGTCCTGCGCCGGCCTACCGACGGTCAGTATCAACCTTGCCGCGCGTACCCAACTGACCATCGCCACGGGCTGGACCGGCACGTGTAGTTCGGTGACCGTCGGCAGCACCAACGGCTGGGACACCAACTTCGACAACCTGGTCCTCCAGTAGGGGGTCGGGGAACGGCAGTCGGGGGTCGGCGAACGCCGTCGGCCCGACGCCGCCGTCACTGCACGCGCCGCGCGCCGGCCATTCTTCCTTCGGAAGGA
>DASXRR010000086.1:0-4981 GCA_036506475.1 Chloroflexota bacterium
GCCGCCGTGCTGCTCAGCGCGCTGCTGGTCGCCAACATGCTCAACGGCCTGTTCACGCAGCAGATCCCACAGATCGGGATCATGAAAGCGATCGGTGCGCGATCCGGGCACGTCGCCCGCATGTATTTGACGATGACGCTATTGGTTGCCGCGACTGCCACGCTGCTGGCACTCGTACCAGCGATCATGATCGGCCGCACGCTCCTCAGCCAGGTCTTCGCTTTCCTGGGCATACAGGTCGCAAGCCTTGACGCGCCGTGGTGGTTGTACGTGGCGATCCTCATCGTCGGCATCGGACTGCCACCACTGATGGCACTCGTGCCGCTGCTGAGGACTAGCCACACCACAGTTCGCGCCGCGATCGATCATCGTGGCGTCGGCTCGGCTGCCAGTGTGGCCGCTGCCGTGCTGGCACGATTGAGTCGCTTTCGCCGCCTCGACCGTGGCCTGCTCATGGCGCTGCGGAACACGGTGCGACGGCCCGCCCGATTCCTGCTCGCGGTAGCTCTGCTGGGCTGCGCCGGGACGGTGTTCGTCGCAGGGATGTCGTTGAGCGCCAGTGTTCAGGCGATCGAGCAAGAGCAGGCGCGATTAAGCATGTGGGATGTCGACGTGCTACTAAGCCGTCCTGCCCCTCTGGATGAGCTCGCCACCGTCGTTCTGCAGGTGCCTGGAGTGACTCGCGTTGAAGGTCTGAACGTCGTTCCAACGGGGCTTGCTGGGCCGGGTCAGATCCCTATCACACGCACGTACCCCGACCAGGGACACGGCCGCGTCTCAACGATCGCGATTCCGGACCAAACCAGCACATTCGTACCGCCCAGGGTGCTGGAAGGCCGGTGGCTGGAGCCTGGTGAAACCGGAGCAGTCGTGCTCAACCAGATCGCCCGTACCAACACGGTCCCCGATCTCAGGACTGGTGAGACGCTGGAGCTGTTGGTCAGTGGACAGCGCACCAGTTGGCGGCTCATCGGGGTCGTCGAAGAACGAGGCGGTGGTGGCGCCGCGTACACGACCGCTGATGGATTTGCCCAGGCTACAGCGCAGCCGAAACGGGTGAATCAGCTGCGTCTGGTCACCGGCAGCCACGATGAACAGAGCCGCGCAACGGTCGCAGATGCCGTCGGCCGAACGCTCACCGATGCCCGAATCGAGGTCGCGTCCGCGGCTTCGATCAGTCGTCGCGAGCTCATCAGTGAAGGCCATCTGGGACCAATCATCACGATCGTGGTGGCAATCGCCGTCGCCATGGGCGTGATCGGCGGTATCGGCCTGGCTTCGACGATGAGCGCCAATATCCTCGATCGAACTCGTGAGTTTGGCGTCATGCGCGCCATTGGCGCACGACCGGCTCGCGTGCGCCGCATCGTCACGGCCGAAGGCGTCTTCCTGACCCTTGCGAGCGTGTTCGTGGCAGTCGTCCCAACTCTCGGACTTACCGCGCTGCTGGGTGCCGGGCTCGGCAACCTTTTCTTCTCGGCACCGCTGCCCTTCCGGATCTCGTTGCCAGCGATCGTCATCTGGACGGCCATAGCTATCCTCGGTGCCGTTTTGGCCACTGAAGCGGCAGCTAGCCGCGCCTCGCGAATTACCGTCCGCGAGGCGTTGGCTTATGTATGACCACGGCCAACGAGCGCGCTGAGGGAACGATGTGGCAGCCGTTAGGTCTGCTCCTCTGGCGGCCGGACGCGGGCGAACATTGCTAGCAGCAATACGTCGTACGCGCCTTTCAGAACGCCAGCAATGACCAGGGGCCAGCCGAAGGGCGACAGAGCGAGTAGAAAGCCGGCCGGGAGAGGTCCGAGGGCGCTGGCGAGACTGCGCGGGACGGCGGTCACGCTGGCTGCAGCCGGGCGTTCGGCGGGCGGCACCACGGCCATGACATAGGAGGCGCGGGTCGGAACGTCCATCTGCGACAGCGCGCTGCGCGCAAGGAGAAGCGCGATGGCCAGCGGCAGATTGGGCATGAAGGGCACCAATGCCAGCAGAACGTTCGAGGGCAGATGCGTGTAGACCATTGTGTTGATCAGACCGAACCGCTCGGCCAACGGAACCGCCAGCAAGAATGAGACGGCAGCCAGGACACCAGTCCAGAAGAAGAGACTGCCCGCCGACTGGAGCGAGAGATCGAAGCGCTGAAAGAGCCACAGCGCAAGCAACGATTGGACGACGAGTCCGCCGCCGAATGCATCCAGGCTGAACAGGCCGGCCAGCGTAAAGACCGTCCGTTTCGATTCGCGCAAAGGTGCCTGCTCTACGCGCCGTGGTTCCGCCGTGGGCGAGAGTCGGCGGTAGAGTGCAAAAGCGACCAGGCCGAGCAAGCCATAGACGACGAACAGCACCTGCACCGCGCCGGTTGTGTCAAGTGGTGTGTGGGCGGCGAGCACCGCCGGTACGCCCGCGCACAAGGCACCGACGGCCGCGGCGAGTGTGCCCGCGACACTGTAGCGGGCAAACAGCGCTGTGCGCGCTTTCGCGGTGGCCGTCTGCGGCAAGAGTGACTGCTCGAGTGGCAGGAACACACTCACGTCGCCGGAAGACGGATTGAGCGTGCCCACGAACGCGATCAACAACAGCGGCCAGAACGCATGCACTGTCGCGAAGGCGAGACCGGTGGCCGCCATCAGCACCGACGCGGCAAGGAGCAAGCCGCGGCGGCCGAAGCGATTGGCCTGCAAGCCCACCAACAATGTGAGTGCTGCCGAGCCGAGCAGAGTCGATGTGCTGAGCGCTCCGACGGCCACCGCGTCGAACCCGAGGCCGAGCAGGTACACGGGCAACAGGACGCTGACGAAGCCGTCGCCGAAAGCTCGCACGGCGCGCGCGACGAGCAGCAGGATCGCGTCGTCGGTCGTGCCCGCGGGCAGCAGTCTTCGAGACAGTCGCACACCGCGAAGCCACCGAGAGCGTCGCGCTGGCGCGGACTCGCTCCCGATCATGCACGCAGGTTCCTGCCGCGGCCAATCGACCTCCGCGGCCCGCCCTCAACTGGCAATGCAACTCCATGTTGCGATATTTGGAGAAGGGACGGGGCGTCTCATGCTCAGCAGAACGGTTCCCTCAACGTGGTGGCGACCCCGCCACCTGTCCCGTGCGGCCCGGGACGAGCCGCTCGCAAGCGCACCGCTGGCGATGTTATTACCCGGCGCCAGCTCGTGAGCGTCGCCGGCGCCGCCCTCGACGTACCCGATCCAGATCGCCTGGTCCGCGTGCAGTTCCGCCGCTTTACTGGCTGCCCCGTGTGCAACTTGCACGTGCGATCACTCCGGCGTCGCGCAGCGGAGATCGCCGACGCGGGCGTCCACGAAATCATCGTCTTCCACTCGAGCGCGGATGATTTGCCTCCGCATGGCGTTGCGCACAGCCTTTCCGGAGTCCTCAAGCTCGGTAAACCGGTGCCTTCGCTCACTCCGGCAGGTGGACGGTTAGGTTTACCCCGGATTTTCTGATCGCGTGTTCCGGTGCCTTCGCACGGCGCTCTCCGACTCCCACCACGTCGTCGAGGAGCAGATCGCCAAGCGTCAGGAGCACCACGCGTGGCCGCGCTGGCACATGCGCCATCTCGGTCGCGGCAGACGATCTTCGCGACAGGGTGTTCGCGTAGCCAGCTCACAGTGTCTTCAGCCGACGGGTCATCCAAGAAGGCCGGGGACGTTATGCGCGGTTGCGTCGACGAGAATGGTGCGTAGCGGCGTCCGCGACGGAACGAATGAGAGCACGTGCTCGGCGAAGGTGCGCCGCGGGCAGGTTCGCTCACCACACCGAAAGCGCGGCTTCAGATGTCCAACAAGCTGGCGTCAGCAATCCGCGGGTCGGCATGGTGCGCCGGTGGAAACCGTGGAGTGCGTCTGACCAGGGGGAGGCACAGCCGAGTGCTTACCGCGGGGAAGCTGCAGCATCGTCAACCGAGGGTGGCTGCCATCGTGGCAGAAGCTCAGTGCGGACAGAATCGGTGAAGCCGCGCACCGCCGGCCTGGTGCGCCGTGCTGCCAGGGCGCACCAGCCGGTTATTCAGACTAGCGTCGGCTGCCGGCCAGTTCCCGCTCCGCCTCGGCCACGACCGGCGCCGTCTGGAGTTGTCCGTGGCGCTCCATCTGATGGGCGTGTGCCAGGCGAGCCAGCGTGAGCGCGCCCATCGATAAGCCGAAGTCGCGCAGCGCGATGTCTACGTACTCACCCGTGGTGAGCAGGTTGCCAATGATGCCCCACAGCCACAGCGTCAGAACGTACGCGAAATACTGTGGCCACAGGCCGACGAGGATGCCCGCGCAGATCTCGACGATGCCCACCCCGTACATGAACGTCTGGGGGCTGACATGGATGAGGTTGGGAATCCAGGGCGCCAGGTAATCGGTCCACTTGACCATAATGTTGAAGAACGTGTCGAGACCAAACAGGATCGGCGCGACGGTGAATGTGACACGCATGATCCAGAAGGCCTGGCCTACCGGGTTCTTGAAATTGAGTGTCGTCAGACGAGTCATGATGCTGTTCCTCCAGAATCACAGCACGCGATCAGGTCTGCGGCCACGCCGGGGCTGCCGCGGTCTGGGTCGAAATGAACGCTGATTGTGAAGCGCTTCCAGTACATTTGATGCCAGCGCGACCCAATCAGTGTCTGGAGGTCGCTTCGCTGGAACGCTTCGGAATCGCGCGCTTCAGTCGCTGGCCACTGCCATGCATACCGTGTTGTTAGCGCGAGGAGAGCCACCTCGACGATGGCTGCAAATGCCACGTAAAAAGACCCAGGTTCCGCTTGATCGCATTGCCTATCGAAATGACGACCTACAGCGAAGCCACAACGATGGTCGTCCACCGAGTCACTCGGGCCGGCAACGCGAGCGCTGCCAGGGCCCTCGTTTGAGTAATCTCGAACTCCACACCACTCCGGCAGACCCGCCGAGCGTCCGAATTCCTCGGCGGCCAGCGCGTGACGGAGCGCGTCAGAGGGCAGACCGCCCGGCATGCCGCCCGGGGATGT
>DASXRR010000087.1:0-9614 GCA_036506475.1 Chloroflexota bacterium
GTGCAGAGCGTTCTCGCCGGTCCCGCAGCCTGCATCGAGCACCGCACCGGCGAATCCACCTGCGGATGCCAAACGCACTATCGCTGGCTGCGGCTGGCCAGTATCCCAGGGCGCGGGGCCATCGTGGTACGACGCATCCCAGGGCAGTCCCGTCATCCGTTCGTGGCTCGTTGGGTACCGACCACTGAACGGATCGTCGGCGAGGGTTCGTGATTGCTCCGACAACTTGGTCCCTTTCCTGCCAGCTGATCTTGCCACGTCGGGGATCGGGGGTCGGGGGTCGGGGGTCAGGGGTCGGGGGTCGGGGGTCGGTAGCTAGGGGTCGGACCGCCTCAGCCCCCAAACCTCCCGAAGGGAAACGGGCCGGCGCGCGGCGCGTGCACTGACGGCGGCTTTCGGCCGTGGCGCGAGCGAAACCCTGACCCCCGACCCCTGGTACTTGCCCTAGCGTTCGCGGCGCCGGACAATAGCTAACGGCATGGTGAGTTTCAGCGGGGGTGGCGGCGGCGGCGCGCTGGCTGGGCCGATGGGCATCGTCGCGCTGCTCGTACTGGCGGTCATCGTCCTCGGGGCGTGGTGGCTCTTTAGTCGATAGACGTGAGTGCCTGGCCGCTACGGGCCTGAGCGGATAGACTTGCGGCCGCCTATGGCCGCGACGTCCGATTTGTCTGCTGAGCGTCGCATGACCGACGCCGGGCTGCGCGACCTGCTGGCCATCGTCAACTCCAGCCGAGGCCTGGACGAAATCCTGGGCTACCTGGTCGTCCAGGCGCAGCACGTGCTGGGTACCGATGGTGCCGTGCTCTATCTGCGCGACGAGCAGCAGACCGACACGTTGTTGCTGAAGGCCGCCCACGGCTTGCCTCAGGAAATGATCAGCCCGACCGTACCGGTCGGCTTCCCGATCGTCGGGCTATCGGTGAGCAAGCAGCGCGCAGTCGTCGCCGAGGACTTCCCGGCGGCGCTTTTGCAGCCGTTCTCGGCGACGGTTGACGGCCAGTTCGAAGATCGCGGCGCGTATCTCGAAGTAGTCCGCCCGGGCCCAATCTCGGTGCGCAACCTCGAGCACCAGGAGCGCAATCGGCTCATCGCCGAGAATTACCGCACGCTGGCCGCGGTGCCACTTTCGGCGCGCGAGACAACGTACGGATCGCTCGTCCTGTACTACCGCGAGAAGCGCGCTTTCGACGCCCGCCAGGTCGACCTCGGGCTCGCCTTCGCGCAGCAAGCAGCGCTGGCGATTGAAAACGCGCGGCTGCGCGCTCAGGCCGACCAGCGACTGACCGAGATCGTCCGCCGCCAACGTGTCGCCGAAGGCCTGCGGGACCTGATGGCCGTGGTCAATTCGAACCACGACCTCGATGAAATCCTGGGCGAGGTGCTGCAACAGGCCAGCCGTTTGCTGAGCTGCGACGCGGGCGCGGTCTACTTGCGCGACACCGACGACGGCGAGCTGCTGCGCGTGCGCGCCGCGCATGGCATGGAGCAATCGGAGCTGGCGCTCGAGATCCGCGTCGGCTCGCCGACGACCGGCCTGTCCGTCGGCCAGAGTCGCACCCTGGTCTGCTATGACCTGCTCGAGGCGCTCACCGACGACACGTCGCGTGCCAGCGATTCGGTGCTCGCCGAGCACAACGGCTACGGCCGTGTGGTACGCATGGGTGCGCGACTCGATCCCGATCTCGAGCCGACCGTGGAGCCGCGGGTGCGCCGCCTCACCGCACGCTTCCGGGCCGTTATCGCGACGCCACTGGTCGTGCGTGGCCGCTCATTCGGCGCGCTCAGCCTGTTCTACGGTCAGCCCCGAGTCTTCTCCGACGAAGAGGTCGACCTGGCCGCGACGTTCGCCCAGCAGGCCACACTGGCCATCGAGAACGCGCGCCTGCACGCGGAAGCGGAGCAGCGCATGCGCGAAAACGAGCGCCGCCGCCGCGTCGCCGAGGGCATGCGCGACTTGCTGGCCGTGGTCAACTCGACGCGCTCGCTCGACGAGATCCTGGACGGCGTGCTCGCGCAGTCGGCCGACCTGCTCGGCAGCGACGCCGGCAGCATCCTGCTGCTCGACGGTCGAGATGGCGAGCAGGGTGTGCTGACCGTGCGCGCGTCGCGCGCGCTGGTGTCGGACATCGTGCCGGCCAAGCTGCCGGTCGGTACCGCGGTCACCGGTCTCGCCGTCGCCCGCGGGCAAACGGTAGCCGTTCCGGACATGCTGGCAGTCACCCCCGAACAACAGCAGCCGGCGCCGCTGGTCGAGCAGCGCGTCGGCTTCCTGGAGCTGCTCAGGGTGGGCTACCCGGGCGCGGAGCTCGCGCCCACACTGCCGCGTGTACGCGACATCGCCCGCTACTACCGCGGCCTGCTGGCGGTGCCACTGTCCGTGCGTGGGCGCATGCAGGGCGCGATCACGCTCTACTACCGCCGCCCGCGCCAGTTCAGTCGCGAAGACGTGCGGCTGGCCGAGGCGTTCGCCGATCAGACCGCGCTGGCGATTGAGAACGCGCGCCTGCACGCGCACTCGATTCAGCGCTCGCGCGACCTGGAGGCGCTGTATCGAGCCGACGAGGTGCTGTATCGATCGCTGCGCTTGGAAGAGGTGCTGCAAGCGCTGGTCGACGTCGCCAGCGACGTGCTCCAGGCCGACATGACCTCGGTGCTGGTATGGGACGAGCACCACGAGAAACTGATCCCTGGTGCGACCCGCGGGTTCAAGCCCGAAGTCGTCGCCGCCATGGCGCACAAACCTGGCGAGGGGGTTACCACAATCGTCGCCAGGACTGGCCAACCCGTGGCCGTCGAAGATGCCACGACCGATCCACGTGTGGCCCACCGCATCACCGACGCCGAGGGCATCCGCTCGCTGCTGCACGTGCCGATCAAGGTGAACGGCGAAGTCTTCGGCGTCTTCGGCGTCAACTACCTGCAGGCCAGGACCCTCGCTGGCGACGAGGAGCGCGTGCTGCTCGCGCTGGCGCACCGCGCCGCGGTCGCGATCGAGAATGCGCGCGTCTTCGCCGAGTCGCAGCAGCGCTTGCACGAGCTCGAAGCGCTCTACCTGGCCGACCAGACGCTGCACGGCTCCTTGCGGCTGGACGATGTCTTGCAGGCCCTGGCCAACGTTGCAACGGACGTGCTCGGGGCGGATAAGACCTCAGTCCACGTCTGGGATGCCGAGCGTACGGCGCTGATCGTGGCCGCCTCACGCGGCTATGGCGCCGAGACCATCGCTACACCGTTGGTGCCCGGCATCGACCTGGTGCTCGACGACCGCAGCGACCCGAACGTCCTCACCGTCCAAGACACACGCACCGATCCACGCATGTCGACGACGCTGCGCCAGATCGTCGAGCGCGAGCGCATCGAGGCCGTCGTCGCGGCGCCGATCACGGTCGGTGGCCAGATGTTCGGTTTGTTTGGCGCAGCGTTTTGTACGCGGCACCCGGTGACGGAGGAGGAACGGCGGTTGGTCACGGCGCTCGCCCAGCGCGCTGGCCTGGCCATTCAAAACGCACGCCTGTTCGAGCAGGCGCAGCAAGTAGCCACCGCCGAAGAGCGACAGCGACTGGCGCGCGAGCTGCACGACGCGGTCACGCAGACACTGTTCTCGGCGAGCTTGATCGCCGAGGTTGTCCCGCGCCTGTGGGAGCGCAACCCGGGCGAGGCGCGGCGGCGCCTGGAAGAGCTGCGCCGACTCACGCGCGGCGCGCTGGCCGAGATGCGCACGCTGCTGCTCGAGCTGCGGCCGGCGGCGCTGGTCGAGACACCGCTCGGGCACCTGGTGCGTCAGTTGGGCGAGGCGGCGACGAGCCGCGCCAACGCGATCGTCGACGTCGAGCTGGATGGTCAGGAGTGGGCACTGCCGGCCGAGGTACAGATCGCGCTGTACCGGATTGCCCAGGAAGCGCTGAACAACGTCGGCAAGCATGCCGGGGCGAGTCGGGTCCAGGTGCGCGTGCGCTGGACCATCGACTCGGTCAATCTGCGCGTGCAGGACGATGGGCGCGGGTTCGATCCGAAGTCGATGCCGCTTGGGCGGTTAGGTGTGGGTATCATGCACGAGCGCGCCCGAGCCATCGGGGCGCGACTGCGGATCGAGAGTCGCCTGGGGGCTGGAACACGCGTCAGCGCTCGCTGGCGGAGGGTGTAGCAACACGACCGTGATCGAACAGCGCGCAACGCGAATCGCCATCGTCGACGACCACGCCATGGTGCGCTCGGGGCTGGCCGCCTTCCTTTCGGTTGCCGATGATCTGGAGCTGGTTGGCGAAGCCGAAAACGGCCAGCAAGCATTGCGCCTGTGTGCCGAAGAACGGCCTGACGTGGTGTTGATGGACCTCGTGATGCCGGGCATGGATGGCGTCCAGACCACGCGCGCTATCCGCGAGCGCTTCCCCGAGATTCGGGTGATTGCGCTGACTTCGTTTCCCGAAGACCGTCTGGTTCAAGACGTGCTTGAAGCTGGCGCGCTGAGCTATCTCCTGAAGAATGTTGGCGCCGATGAGCTTGCCCGGGCCATCCGCGCTGCGCGCGAAGGCCGCTCGACGCTTGCGCCTGAGGCCGCCCAGGTGCTGATCCAGCGCGCCACCCACGCCCCGTTGCCTGGCCACGATCTGTCACCGCGCGAGCGCGAGGTGTTGGCGCTGATGGTCCAGGGTCTGTCCAACCCCGACATTGCTGACCGTCTGGTCGTCGGCCGGAGCACCATCAAGTTCCACGTGAGCTCGATCCTGGGCAAGCTAGGCGTTCAGAGCCGCACCGAAGCCGTAGCGATCGCAGTTCAACACCGTCTCGTCACCTGAAACGCGAGCGGGCCTAGTCATGTGGCCAGGTGAAAGACTGATCCCTCGTCCGATGTCGAGCAGTAGGCCGGAACGCCATGCTTAGGGACACAACAAGCAGATGGCAATCGAGAGCCTGGTCGAGCGCGCACAGTCGGGAGACCGCGAAGCGCTGGCGCAGTTGGTGGAACGCCACCAGACCCGGGTCTATAGCCTCGCGCTAGCCATCAGCCGCAATCCGACCGATGCGGCGGACCTGACGCAGGAAACGTTTGTCAGACTGATCAAGTCGCTCAGTACGTTTCGCGGAGACGGTGCGACGTTCAGCACGTGGCTGCATCGCATGACGGTGAACGTGTGTCTGGACGCCATGCGGCGCAAAAGCCGGACGCCGTTCTCGATCGAGGCGTACGACCAGGACGAGCCACAGCGCGAGATGAGCTCAGAAGATCGCTGGACTGAGCCCGAGTGGCGCGCCGAATGGCATGAATCAGCCTATGAGGTTCGCGCGGCGCTCGCGGAGCTACCGCTGCAGCAGCGCGTGGCGCTGACCTTGCACTACTTCCAGGATCGCTCCTATGAGCAGATCGCAAGCGTGATGGATCTGCCGATGAACACGGTCAAAAGCCACCTGCTGCGGGGCAAGCAGCGCATGGCTCGACTACTGGCGACGACCGGGGTCGCCAGCAAACCGAGCCAGCGGCGGCCCCCAGCTCACCACCCGCGGGGGAATTTGCGATTGAGCTTCGTTACCGCGTGAGAGTCCTGGTCGCCGATGACGACGTGCACGTCAGGTCCGCACTCCGTCTGCTCCTCGAACAAGAACCCGACGTGCAAGTAGTCGGCGAGAGTATGGCCGCCGACGAGCTGGTCGGCGAGATCGGGCGGACGCATCCGGCGGTGGTGCTGCTCGACTGGGAGCTGCCTGGGTTGCGGAGCAACGGTCTGCTGACGCGATTGCGCTTGACGACGCCCGGGCTGCGCACGATTGCCATGAGCGGTCGACCCGAGCAGCGCGTCGACGCGCTGCGCGCGGGAGTCGATGCCTTCGTCTGTAAAGGCGACGCGCCCGAGACGCTACTCGGCGCCGTGCGAGCGCTGGCCGCGGCCGCGGCCGCATACAAGCAGCCCGATCACCAGCCAGTAGGCGACGTGAGCGGGCCAGAATCGCTCGAAGTCGTCTAGCAAGCCGTGCACTAGCCAGCCGACCAGGCTGGCGAACAACGCGGCACGCCAGAGCCAGTCGGGCCCGTCCAGTTTCGACGCCCCCAGCCGCAGCATCGAGAGCAGAAATACTGCCAGCCCGGCGAAGCCGACCAGGCCGGTGTTGGCTAGCGACTCCAGATAGAAGCTGTGGGCATGCGTGCCGATATGGGACTCCGAGATGCCCGAGTAGTCGGTAAAACGCAACCGGAAATTGTCGGCTCCGACGCCGACGAGCGGGTGATCACGCAGCATGCCCAACGCGGCGGTCCAGTACTGGATGCGGGCGGGGCGAGGAAGTGCCACTTCGGGGGCGGTGGGCGGTTGAACGCCAAGCGGCGCAGCGGGCTCGACGACGAGGTCCATCGGCGCTGTCGGCGAGCCGCGCCAGCTGAACCAGGCGACGCCTTCGCGCAGCGCGTCCCACTCGACCAGGTACAGCCCGGCAACGGCCGGTGCGCGCAGGCGCGCCACCATGTCCAGGCTGGCATACGGCGCCACGTCCGCCGGCAGCAGTGTGGCCGGGCAGTCGAATGCGATGGGCGTGCCGTCAGTCCGCAGCAGGTGATAGCCGAGCGCGACGCGACTATCGTCGAGCGCCGACCACTGGCTGGTGCTGGCATTGGTGACCCGGATCGGGACGTCGAGCACCTGTTCGGGCGCGGCGGCGACGACGGCGGGCGCCGTGTAAGTGGCGCGGTATCCGTCCTGCTCGACTTCGGCGACCAGGCGACGTTCGACTTGCGGAAGCGCCCCGCCGGCAATCGCCAGGCCGACGGGACCGGCCAACGCGGCGAGGCTGAGCGATAGGGCCAGCCGTCGCGCGTGGTGACGGATAGCGACGCCCGCGAAGACAAACAGCGCGATGGCCGCCGCCAGAATGCCGGCGCGACTGAACGTCAGCATCAGCGCGGCCACGTGCGCAGCTAGCAGCATGCCAAGAACAGGTCGCCAGGTCCGCGGTACGACGAAGGTCAGGGCGACCAGGAGCGGCAGCGTGAGCTCGAGCACGCTGGCGGCGACATTGGGATGGGATAGCAGCGAGCTGAGGCGGGGCACGTCGGCTATGGGCACGCTCGTGTCGTGCAGCGCCGCCAGTGGCACCACGCCGGCCAGATCCGCAAGGCCGAGCAGTGCCACGCCCGCGCCGCCCAGGGCGAGCGCAGCACACACGCCTTGCCAGCGGCGCCGAGTGCTTGCCGCTGCAAGTACCGCCCAGGCCAGTAGGGCGCCGCTCAGCGGGCGCGCCACGACGGTGAGCGCGTCTTCCCGATGGACTGGTGCAACCAATGCAGACAGCGCAAGCACGGCCAGCCAGAGCACAAGTGGCAGGACCAGCGTGCCTGGTGGGTAGGTTCGCGAGGCGATGGCGGCCAGGGCGCCAAGCCCGATCGCGCACCACAGCAGCCAATGCAGTGCCGCTAGCAGTCTGGGCTCGCTGACGTCGCCGGCGCCGAACACCAAGCACAGCAGAAATGTGGCGGCGAGCGCCGCGCCGGTCAGGCCGCGAGTCGCGCGTAGCACTCGAGAAAGCCCCGGGCACAGACGTCGAGCGCGAACTCGCGTTCGACGAGGTCGCGCGACGACGATGTCGCAGTCGCCTGCAGCACACGGGCCAACGCAGATGCATCGCCCACCGCAACGGTCGCATCGGGCGCCAGATCGGGGACCACGCCGACATTTGTGCCGACCACCGGAATGCCACAGCTGGCCGCTTCGAGTGCGACCATGCATTGCGCCTCATGCCGCGAGGTGACCACAAACAGCCTGGCGGCCTGGTAGATGCTGGCCAGATCGGCGTGGTCCACGGCACCCAGAAAGCGCACCGCGCCCGCCAGTTCAAGGGTGCGTGCGCGCTCCTCGAGCCCAGCGCGTAACGGCCCATCGCCCACGATGTCGAGTGCCACGTCGACGCCGCGCTTGCGCAGCTCGGCCAGAGCCTCCAGCAACAGACGCTGGTCTTTAACAGGCGTCAGCGTGCCGACGTGCAGCAGGCGGGCAGACTGACTGCGATTGGCGGGCCGGAACAGTGTCGTGTCGACCCCGAGTGGCAGCATCTCGACCGGTGTACGGAAGTGTTGGGCAATGCGCACCAGGTAGCGTGAGCCGGCCGAGACCGCACGCGCCAGGCGCAGCGCGGCGCTGACTTTGAGGCGTTCCCAGGCGCTGCGTTGGTCGCCATAGCCAATGTCGCGCAGACCAACCAGCTCGCCACCGGCCAGGCTGACCAGGGTCGGAATGCGGAATGCGCGACCTGCGAGCGCAGCCAGTAGGCCACTCTCGGTTGCCCAGAAGGCGTGCAGGACGTCGAACCGACGCCGTCTGTGCTCGGCGGCGACGGTGCCCAGTGTGCGCTGCCAGAGGTTCAGCGTGCGCGGGCCGCGTGCCTCGGCGCCGCCTAACGCGATGACCTCAGTGCCTTCAATGTTGTAGCGACTGCACCTGTACGGATACCGCACGGCGATGACGCGGACGTGCGCGTTAGGAGCAAGCTCGCGCGTCAGATGGCGTAGGGCGGGGATGCACCAGTCCGTGGCATCGGCGCTGAAGCCGGGCACCACCAGACCGACGTTCATGTTCCGACGCTGAACAGACTGTAAGCGCCAAAGGTGCCGAGGGCATGCAGCCCGGGACCATCGCGCAGACGGTGGTACAGCTCGGCGGGCCGCTTGTTTTGCCACTGTTGCTCGACGTTTTGCACGTCTACTAACAGATACGTTGGCGTTGGCCTGGTCAGTTCTTGGTCAGGCAGATCGAACAGATCCTGCGTGGGCACGTGGCCGCGGTGGCTGAAGGTGAGCGTAGGGCCGAAAGTGAGCAGCCGTGCCTGCGCTGGAAGCTGTGCCTCAGTCCACCTCACGAGGGCCACGTCGGCTTCATTGCGGTCGACGAACTCAGTCAGGAGTCTGGTGCCGCCAAAGAGCATCACGGAGAGGCCCAGGGCGAGCCAGACCGCCGTCAGCCGGGTGCCGATCTTGTGCGCGGTCCAGTGCACGCCCAGGGCGATCAGGATTGCCAGCGGCGGAACGTAGGCCAGCATGAAGCGAAAGTTCTGCCACGGGGCGCCGGCGTGGAAGACGTACACGACGGCCGCCCAACCGACGATTGGGATGGCTGCCTTCTTGTTGAGCTGGAACAGGCCGAGAGCGATGGCCGGCGCGAGCAGGGGTCCGAAGAGCGCCAGGTTGGCGGGCGCCAGGGCGAAATACAGGCCGTTGGGACGCGCGTAGCTCAGGTGGCCATCGGGCGTGTCGAAGTCGCGCAGGAAGGCGTTCAGCGGGGACCAGGTATAGACCTGCAGGTTGCCGGCGAAAACGGCCTCCGCTGTCGGCTCGCGCACCAGGCCCAGGAGCGACGGGCCAAGCACGGGCGTCAGCACGACCACGGCCAGCACGGTGCCTAGCGTGACATGCCTCATCGGAGGTCGGCTGGTCAACAGCGAGGCGGCCAAGGGCAACGCCACCAGGCCGTAGATCCAGCGGCTAAGTAGTGCCAGTGTGATGGCGAGCGTGGCCACGAGGAGCCATGCCAGCCTGCGCTGGTGAGCGTAGCGGGCGACGGCGAACGCGGCCAGGGTGGCCATCGCCAGGCCGGTCGTGTCGGCCATCACGACCATGCTCGATTGCCACAGCTGGC
>DASXRR010000088.1:0-23590 GCA_036506475.1 Chloroflexota bacterium
GGTACCAGCTGGCTGGCCGCTGGTGCCGGCGGGCACGGGTCTGCCGTTCGATTGTCATCTTGAGCGCAGCGAAGGCATCCGCGGGCTGGGGGCGGTTTCGGCAAGCGGATCCTTCGCAAGCTCAGGATGACAACCGGCGGAGTTGCGTCCTGTGATACTAGCTGGCTGGCCGCTAGTGCCGGCGGGTCTGCCGTTCGACAACCGGCAGAGTTGCGCCCTGTGGTACCTGGGGTGGGTGAAAGGTCTTCTCGACTGCACACATGGCCTCGCCTCACCGCGGGGCCGTTCTATTTAAAACTGACGAGTTGCGCTTCGTCCCAGCCGGGCTTGGCCGGGTCACCGCCGTTCTTGCCGCGCACCGCGAGACGGAAGGGGATGTTGCGCGGTAGTTTGATCGAGATGCCGGAGCCTTCGAAGGTGTCGCACTCGCCCATGCAGCCAGTGCTCTTCATGGTGAACGAGCCGTCAGGCAACGGTTTGCCGTCCTTGTCGACGACGTCGACGGCGATCAGGTCGGAGCCGTTGTTCGGCCAGCGGGCGGTGAAGGCGTCCGCGGCGTTCGCGTCGAAGACAGTGGACTTGAAGTCCGACACGTGCTTTGGCGACACCGGTGCGGAACCCTGATGGGTGAGCTTGACTTCCAGGCGGTTCTTGTTCGGACCACCGGAGAAGTCGAACGACTGGAGCCCCCAGCGGTCGCCACTGACGGCGATGATGGTGAGCTTGTCGGGCGGTTTGGGATTGCCGGAGTCGGCGAACGTATCGACCAGTCGGAACAGTCCCTGCGCCTCCGAGGTGGTGCGGCCGGCGCCGCCGACGCGCCACACCGTCGCGCCGGAGACCGGCGCGCCGCTGGCATTCACGATGTGACCGACGAAAAGTCCAGGACTGCCCGGTTTGAACTCCTGGAGGTCGATGTTCAGCGCGACCAGCGCGGCGTTCAGGCTGACGCGATAGGTGTCGCTGACCTGGCCTTTGGCGTCCATGGCGTACAGGAAGTGTTCGCCGAGCGGAATCCCAGCGATGGCGTAGGCGCCGTCGCCCGCGGTCGTGGTCTCGAGTGGGATATCGAGGAAGGCGACGCGGATGCCGCTCTGGGCTGGCTTCACCAGACCTGACAAAGCCGCGGTCGGAATGGGTGTTGGCGTGGGCGCTTCAGGCACCGGAGTGGGCGTCGCCAGCGGCAGCGGAGTTGCCGTTGCGGGTACTTGCGGCTGACCGCGGCCAGGTTCGAATGCCGCGGTGAGGTCAGTATCGGTCAGCTCACTCGGGCGGGCGACCCAACCGTTTGCGCCGGGTGCGTACTGGCCGAAGAATCGACTCGCACGCATGTCATTGGCCAGGTCGGGCGGTAGGTCCTTACCGGTCAGGACGGTTTTGAGATAGTCGCCGACGAGAATGCCGTCGGTGCAACCGCAGTCGGTGCGGAAGTGCATGATGCCGCGCTGGAAGCGCTGGTAGACGAAGCCGCGATTACCTGGATCGAAGGCTGGCGCCGACGTCGGCAAGCCCCAGATCTCCAGGTTGAGCAACGTGCGGATCTCGGGCGAGACGCCCTCGGCCGGTACGGTGGTGTTGAACAAGGAAGAAAACCCGACCGGAAGACCGTTCCAGGAATCGGGCGAGACGGAACGCAGATACTCGACGACGCGCGCGGCATAGGCGGGATCGTCGGGCCGCGGGGCGTCGGCCGCAAGGCCCGGATCCGGCGCCGGAAACTCCGACTGATTGGCGTGCGTGACGGGCAAAATGCCCGGGTCGAGCAAATTCAGGCGGGCGACGTTGCCGCCCTGATTCTGGAGAACGACGCGTTGGAAGAATTGGACGTTGAAGCCTTCGAGGCGGAAGGTGCGCGAGACGGGGAAGCCAAGGATGCGCGCGCCGCCGCGATTGGCGAAGTACGACTGGAACGTGGCGTCGTCGATGCAGAAGCCGGTTTCGTCGAAGCACTGCGGCGTCTGCGCTGACGGCGCGGCGACCGCGGAGGCCGACATCAGGGCCAGGGTCAACCCCAGGAAGAGAAAGCGCATAGGTCAGGCGGTCACGGGCGGCAGCACACTCAGTGGTTCGAATTGTCCGACCAGGACCGGCGTGGGATCGATGCCCATATGGTCGCGCAGGACTCCGGCGTAGACCGATCGGAAATCGGCGGTGAACTTCAGGTCGCCGTTTTCGTCCAGGTCGCCCAGGCTGGGATAGGTGCCATACAGGCCGCCGCGCACGCGTGAGCCGACGATGAACATCGGCTCCGCCGTGCCGTGATCGGTCCCCAGTGAGCCATTCTCGAGCGGACGGCGTCCGAACTCGGAGAACGTGACCAGCACAACATCGTCTTGCTTATTCATCAGCGCCAGGTCTTGCTGGAACGCGGCGATCGCGGCCGCTACCTGCCCGAGCAAGCCCTCATGCTGGCCCTGTTGGGTCGCGTGCGTATCGAAGCCACCCATCTGGACTGAGAATAGCCGGGCGCCGAGATCGCCGGCGATGACCTGGGCAACCATCTGCAGTTGATTGGCCAGTGGATTGCCGACCGGGTACTGGACCGGCGTGCGGTAGGCGGCGGCCGCGTCCTGCAGTTGGTCAGAACCGGCCAGCGCGCGCAGCGTCGCCTTGCGGATCATCGTCTCGTTGGCTGGCCAGTTGCCGGCCTGGGCGTAGATGTTCTGGAGTGTCTGGAGCTGCGCCTGCCGATCGTTGCGATAATTGGTCTCGGTTCGAAACGTGAACGCGCCGATGTTCGCGACCGCCGGCACGAGCGTCGCGTCGGTCCAGAACATGCTGTTCAGCTGATCGCCGACGCTGATCGCGGGGACCGCCTGCGTTTGGCCACACTGACAGGCATCGAGGTAGCGTCCAAGCCAGCCCGAGCGCTCGAAGCTGTCCGGCCGGGCGCTGTGCCAGATGTCCATGCTGCGGAAGTGCGAGCGACTCGGATTCGGATAGCCGACGCCCTGGACGATGGCCAGCGTGCCCTGATCGTAGAGCACCTTGAAGTCAGGCAGCTGCGGATGCAGGCCAACGAAATCGGTGATAGGCAGCAGCGAATTGGCAGGCACGGCGAGCGACGAACGCAGCTTGTAATACTCCGGATCGGCGAACGGAACCAGTGTGTTCAGACCATCGTTGCCGCCGGACAATTGCACGATGACCAGCACGCGATTGCGGCCCGCGGGCTGCTGCGCCTGCGCAAGAGCCAGCGCGGTGCGCGTGATGAACGACGGCGCCACCAATCCGGAGGCCACCAGAAGAGCACCTTTGCTCAGCAGGTCGCGACGTGTAAACGACATAGCGGTCCCTTCTAGCTGAGCTGATAGGTCGGCAGGCTCATGACCAGGTGCACGGTGCTGCGCACCTTGTCATCTGGGAGCCGCCCGTCCTCGGGTGAGACATCCACGGCGAGGTAGTCGACCAATGCTCGACGCGCCTCCGTGCTCGTGTCGCCGTCGACCAGCAGATTGACATAGAAGTTCACGACGTCGGCGGCGGTGCGCAAGTCGTGTGCGCGCATCTGACTGGCGATGTCGGTGAAGTACGCAGCATCCGGACTGTTTACGCCGGCCAGTCGATCGGCGAAATTGAAGCGCTCGAGCAACGTGCTCGAGTTGAGCCACGTGGCGCCGCCACGCCACCCACTGACATCCGGTGGATTGAGCAGATCCTGACCCATGCGCCGAATGACCTGCGGCAAATCCGGTGCGACGTTCTGCGCATCCAGCGCTTTGAGCGCGCCCAACACCAGCTCGATCGGCTGCTTGACCTGGCCATGGTAGGCGTCACTGGCCAGGAACTCCGGGCCACTCAAAATGTCGCGCACGACGGCTCGAATGTCGAAGCCGGTGCTGGTAAAGATGCCCGCCAGGCGCTCGACCGTCTCCGGCGTGGGCTGATCGTGGACGAAGAAGCGGAACAGTTTTGCGCCGAGGTAGCGCGCCGTAGCCGGATGGCGGACCAGCTTGGCCAGGATGTCGTCGGCATCCCAGGCGCGTGTCTCGCCCATAAAGGCCTTGAGTCCGTTGTCGTGCTCCTCGGGGATGAAAACGTATTGGTTCTGGCGCGAGGTATAGCCCGTAAATGCACGAGCCGCCTCTTTGATGTCATCTTCGGAGTAGTTGCCGATGCCGACGGTGAACAGCTCCATGACTTCGCGCGCGTAGTTCTCGTTCGGTGCGCCCTTGCGGTTTTCGCGATTGTCCAGCCACTGGAGCATCGCCGGATCGCGTGTCACGCGCCGCAGCAGGGTCTCGAAATTACCCATGCCGCCCTCACGGAACAGCTGGATCTGCTGCAGCATGAGCGGCGCAAGACGCACTTTGCTCGCTGCCGTCGCGAAGTGATTGTGCCAGAACAGCGCCATCTTCTCCTGGAGCGGACGACGCGTGTACAGCATGCGGTTGAGCCACCATAGGCGCGCGCCTTCGACGTTGCCGACGTCGATCTGGAGCGTGGCGAGGCGTTGCTCCAGGGCCGAATCGTCCACCTGTTCGTAATTGACGAGTCGGTCGAGCGCAGCGCTGAAGCCGAGCCCGACGTAGTCCTCGAGCTCAGCCTCGGTCGAGCCGAAGCTGGCTCGGCGCAGCAGGTGTGCGACCCTGGATCGTTCCGTGTCGAGCGCCATGCGCCGTCCCCCTTGTGGCCGCGAGGGTGCGCCTGCGTCCCCCACAGCGCAGGTGCCGATCACCCAGGCTAGCGCAGTGTCCTCCGGCGGTCAAAGATCGGCGCCTGTCAGCGGGTAGCGTGCGCAAGCGTCGGGTCGAGCATGTCGCGCAAACCGTCGCCGACCATATTGAGTCCCCAGACCAGAGCCAGCACGGCCAGGCCGGGGATGGCGGCCACGTGCGGCGCGGTCATCATGAACTGGCGTCCGTCGGCGAGCATGGTGCCCCAGTCCGCGGTCGGCGGCTGGGCACCCAAGCCGATGAAGCTGAGCCCGGCCGTTTCGACGATCAGGGCGCCGATGTTGAGCGTCACGAAGACCAGCAGCGGTGGTGCGACGTTGGGCAGCACTTCCTTGAGCAAGATGCGCATATCACGCGCGCCGAGGGCTCGAGCCGCCTCGATAAACGCCATGTGGCGCACGACAAGTACCGCGGCGCGCACGCCGCGGGCGTAGAACGAGATGTTGACGACAGCTATCGCAATCAGCGCATTGAGCAAGCCCGGGCCGAGCGCCGCCACGAGTGCAATGGCCAACAGTACGTACGGAAAAGCCATCAGGATGTCGATCAGGCGCATGAGCACGTTGTCGACAGCGCCCCCGTAGAAGCCAGACAACAAGCCGACCGCCCCACCGGCGACAAAGGCCACGCCAGCCGCGACAAGCGCGACGGTGATGGAGACGCGGGCGCCCCACAACAGGCGGCTCAGCAAGTCGCGGCCGAGCTGGTCGCTGCCCAGGATGTAGCCGTTGACACCGGCGCCCGACAGTCGACGAGCCGGGGCGGTGACGTTTGGATCGCGCAGTGGCAGGAGCGGGGCGGCGAGCGCGAGCAACACGATCAAGAGCACGAGAGCGCAGCCGATGCTCAGGAGCGGCCGGTCGAGGAGCCGAAGTCGCCTGGAAGAACCGACGGACGCGGCAGGCGGGGCGGGGAGTGCGACCGTGAGCTCAGGCATGGCGTAGCCGCGGGTCGAGGTACAGATACAGGACGTCGGTGCCCAGATTGATCAGCACGTAGATCCCGGCCACGAGCAGGACGCCACCCTGGACCAGCGGGTAGTCGCGCTGCAGGATGGCGTTGACGAGCATCGCGCCGATGCCCGGCCAGGCAAAGACCGTCTCGATATAGACCGTGCCGGCGAGCAGCCAACCTGTCTCGAGACCCAGAATCGTCACGGTGCCGATCAGGGTGTTGCGAAGCACGTGGCGCAGCACGACAGTGCGCCCATGCAGGCCCTTGGCGCGCGCGGTGCGCACGTAGAGCTGGTTCAGCACTTCGAGCACGTTGGCGCGCGTGAGGCGCGCGATCACGGCCAGCGGCACCACGGCCAGGCTGACGGCAGGCATTACCAGATGCACTAGCAGGTCGGGCGCATCGCCGCCGCCCGTTGGCGAGAACATGCCAGTGGCTGGCAGCCAGCGCAGGCCCAGGGTGAAGGCGATGATCAGGATCAAGCCGACCCAGAACGGCGGCACGCTGATGCCAAGTAGAGCCAGGCTCATCAGGGCGCGGTCGAGCACGGTATTCGCGCGTAAGGCGGCCACCACGCCGAAGACGAGGCCGACGCTGAACGAGATGACCATCGCCGCCAGGGCGAGGATGAGCGTGCCGCGAAAGCGCTCGACGACCTCGGCCAGCACCGGGCGATGGAGCAAGATCGACTCGCCGAGGTCGCCACGAACGATCCTGCCTAGCCACGTTACGTACTGCATATGTAACGGCTGGTCGAGGCCGTACGCGCTGCGCAGCACGGCGACCTGGTCTTCAGTCGCCCGTGGCCCGAGCAGCACCCGCGCCGGATCGCCCGGTGTTAGCCGCGTGACGACGAACACGAGCAAGGACACGCCCAGCAGCACCAGCACCATGAGCAGGAGCCGCTGGACGAGATAGCGTTGCACGCGCCAGGTTCAGGCCGCCGAGATGCGATTCAGGAACGTCATGTAGAAGGACGGGTGCAGATCGAGGCCGCCCACGCGGGTCGAGATGGCCGCGTTCTGGATCTGATTGTCGACGAAGATCCACGGCGCATCGGCCGCGACGACCTGCTGAATCTGTTTGTAGATCGCCCCGCGCTGGTCGCGGTCGTACACCTTGAGCGCTGACTCGAGCAGCCCGTCGACCACCGGATTCTGATAGCAGCCGCCGTTGAATCCCTTCGGCGAACACGCCGGACCGTACAGATTGTTGGGCAGCATATGGGCCGGATCGCCGGAGTCGAACATCCACGACAGCTCGGCCATCGCCGCTTCATCGGCGAGCCCGGTGCCGTACTTGTTCAGGAACGCGCCCCACTCGAACGTCTGAATCTGGGCGTTGATGCCCACTGCCGCCAGGTCCGCCTGAATCGCCGTACCCATGGTCTTGGGCGACTGCATGCCCGATCCAGACTCCGTCACCCAGAAGGTGATGTTGATCGGCAACAGGACGCCGGACTGCTGCAGTAGCGCCTTCGCTCGATCTGGATCGTAGTTGTAGTGTGCGACCTGATCCGTATAGGCCCAGGTGATGGCCGGTGGAATCGGGCCGACGGCGGGTGTGCCGGTGCCCTTGAGGATGTCCAACGTGAGCGCGTCTTTGTTGACGGCGAAGTTGGCCGCCTGACGCACCAGGACGTTGTCGAACGGAGGCTTCTTGGTGTTCAGCGTGACCCACCACACATGTGGCCCAGGCTGCGCCAGGAACAAGGCGCCGGCGGTTTTCTTGACCTGATCGATGTTGTCGGGCGGCACGTCAAAGATGACGTCGACGCCGCCGGACAGGAACTCGGTAATGCGCGTCTGCTCGTCGGCGAGCGGGCGGAAGATCATCTGCTGCAGCGCCGGTGCGCCGTCCCAGTAATCGGGATTGGCATTCAGCGCGATGCGCACGTTGTGATCCCAGCTGTCGAACTTGAACGGCCCGGTGCCGACGGGATTCTGGGCAAAATCCTTGCGCGATTTCTTGACCGCGTCCGGGCTGACGATGCGGCCGGTGTTCAGCGTAAAGGCGTCGAGCAGCGCCGCGTCCTGGCGGTTGAGGCGGAACTGCACAGTCAGCGGATCGACGACGATGGTCTCGGCAATGGAGCCGTAGTAGCCCGGTGCAAACGGGAACGGGCCGGTATCTGCATACGGGTGGGTTGGATCGAGCAACCGGTCGTAGGTGAACTTGACGGCATCGGCGTTGAAGTCAGTGCCATCGTGGAACTTCACTCCGGAGCGCAGCTTGAAGGTATACAGCAGTCCGTCGGCCGACCTGTCCCACGCGGTCGCCAGGCTCGGTTCCAGGTCGAACGAATTCGGCTTGAAGCGGACCAGGGTATCGTACAGGGCGCCCAGGAGCTTCATGGAGTTGATGTCCGTCAGCTGACCCGGATCGAGCGAGGTCGGCTCGGCAACCAATCCGACGACGAGCACTCCGGGTGTCGCGGCGGCGCGCGCTGGCGCGGCCCTGCCAACAGGTGCCAGCAGCGTCGGCGCGAACGCCGACAGCGCCATGCCTGCGCCAACCGTGCGCACGAAGCCTCGACGGGTGAGGCGCATACCAGACATTGCCATGCAAAGACTCCTCTCTATCCGTACGGATTACCCGGAATGGTGATCGTGATCCCGGCGTCGACGGTAAGCACCTGGCCGGTCACCCAGCGCGCCTCGTCGCTGGCCAGGTAGACCGCGGCCCAGCCGATGTCCCACGCCGTCCCTTCATCTTTGATGAGGCCCGAAGTCGCGCGGCGCTCGCGACCCTGGGTGTCGATGCGTTCGGCGATGAGCGGCGTGAACACCTGACCTGGCGCGATGCAATTGACGCGAATGCGCTGGCCACCCAGCTGACCGGCCAGCGCCATCGTCAGACCGATCACCGCCGCCTTGCTGGTCGTGTACGCCGTCGAGCGCGCGGGGTACGCGCGCAGTCCGGCGATCGACGAGATATTGATGATCGAGCCGCCGCCAGCCGCGGCCATATGCGGTGCACAGGCCTGGGCAGCGAGGACCATGCTGCGCACGTTGACGGTCATGACGCGGTCCCAGGCATCTTCGGTGATGTCGGCCAGCGGCTGATCCGAGGGGATGCCGACGTTGTTCTGGAGAATGTCCAGCCTTCCGTAGCGCTCGACCGCTGTTGCCGCCATGCGCTGGCAGTCGGCTTGGCTCGAGACATCGCATTCGCAAGCGGAGGCTGTGCCACGTTCCTCCGTTATCGAGTTGACCGTCTCAGCGGCGCGGTCGGCGACCAGATCGACGCACAGCACGCTGGCGCCTTCGCGAGCGAAGAGAATCGCCGCCGCCTTGCCGTTGCCGATGCCCGCGGCGCGTGAGCCTGCGCCGCTAACGACCGCCACTTTCCCTGCGAGCCGACCTGCCATCGCGGACCATGGTAGTGGCTATTGGCCCGCGCATACGTCGACCCACGCTGCCGCGGGGCGTGCAGGCTCAGTGTGGGCGGGCAGAAGCTACGCGGCGGGGCGTTCGACCTGCTGCAACAGTGCGCCGATCGCCTCGGCCGGCTGAGGACGGGCGAACAGGAAGCCTTGACCACGGTCGCAGCCGAGCGCGCGCAAATGCGCTGCCTGAGCGGGAGTCTCGATGCCCTCGCCGATCACGCTCAGATGGAGCGTCCTGGCCAGCGCAACAACACTCTCGACGATCGCCGCGTCCTGCGAGTCCTGGCCCATGCCCTGAATGAATGAACGGTCGATCTTCAGCGCATCCACCGGGAATCGCTTCAGGTAGCCCAGCCATGAGTAGCCGGTGCCGAAGTCGTCGATCGCCAGCTGTACGCCGATGGCTTTGAGCGCCTGCAGTTTGACCAACGCCGTCTCGGCATCGTCGATCGCGACGCTCTCCGTAATCTCGAGCTTCAGCGAGTGCGCCGGGAGTCCGGTCTCGGCCAGCGTGGCTGCGATATCGCCCAGCAGTCCTGGATGCCGAAACTGGCGCGCCGACAGATTCACGCTCATCACCAGCTCAGCTGAATCGCGACGCCAGTCCGCCGCCTGGCGACATGCCTCGCGCAGCACCCAGCGACCAATCGGCACGATCAGGCCGGTCTCTTCAGCAACGGGGATGAAACTCGTCGGGTAGACCAGACCGAAACCTGGCCGACGCCAGCGCACGAGCGCTTCGACTTCGGCGACGCGACCATCCTGGAGCGACAGGATCGGCTGATAGTGCAGCTCGAGTTGATCGAGCTCCAGCGCCTGGCGCAGATCGGTCTCCAGCTCGAGGCGCTCCATAGCCATTTTCTGTAGCCGCGCGTCATACTGCGAATGCCGAGCCTTGCCATTGGTCTTGGACTGGTACATCGCAACATCCGCATTGCGCATCAAGCTGTCGGGGCGTGACTGGCGGGGCGTGCTGAGTGCCACGCCGACGCTGGCGCTGACGAAGACGTCGCGATCGCCGATACGAATCGGCGCGCGCAGTGCGTCCAGAATGCGGTCGGCGACGAGATCGCTTTCAGATTCGACCTCGATCTCCTCGAGCAGCACGGTGAATTCGTCGCCACCGAAGCGAGCGACAATGTCGTTTACGCGCAAGCAGCTGCGCACGCGTTGCCCAACCTCGACCAGCACCTCGTCGCCGGCCTGGTGCCCGAGGCTGTCGTTGATAACTTTGAAGTTGTCGAGGTCGAGAAAGAACACCGCGACACGGCGTTTGCCGCGGTCGGCATGTTCAAGGGCACGTTCCAGCCGCGCTCGGAACAAGATACGGTTGGGCAGTCCGGTCAGGGCGTCGTGGAGTGCCTGGTGCTCGAGCGCTGCCTCGGCGCGCTTGCGATCGGTGATGTCCGTGTTGATTCCCAGCACCGACAGCGGCTGGCCCGCGTGATCGACTTGAAGTGCCCAGCGACTGGCGACGACGACGCGCGTGCCGTCGCGGCGTGTATGGACGAGCTCACCTTCCCAGCGCTTGTCGCGCACGAGCTCGGCGTTGATCTCGGCGAGTGGTCGCGGGAACTGTGTATTGAGCACGGCTTGCGGTGTGCGACGCAGGACTTCCTCGCGTTGCCAGCCGTACAGCTCTTCGGCGCCGCGATTCCAGAAGCGAATCTCGCCCGAGCGGAGATCCCAGACCAGGATCGCGTCATGCGCCAGTTCGAGCAGCTCCGCCTGTTCGGCGAGTAGGTCCGCCTGTCGTTCCAGCTTGCCCAAGCTGGCAGCGAGCCGATGCCGCACGCGCAGCACAACTGCCGCGCTGGCGAGCGCGACCGCGATCAAGAAGAGGACGAAGGCGATTGGCACGTGACCCGAGGTTTTCAGCGCCGACCCATCCGTCGCACAAGAGGACCAGGACTAATGGATGCGCGCGCACGTACCTACGGACGGGAATAGCTCGACCTCGATAATGTGGGCGATGGTGCTCGACATCGCGCTCGTCGGAACAGGCGGCATGATGCCCCTGCCGAATCGCTGGCTGTCGAGCGTGCTGTTTCGGTATGCCAATCACCTGGTGCTGTTCGACTGTGGCGAGGGCACGCAGATCAGCCTCAGGGCATTGGGCTGGGGCATCAAGGCGATCGACCTGGTGGTGATCAGCCATCTGCATGGCGATCACATCGCCGGCCTGCCTGGGTTGCTGCTCACGCAGGGCAACTCCGGTCGGACCGAGCCAGTTGACGTTCTGGGACCACCCGGACTGACTGATGCTGTGGACAAGCTGCGGGTGATCGCCCCGTATCTGCCATTCGAGGTGCGCTGTCGAGATCTCGGGCCGGGTGACACGTTCGAGCTCGGCGGACTTCATGGCACGTGTGCTCCAGGGGAGCACCACGTGCCATGCCTCGCGTACCGCCTGGAGGTGCCGCGTGGACGCGCCTTCCTGCCCGACCAAGCGCGTCGGCTCGGCATCCCGGTGGCACACTGGCGAGCCTTGCAACACGAGGAAACGGTGACGTGGGACGGTCATCACACGGCGAAGCCAGACCAGGTGCTGGGACCACCGCGCAGAGGCCTGGCGGTGGCGGTGGTGACTGACACACGCCCCACTCCGGAGCTGGAGCGTCTGGCGCAAGGCGTGGACTTGCTGATCTGCGAAGGCACCTACGGCAGCAGTGAGGATCAGCCCAAGGCGGTGGAGCGCAAGCACATGACATTTGCCGAGGCCGCTTGCATGGCCAGAAACGCACGCGCGGGCCAATTGCTCTTGACGCATTTCAGTCCTGCCGTGGTCGATCCGCAAAGCCACGCGGCTAGCGCCACGGAGGTGTTCGCAAAGACGGTCATCGGCCGCGACCACCTGACGCTGACGTTGAATTTTCCAACGTGATGCACCTCACGTCGAGGACGTTATGGAGACCGTCCGCATCTGGTTCACGGGCGCGTTCGGACAGCACCACCCGCAACTACAGCACCTTCTTCATCGACGACGTATCGGTGTGGACCCAGCCACACCTGATTCTCAATCTGTGCTGAGCGCGACCTGCTCGGCGAGCGCGATCGGCAGGGCACCACTGGCGCCCATGCGATCGTGGAACTGACGCAATGAGCCTCTCGTTTCACGCAGGAATCGCTCGCGAATACGCAGGATCTCCAGGCAGCCCGTCAAGTACGCGGCTGCCTGTGTAGGCCATGCGCAGTAGCGGGCGACCTCAGCGCGCGCGGTCGGCGGCGGCAGGTTCGCCCGCGTGTGCATGTACTCGACCGCCTCGTCGAACGACATGTCGCCGATGTGCAGACTGGTGTCGACTACGATGCGCGCGGCGCGAAAGAGTGTCGCTTCGAACTGGCACATCTCGTGGCGTGGGTCGGTGAAGAAGCCCTGCTCGCGCATCACCTGCTCGGCGTACAGGCCCCAGCCCTCGGCGAAGTAGGGCGTGCGGAAGGTGCGGCGCACCGGACTGGCATGCTGCTTGACCGTGACGAGATGCCAGTGATGGCCCGGATACGCCTCATGGACAGACGTCGTCGGAATCGACGAGTAGCTGTTGTTCTCGAGCCGCTGCTGGATCTCTTCCTCGGATGCACCGTCGGGTGGGAACGGCACGAAGAAGTGGCCGCGCATCGACGCTGAAAAGGGCGGCGGACTGGTGTACGAGGCCACCGCCAGGATCGGCCGCTGGTAATGCGGCGACGGCTCGACGGCGCACTCCTCGCCCGGTGGGAACGAAACGAGGTCGTGGTCGCGCAGAAACTGGCGCGCGCGTTCGGTCGCATCGGCGTACGCCAAACGCATGGACTCCGGAGTTGGCGGATGATCGCGATTCAGCGTCTCGAGAACCGCGGTCCAGTTGTCCGTGCCGTCGACGATGCGCGCGCAGCGGCGCAGCTCGTGTGCGAGCCGTTCGGACTCCGTTTTGCCTCGCGCACGGAGTGACGCGGCATCATCCTGGAGCAGCTCCTTTTCGCGCAGCAGGCGCGTGTAGCGCTCGTGACCGATGGCCCATTCGCCGTGTGCTTGGGGCAGCAGTGTCTCTAGCCAGCCGGCGTACTCATCCATGGCATCGGCAGCGACTGCGCCAGCGGCGGCGACGTCAGCCCGGAGCTCCACATCGTGCAGCTCGTTGGCGATCAACGCGCGGGCGTAGCGCGCCCCAGCGCGCGCCTGGCGCAGGGCACGATCGACGTATACACCCGGCGCCAGCTCCGCCTTGACGTTCCGTTGGCCATCGGCGATGAGCCGCGGCACCGCTCGAAGACGCGCCACCGCTGCGCGCGCGAGCTCCAGCTCCGGTTTGAGGCGATGCAGGAACAGTGAGAAAACCCCACCCAGACCGGGATTGAGGTAGATCTCGGGCTGACGTCGCCACATCAGCCAGTCCTCGAGGATGGCTCGCCCGCGCAGCAGCGAACGGACCAAATCACGATCGATGCGCTCGTCGAAGTTGTCGCACGCATCATCGCCCAGCGCCTCGAATTCGCCAAGCCAGTACGCCGAGCGCCGCATTCGTCGCTCGAACGCGGACTCCGAGAGGTCGTCCAGCTGATCGTCGAAGCCGTCGATGCCGAGCTGGCTGGCCATGACCGGCGAATCGGCGAATGACTCTTCGAGGAACGCCTTGACCTGCTCAGCGCAGCGCGACATCCATTCAGGTTATGGCACGCCTTCGTAGGACAGTAGGTAACTGGCGGTGCCTTGCGCCGCGGTCCCGAAGTCCCAACTGGCGCGCATGTCGAACACGTGCCTGCCCGAGGTGATGTGCAGGGTCGTCGTGGAGCCGATGCGCACGGGATCGTGCGTGCCCGTGAGCCAGTCGAAAACCTCGAAGGTTGTCGGCGACGGGTTGAGGGTGAGGTCGACCTGGGTCCCGGCGCGGACGCGTGCGGGCAGAGCCGAGCGCACTGAGTACACCATTTGCTCTGGCTCGCCGACGTAGCGCACCCAGCCACCACTGCCGTCGGGATCGGCCCACCGCATCGACCACGCGTAGGCACCACCCGCCGCGGGCGCATTGGGTGCCGGCGTTTCCAGGCGCGGAAAGCTGCGCAGCAGCTTCGGAGCCGCGGCCTGGACCGGTCCACCTGGCAGCGGTGGCGGCTCGGGACTCGGCATGAACCGAGGCTTGATTTCGGCGAAGGCGCCCGCCTCGCCGGGTGGCCACGATTCGGAATGGACGTAGCCATCGGCGTCGACGGTGAGCATGGCCCCATGGCGGCTCAAGGTCCACAGCGGCACCCTGGGACATGGCTTGCCCACACCACAGGTGACTGACGTGACGGACGCCCCCACCGACGCATCCGGCGGCAGCCTGAGGACGCTGCCGGCCACGATCAGCGCGAGCGGCATCGGGCTCGGCGTAGCACCAGGTGCCGGACTTGACCGCTGACAGCCCGCCAGCAGGACGGCCACCCCGAGGACGACCGCGATACGCATCTACGAGACCAGACGCACAACGCGCGCCAGCTGTTCTTGCATCGCCATAATGAAACTCGTGCATGGCGGCGGCGCCGCCCTCCTGGAGCGCCTCGCCGTTCGCGACTGGCGCGCGATCACGGCCCTCTTCGCCACCTCGACGCTGCTGGAATCGCTGGCCATCGGCCACTTGATCGCGTTCACGCCGCTGTTCCTGCGCAATGACCTGCACCTGCCCGCAAGCGAGATCGCGCCATGGACGGGCTTGCTCACCGCGGCAACGTTCGCGGTCGCCTTCCCGCTCGCGCCACTGTGGGGCTCGCTCGCGGAGCGCTACTCGCGCAAACTGATCATCGTCCGCAGCCAGTACATCGAAGCTATCGCTTACACGATGTGCAGCTTTTCGCCCGACCTGCTGTGGTTCTTCATCTCGCGCATAGTGCTCGGACTGACGTTTGGCAACATCGCCATCGTCATCGCGACCCAGAGCCTGCTCACGCCCGACCGCCGCATGGCGTCAGCGATTGCCGTCGTCCAAGCCGCGAACCCGATCGCGGTCAGCATTGGCCCGCCCGTGGGCGCGGCGCTGCTGCCGGTGATCGGTTTACGCGGACTGCTGCTATTCGACGGCGTGGCCTGCTTGCTGGCGGCGGTCCTGGTCACGCTGTTCATGCCTGAGCCCCCAGGGCGCAACAAACGCACGCATGTGTTCGCGAGCATGCGCGGCTCGATGGAGATGGTCTGGCATCGGCCGGTCCTGCGCTGGAACTTCGTGAGCTGGTATCTGACTCGCGGTGGCGGCGGCATCATCGAGACGTACCTGCCGGTGCGCATCGGCGAGCTGGTGCCGATCGATCCAGCGCCGGCGATCGGCCTCGTGCTGGGCGTCTATGGCGTGCTAACGACGCTCGCGACCTGGCTGACGGGACGATTCGTGGACCGCGTCGGCCCAGCGCGACTGTTCTGGCCGGCGATGGTCGTGGCCGGCGGCGCGGCGTTGACGATCGCGCTTGCGCCGGTGCTGTGGGTGCTGGCGATCGGGGCGTGGGTGCGCTCGGTGCCGGTGGCTCTGACCGGGACGGTGCTGTATGCGCACCTGGCGCAAGTGTGCGCGCGCGAGGAGCGCGCGCCGGTCATGTCGCTGACGCCAGTGCCGCGCAACCTGGCCCAGTTCTCGCTGCCGCTGCTGGCGTCGGCCGCGGCCAATGTGGGCACCGGTGGCGCGCTACTGGTCGGCGCGGCTGTCTATGGCGTCGCGGCGTGGATCGGCTGGCTGCTCCACGTGCACACGCAACAAAGAGGCGACCCCTGACGGAGTCGCCTCTCAACTGCAACGATTGAACGCTTAGTGGAAGGATTTGCGGCGCGTCGACACGTGCAGCGCCTTCCCGGCTCCTGAGATCGGCCCCGGGCGCCTCATGCGGCGCATTCCGACGGGCCCTGAGCTCACGCTGACGCGTCGCTGCTGGTCCCTGATCGGCCGCGTTCGCCGACGGGACCCTTAGCCATCAACCTGCCAGCGACAGAAGGTGGCATGCGGCTTGCGAAGCGTCATTTTCACCTCCTTCACCTTACTCAAGACTCCAGCACACCCTAGCACTGAACCGGCGCTCCGGCAAGGCATTTCAGCGTTACAATTCGGGCCTTTTCATGCCCATCTATGAGTATCGCTGCGCCGACTGCAAGCGCCGCGTCAGCCACTACTTTCAGACCTTCTCGTCGGCCAGCGCAGCCACGCCGACATGCACCCAGTGCGGCTCGGCGAACCTCTCACGGTTGGTCTCGCGCGTGTTCCAACTCAAGAGCGAGGACGCCCAGCTCGAAGACCTGGCCGATCCGTCGAGCTTCGGCGACCTGGACGAGAACGACCCCAAGAGCGTGGCGCGCTGGGCGCGCAAGCTCGGCCAGCAAATGGGCGAGGACCTGGGCGACGATTGGGGCGACATGGTCGATCGGCTCGAAGCGGGCGAGGACCTGGGCGAAGACGCCGACGGTGGCGGCGAGCTGTCGGAAACGGACACGTTGTCATCCTGAGCGCGAGCGAAGGATGACAAGCGAAGCGTGTGTGAGCAAATTCACAGCAGAAAGGTGAGCCACAACACGGTTCTGCCTGTTCGATCGGATTAGGCTGCAGAAAACCAGAAACGGAGCGTTTCACCTCTCATGCAGTCCCTATCCGAAACCCCCGAGATCCAGACCGGTAGCCTCGACGGCGACGGCGCAGGCGACCACGACCAGGCCTACAAGTTCGGCCGCAAGCCGCTCGTTGTTGCGCCCTACCCGTTCTCGACGCGACAGTTCGGCCGCCTGCTCGTGCTGCGCGGACGTGTCCAGGATGGCCTGTGCGCCACTGACGACCTGGCCGCCGCCGCCTAAGACTCCTCAGCCTCAAGGAAATCGAGAGGTATGGGATCGGGTCGCGGGTGACATACCCCGCACCAGATGGCGTCCTCAATCGCGACGCCCCTCAACCCGGCCGTCGTCGGCCAGGCGGCGAACAAGAAGGCCTGTGTGCGCGCGTGCGTCTTGCAGATGGCGCGCCCGCAAAAACGGCATACACCCTCGGCGGTGGCTCCGCACACCCAGCAGCGCACGCTGAAGGTCTACCCAGTGTGCTGATGCTCGCTCGAGAGCGGCGCAGTGCCCTCGTGCTCCGGCACGGGCACCTCGGTCAGCGCGCGCGTGAAGCGCTCGAGAAGACCGCGCGCGAGTATCTCGTCGAGTCCAATCTCGCCCGCGGCCTGGGCGAGCGGCTTGTGGCGCCCGAAGCGGCGGACCGCAAGCTCCCACGTTGGTGCCCGCGCGGCGGGCGGTAAGCGTCGCAACGCACGCGCCAACGTCAGCAGATCGCCTTCTTCGGACGAGTCGAACTCACCCAGCCCAGTAGCGACCGCTTCGAGCTCCGAGCGGCGCAGGTGCATGACGAAGGTGTCCAACGGCACGCTGAAGCCGTCCACGTCGATGGCCATCTTGCTCGGATCCTAGCACGAGCCTTCTTCTTGGTCGGCGCGCACTCGTCGGCTAAGGTCTTCGGTAAGACACGATGCTGTTTCGGATTCGACTGCTCGCGTGTGCGTTGATGCTTGCACCGAGCCTCGCCCTTGGTCACCCGGCCGTCGTAGGCGCCGCGGGGCCGGAAAACGATGCGGCCGTTGCGCGCGTGCTGGAGCTCACCAATATCGAGCGCCAGCGAGTTGGCGTACCAGCGCTGGCTTTGAGCACTGAGCTGACCGACGCCGCGCAGACGTACAGCGTTGTGCTGGCGACCAGCGGCTGCTTCGCGCACACCTGCGGGCCGGTGCCGGACATGGCCGATCGCCTGGGCCAGGCGGGCTACCAGGGCTGGACGGCGATCGCCGAAAACATCGCCGCCGGCTATCCGACGCCAGATGCCGTGGTGGCCGGCTGGATGTCCTCGCCAGCCCATCGCGCGAACCTGCTGTCGCCCAATTACGCCGAAATCGGCATCGGCCTGGCCACGGGCGGCGGTCGCTACGGGACGTTCTGGACGCAGGACTTCGGCACGCGTCGCTTCATGCCGTCACCGCCCGCGCCTGCGCCCGTCGAGGTTGTCGTCGAACCGATGCCCGAGCCCGAGCCGGAGATGGTGCCCGTCGACGAAGAACCGCCCGCCGAAGAGTAGCCATTGTCATCCTGAGGCCGCAGCCGAAGAGCCTGTTCTCGAACGAAGCGAAGGAATCCGCTTGCTGAAACGTGTGTGCTCGCGGATTCTTCGCTGCGCTCAGAATGACGACCGCGTTAGGGCTTGCCCGGGGCCGGTGGCTGCTGTTGGTTGCCGCCGCCAGGCGCCGTTCCGCCACCCGGTGCCGGGTTGCTGGGCGGATTGATGTTGACCGTCGTCGGCGCCGGATTGACGTTCACGTTGGTCGTGCCGCCCGCACCCGAGATCGCGCGCAGCGGACCCGTGAACAGATACCAGGCGATGATCGCCAAAACCGCCAGCACGATCACGACCGTGATCAGGTTGATGCCCGCGGCCGCGGTGCGATCACCGCTGCTATCGACCGGGTCGACTGACGGCGGCGGGTTGACGTTGATCTGACTCACTCGTCGTCCTCCTCAAGTGGCTGCGTTAGGGCAGGTAACGTGCCACACGCGCGCGTCAGCGCCGCGCTGAGGCGGCCAGGTTGATCGTCGTATCGCCTGCTTCGGCCCAGTGATGCACGTGAATACGCGAGATATTGCGCATCTGGCGCACGGTCTTGGCTGCGTCGTCGGCGGCGTTCTTCACTTCCTCGGCGAACTCGGCCAGGTGCGGCGGCAGGTCGGGTGCGCCGACCAGCATCTCGGCATAGCCGCGCGCGACGGCGAGCTGATTGTTCAACTCGTGTTGCGCCGTGCGCGCGGCCAGCAGCACACCGTCGAGGCGTGCGTGCTCGAGCGCCGCGAGCGCCGCGGCCGCGGTCGACGCCAGCATCTCGATCAGCTCGACGTCCTGCTGGCTGAAGGTCTTGTCGGCATCGTCGGTGCCCACGGCGATCGTGCCGACCAGCCGCGCCTCGTGCAGCAGTGGCACGGCGACGGCCGCGTGCAGCTCGGCCAGCGCCAGCATGGGCTCATCGCCGTTGCCATTGGTGTTGTGCAGGAGAACGGGCGCTCGAGTCTGCGCAGCGCGACCGCTCGCGCCTTCGCCCAGCCGTAGGCGGGCCTCGGCCAGGTCGCCGTCGGTGCCGACGGGCACCAGCGCCTGTTCCTCTTCGTCCCAGCGCGTGACCAGTCCGGCTGAGCCGCCGACAAGGTCGATCGCTTCGCAGACCAGGCCATGCAGCAGCCGCACCGGGTTCGTTTCGGCGGCAAAGCGCCGCGCCTGGCGCAGCAGCGCTTCACGACGTCGATGCAGTGCGGTGACGCGCTCGGCGGCGATGAGGCGCGCCTCGATATCAGCCAGGTCAAATGGCTTGGCCAGGTAGTCGTCGGCCCCGGCCTGCATGCCCGCGATGCGATGCTCCGCGTCGCCGAGCGCCGTCAGCAGAATGAAATAGGTATAGGGCGCGCCGAGCAGGTCGCGGACGCAGCGGCACAACTGGACACCGTTCATGCCGGGCATCATCCAGTCGCTGACGACTACGTCGGCGCCATCGTGGTTGAACAGGTCCCAGGCCTCCGCCCCGTTCGCGGCGCAACTGGGAGCATGCCCAAGGTCCTTGACCACATCGAGAACGAGCGACCGAACGTCAGCATCGTCCTCGGCTATGAGGATGCGAATTTTGGGCCTCCACCGGTCTACCTCTAGCAGCCGATGTGCCACCGACTTACTCGGTGGAATAGTTAAGTCCTAAACCGCGTTAGAATGCGCGCACCAGTGACTACGACTCCACGCCGCATGCCGGCGCTCTATCTCGGCCACGGCGCCCCAGCGTTGCTGGACGACCCGATCTGGCCCACGCAGCTGGCCGAATGGGCCAACGACCTGCCGCGGCCAAAGGCGATCCTGATCGTCTCGGCGCATTGGGAAGAGGCACCGCTCACCCTGGCCGCCACGACTCAGGTCCCGCTCGTCTACGACTTCTACGGTTTCCCGCGCCGCTACTACGAAGTGACCTACCCGGCGCCTGGGGCGCCCGAGCTGGCCAACGAGGTGCGCAAGCTCGTCTCTGGCCTGATGCCCACGCGCGACGACCCCGACCGTGGGTTGGACCACGGCGCGTTCGTGCCACTGCTGATGATGTACCAGAACGCGGACATCCCGGTGCTGCAGATCTCCATGCCCAGTGAAGATCCACGTGTGCTCTTGGCAGTCGGCCGGCGGCTGGCGCCGCTGCGGGATCAGGGCGTGCTCATCGTCGGCAGCGGGTTCTTGACGCATAGCTTCGAAGCGATCCGTCAATCGATGCTGCTCGGCGTCGACGCACCACCCAGCTGGATCGGCGAGTTCGATCAGTGGGCCGCCGAAGTGCTGGCGCGCAAGGACATCGATAGCCTGCTCGACTACCGACGCACCGCGCCTGCCGTGGCCCTCGCCCATCCGACGGTCGACCACTTCATTCCCTTGTTCATCACGCTCGGCGCGAGCCTCGAGGATGGCCTGGACAGCTCGACGCGGATCACCGGCTTCTGGAAAGCGAACTCGAAGCGCTCGCTCGAGTTCAGCTGATCGATCGGCACTCGACCGCGAACTTGCCGCCGCGCAGTCGACCGCTCGCCGTTACCTCCAGCCCAGCCGACGCCGCCAGCGCGCGGAACTCGGGCAGGCCGCGGCTCCGGCCGCCGACGAGCAGCATCTCGATCACCAGCGACCGCGGCGCACCTTCGGGCGAGACGCCGCCACAGATCACCACGCGGCCATGGCTCGGCCGAGCGGCTTCAGCACAGCGGCGCAAGATCTCCTGAGCCTGTTGGTCGGGCCAGTCATTGAGGACCTTCATCAACAGGTAGAGATCGGCGCCCGCCGGCAGCGGCTCGAAGAAGCTCTGGCCCAGGGCAGTCACTCGGTCCGCGACTCCCGCCGCATCGAACACGTCCGCAGAACGACCTACGGTGCGCGGCAAGTCAACGAGGGTCCCGCGCATGGTCGGCCGCGCCCGCAGGATCTCAGCCAGCAGCGTGCCAGTGCCACCGCCGACGTCAACCACACTTTGTATCTCAGCCCAGTCATCGTTCAGCAAGACAGCGGGGTCAGGCAGCCCATGCCCGGCCGGGCCCATCAGCGCATCGAAGCTCGCCGCGACAACGGGGTTCGCGTCGAGGTCTTCCCAGAACGGCCGACCAAAGAACTCGTGGTACGCCGGCATGCCCGTCTTGACATAGCTGGGCAGCGTGCCCCACGCGAACGACATGCGCCCACCGATGCCGTCCAGGTCGAGGCCCAGCCGCATACCCGGCTCCAGCAGCTTGTGCGCCGCCTCGTTGAGCTCGAATCGTCCTGGATTGGGCTCTTCGAAGACACCGCGCGACGCGAGATAGGTCAGCACGCTGTGCAGCGCCTCCCGATCGCACTGCGTCGTCGCGGCAAGCTCCTCGATGCTGCTTGCGCCTTCGGCGATGTGCTCGGCGACGCGCAGCGTCACGGCCACGCGCAGACACCACGGCGTCTGCAGATCGCTCAACCGCTCGAGGTCGACGACGCCGTCAGTCAAGATCGCGCGCCGCGGGCGACAGCCATACGACCAGTAGCGCCAATACCAGCAGCGCCCCGCCCATACTGGCCATCGTCGCCTGGACACCGAAGACTGAGGTTCCGAAGCCCGCGATCATCGTCCCCAACGGCACCATCCCACGATTCAGAAAGAGCGTGCTCAATACGCGGCCACGGTACTCCTCCTCGACCGAGGTCTGGATCAGCGCGTTGTTCGAGGCCATATAGATCTGCTGGCTGGCGCCGACCCATAACAGTGCCGCGAAGGACAGCCAGAACCAGCCCGAGAGCGAGAAGATCACCAGCGACGCGCCGAAGCTGAGCATGCCGACGAGCATCAGCCGCCCGAGCTTGACGTGCTGCGCCTGGCTCGCCACCCACAATGCGCCTGCGACGGCGCCGACCCCGGAGCACGCGGTCAATAGCCCGAGTCCGCCGCCGCCAACTTGCAAGACGTCGCTGGCGAACACGGTCAGCATGGTCATGTACGGCATGCCCAGCACGAACGGCACCAGCGCCAGCACGACCAGCGTGCGTAACGTAGCGTGCGCCGCGAGGTACTTGAATCCACCGCTGAGCTCCGACAGCATGCTCCCCTTACGCGCCTTCATGGCCCGTTCCGGAAAGCGCATCAGCGCGAGCGCATACAGCACCGCCACGAAGCTAGCCGCGTTCAGGTAAAAGGCGCCGGCCACGCCCACGGTCGCGATCAACAAGCCGCCGATGGTCGGCCCGAGCACGCGCGTCAGGTTGAGCGTGGCCGAATTGAGCGCGATCGCGTTCCTGAGGTCCTCGCGCGGCACGAGCTCCGAGATTAGCGACTGGCGCGCCGGCTGATTGAACGACAGCACGATGCCGCGCCCGACGGCGATGACCAATACCATCCAGATCTGGACCAGGTTCAGGATGGTCAGCGTGGCCAGCACCACCGCCAGGACCATCGCCACCACTTGCGTCACGAACAGCAGGCGCCGCCGCTCCATGCGGTCGGCGACCACGCCGCCGACCAGGGTGAATACGAAGATGGGCGCCAGGCGACACAGGTTCAGCAGCGCCAGCTGCACCGCCGAGCCGCTGAGCAGATAGACCAGCCAGTTCAGCGCGATCTGGTCCATCCAGTCGCCTGAGTTCGAGACGATCGTCCCGATCCACAGCAAGCGGTAGTTGCGATGGCGCAGCGACTGGAGCGCGGCCGGCAAACGTCGCGCCGCCCAGCGAGTCGGGACGCCGGTTGCGACTCGCTGGGCTGGCACGATCGCTACATCTTAAAAGCTGAGTACGCTCCACAGACGTGGAAGACCAGCTCGTCGAGACGTGGGCGATCAACAACCGCATCAACCTGTACCTGCTCGCGGCCGTTGCGCCCGAAGCGTTACCTGGCGTCTCGGCTTCGAAGGGCCGCAGCGTGGGCGAGATGTTCGCGCACATGCACAACGTGCGCTTGATGTGGCTGCAGACTGCCGCCCCGGCGCTGCTTGCCGGCCTCAGCAAATTCGAGAAGGACGCAACGGCCGATCATGACACCTTGCGCGGTGCGCTGATCGCCTCGGGTCACGCAATCGGCCAGTTACTGCGCGATGGCCTGGCGGCCGGGCGCATCAAAGGCTTCAAGCCGCACCCGACCGCGTTCCTGGGCTATCTCATTGCCCACGACGCCTATCACCGCGGCGAGATCGGCATCGTGCTCAAGCAAGCGGGCCACCCGCTCGACCAGAAAACGTCCTACGGGCTGTGGGAATGGGGCGTGCGCTAGGCCCGACCGCAAGGTGGAACTGTCAGTAGCCGTAGGCGCTCGGCGTGGGCGTCGGTGTCGGAAAGGCGTACGCCGGCTTGCCGGTGGTTCGCGCAGCGCGGGCGCCAGCGCAGCCGCCGGAGCGACGACGGGCTGGTCCTGAAATGTGCCGTGAAAAGCGCTTGTCGGCGTCAGGCGGGCGCGGACTGCAAGACGAAGCCGTTGCCGTCGGGATCGCTGAACGTGGTGTAGCGCCCCCAGGGCTGCGACTCGATGGGCGTCACGGCCACGCCCTTGTTGGCAAGCTCAGCGGCGGCCGAATCGACGTCCGGGGTGG
>DASXRR010000089.1:0-2427 GCA_036506475.1 Chloroflexota bacterium
ATGAAGTTCGACATGACGTTGAGCAGGGTCGTCTTGCCCGAGCCAGTGCCACCCGAAATGACGATGTTCAATCGAGCGTGGACGCACGCGCGCAGGAACTCCGCGATCTCCGGCGTGATCGAGCCAAAGCGAATCAGGTCGTCGACGCGCAGCTTCGCGGGCGGCAAATTACGTGGTTTCCTCGGATGACGCCTCGAGTACCACCTCGCAGGCTCGGCTGGCTCGGCGACTGGCCGGATGCCCTCTCGGGCGACCCCCAAGCCCTCGAGCGGTCGAAAGCGTTCACGCGATGGATCCTGCGCATGGCCCGCCACATCCGCCGCTAGCCGGACTAGCATGTCTGAACTCGAGCGGTGGGACTCCTCGACTCGGCCAAAGTCCAGGCCAAGCGGCTCAAACGCGAGACGTACGCGCTGTACTTCGTTGCACGTGACCCACGCACGCCGTGGTATGCCCGGCTACTGTGCGCTGCCGTGGTCGCCTATGCCCTGAGTCCGTTCGACCTCATCCCTGACTTTGTGCCAGTGCTTGGCTACCTGGATGACCTGGTCATCGTGCCACTCGGCATTGCGCTGGCGCTCAGGCTCGTGCCCAGGGAGGTGCTCGAGGACAGTCGCGCACGGGCGCACGTCGCCGCTGACAAGCCCGTCTCTCGAGCCGGCGCCGCCTTCGTGATCGCGGTCTGGCTGCTGCTGGCCTTGCTGGCGATCTGGCTGGTCCGAGGCGTCCTCGCCTGACAGCCCGGCAACGGCGCAAGCCGCGAAGGCCAGTTGAACAACCCCTCCCTCGCACTAGGGAAGCCCGCTGGGACCGGCGGCGCGCGCAGCGCGAGGCAAGCTCCAGGATTCTCCTCCATGAACGAAATTACAGGTGCGGCCGTATCTCCTCGGCGATGATCTCCAACTGCTCGGCATGGTCGAAGAGCGGCGTCAGCACGAGCAAGCTCGCACCGCCGCGAACCACGGCGCGCAATTCGTCAACACATTCGCCAGGTGGACCGAACACCGCCACCCGCTCGTGCGTCGGCAGGCTGCTCGTGCCGCCGTAGGCGTTGCCCAGTCGCTCGGCGAGACGCTTGCCGGCGCGCGCCTTGTCGCGATCGACGGCGATGTAGACACGCTTCGAGATGGGAAACGCCAAAGGATCGCGCCCAGCAGCCTCGAGCAGCTCGCGCAGCTGCCGCGCTTCATCTGTGAATTGAGCAGTGGACGACCCGCCTGCTCCGATAAAGCCGTCGGCCAGCCGCACTGTGCGCTTGAGTGCATTTGGATGGTGGGCCCCGAACCAGATCGGCGGATACGGCTGCTGCACCGGCTTGGGCTGCATGCTGATATCGCGCAGCTGCCAGAACTCGCCCTCGAAATTGACCACGTCTTCAGTCCACAGCGCCTGCATGATGTGCAGCGCCTCATGGAAGCGCGGCAAGCGTGACTCGGGCTGAATACCGAATGCGAGGTTCGCCGGCGATGGGTTGCCGAGCCCCAGACCAACAATCAGGCGCCCCGCACTGAGCTGATCGAGTGTCACGAGCGTCTTGGCCAGCGGCACGGGCGGCCGTAGTGGTGTCAGCAGCACTGCAGCACCGAGGCGAACGCGCTCGGTGCACGCCGCGGCAAAGGTCAGCAGCTCGATCGAGTCGAGCTGGCGCTGGCGGCCGACGATCGATTCCTGCACCCACAGGCTGTCGAAACCGAGCACTTCAACGCGCTGCACGAAGGCGCGGATGGACGCCGGATCGATCGCACCGCGTGGAAAGGTCTGCGGAATGGCGACGCCGATACGCGGGGCGGTACTCACGGCTCAACTGTACGGGGCGCTCGTCCTTGCAGTGCGTCAAGCGCGTGCAGCTACGGCGTTCCCCAACAGGATCCCAATCCGGGAGCATCCGCGTTGTGATCTCTACCTGAGGGTAGGCACGCTTCGAAATGCGTCGTCTGATCTCCATGCTTTTCGCCGCCACGTGCGCGGTCATCGTCAGCGCTCCCATTGTCAGCGCTCAATCTGGTGGCGTCAGCTACGCCAGCACCGGCAGCAGCCTGCGCTTCGCCGTCCCAGAGGGTTGGGAGCTGACCGAGGCGGCGCCTGCGCAAGCGCCAATCCTCGAAGTCGGCCTGGCAGTGCTGCCCGGCCAGGGTCGCGCGGCGAGCGTCATCGTGAGCCAGCTCAAGATGGACATCACCGGCATTGTCGATGGAGGACTACACCGGGGGCGCCGGCACGACCGAGGCGAACGCGCACACGGCCGGCTACATCGCCGCCACCCTGGCGATCTAAGACGCATCCCTCAGCGGCCCCGATTGAGCCAGTCTCGATCGGGGCCGTATTTCGTTAACGGCCGTTGCGCCCGGTCGTCGGGTCGCGGGGGGACTACGATTGCTCGCACCCCCGATGAACAAGCTCATCAACTCGCCCCAGAATCTGGGGACC
>DASXRR010000090.1:0-29721 GCA_036506475.1 Chloroflexota bacterium
GCGGAATGGCCAGCACACTCACCTGCGAGCCGACTAGCGAGACGGACTCCGCGCCCCACAGCTTGGCGAAATCAGGCTGCCGCCACAATGGCCGGCGGGTCATCGCGCCAGGCGTACGACCAGACTCCGTGGCGCTCGGCCGGCCGTGCCGCGAGCCTCAGACGGCCTGTCGCACCGAAGACGATTGAGCGCCCCAGTGGCCCGTCCGTTGGTCACGGACCGCACGTCCGTCGCCGGATTGGCCACGCGGAGCCGCGTCGAGCTCATACGCCAGCGGGAATCAGAGCGCCAGCTCGCCAGAGGCTGTGCAGGGCGCTGTGGTTGAGCGTGGGCATGGGCTCGCGCGCGGACTGCAGGAACCACACCTCGAGCGGGGAAGCGCGGCGGGCGAGGTTGGGCAGGTTTGCTGCGACGAGCAGCCAGTGTTCGGATGGCGACTCGGGCGGCAGGTCGCGGCCACCGACGAGGGCGCCGATGACCTGCTCCGGCGGCGCGCGGAAGGCCACGACGTCGGCATGCGGGTGGCGCTGGACGGTGGGCGGCAAGGTTTCGGCGGGTGGGGCGGGCACGCCGAGGGCAACCGACTCGCTGAGCACGAGCATGGCGCGCTCGAACGCAACGACCTGAGCCAGGTGAGGTACGCCAGACTCGTGCTCGCGCGTGAGCAGAAAGTCGAGGAAGCGCAGCGCCTCGCGTACGAAGAACGAGGACGGCCTGGCGCACGACTCCACGAAGTCGTCGAGCACGGCACGACGCAATTCGGGGCCGAGCGCTGAGAGCGTGAGTGGCGCGGCCGACTGGACGCGGAAATGGCGCCACCAGCGCTGGATGTCGCACGTGACTTCGAAGCCAGGCGCAAGCGGCAGCGCGGCCAGCCACTCGCGTTCGGTGGCGGTCAGGGCAGCCGAATCGAATGCGTCGGCCGACGGAGTGAGCCGCGACGCGCGCGCGGACAACGTCTCGGCTAGCGCAGTCTGCCAGGCGTGCAGGCCCACGCTCAGGCTCCGCGGGCGGCGCGACGTCGGCCCGCGGTGCGCACCGACGCCAGTGACGTGGCGGCCGGTGACGTGGCGGCGGACGTGGCGGCTTGGGCGGGGGCAGCGGGCTGCGCCTGCCAGATCTGGCGTAAGCGCTCGAGCTGGCGGCGCAGCGCTTCGAGGCCGACCAGCGGGAACGCTGGCTCCATCACCTCGTACAGCACACCGGCCAGGTTCGGCGCGCGCGGGACCAGCCATTCGAGCGCCTCCCACACCGGTTCGGGCACAGCCGCGCTGTGCGAATCGAGCACGAAGCCATCGTGCGTCTTGCCGCCCGCGACATGAACCTCGACAACGCGATCCAGGCGCAGCCGGCTGAGGGCTTCGAGCAAGTCGAAGCCATGGTTCCGACTATTGCAGTACAGGTTGTACACATCGAGCAGCAGCCCGCACGAGCTCTGCTCGACCAGTCGATTCAGAAAGACGATCTCGTCCCAACCTGGATCGGCCGTCAGGTTCGGCAGGTAGTACGTGGCGTTCTCGAGCAGGAATGGTCGACCGTAGCGCTCGACCAGATACTCGGCGCGTGGTGCGACGCAATCGACCGCTTCTTGGGTGAACGGCAGCGGCAGCGGCACACCGGCGTTCACGATCTGGCCATCAGCCTGTTGGGCGAGCAGATAGCCGGGGTGCTCGCTGTGCCATGGAAACTCCCGCAGCTGAGTGAACCGGTCCAGGATGTCCAGGTACGACTCGTTCCAGCCAGCGGCGGTGCCGATCGATAGCTCGAGACCGTGGACGGTCAGTGGCAAGTGCTCGGTGGCGGTCAGGGCACTGCGCAGCATGTCTGGCAGGAAGACGAGGCGTCCTCCGCCGCGCTCAGTTTCGAACTCGCGGCACAGCATGTCCGGACTGATCTCGACGAAGTCGATCAGGTCACGGACGTGGCCGAGGATCTCGGGCGCCGACGGAAAGTACGAGCACCCGACACCCAGGCGCGCAGGCGCAATGAACATGCGAGAACGCTCCCCTCTCCTGATGCAGGCTCGTGCAGCTGCCCTTCCAACCCACCTGCCGCTTCGCGCCGGCACGCGCGCGGAGCGCGGGGCAGGCTCAAACGATTTCGCCTACGGCGCTGGGTTGGTGGCGGATGGCAACGTTTGATGGCGGACCACGGCGGCGCGGCCGATGGCGTAAAGAAGGTTCCGGGCGAGGGAGCGGTCGTGCTGGTGAGAGCTCCCCGCCCGGACCGGAGACTCAGGCGGCGATCTGCCCGCGAACGACCGGGTCGGTCAGCTCGTAGAACAGCGACGCACGCCCACACGGGCCACACGCGGCGGCGGTGTACACGATCTTTACCGTGCCCAGGATCTCGTCCAGGGTCGCGGCGGGTTCGCGCGCCTCAATGCGCGCCGGAAGCTCAACTGTGTGCATCTTTGCACTCCCCTATAAAGATGTTGGACGACCGAACTCCACGTGGACAGGGCCGAATCTAGGCCCGAATCGACAGGTCGTCTATGAGCTTCTTCACATCTGCCGATTTCTCAACCGCCGTGAGGTTGGAGAGGGGTCAAGAACCACGCCGCCCGACTGGCGAAGGGGCGAGCCAATCGGGCGAGGCGGGTTCTGGGTGGACGCCCGCGTCCTTGAGCGTCACAGTCCGCACTCTACGTGCGGCGCGCTGATCGAACCCCGAAGGTGCGCCCGGTCGGCCTGAAGGATTCCTGAAAACCCGCCAGCGCGTGCCTCGTATGGGGCGCCACGCTGTCGGGCAAATCGAGCAGGTCTAGCTCCAGGTGAGTCAGGTCGTCGGGGACGTCGACGTCGTACCACTCGGGCAGGCGGAGCACACGCAGGCCGACGGCGCGGTCCAGCGTCTGGCGCAAGACCTCGGCTGTGCTCCAATCGATCGACGCGAACAGCGCATCCTGCGGACTACGAAGTCCGAGCAGGTAGTAGCCCCCGTCGACGGTTGGTCCGATTGTTACGTCGTGATCCTCGAGACCAGCGCAGGCCGTCTCCAACACCCAACTGGGCAACGTCGGGCTATCGCTGTCGATCAGCACAACGCGCTCGAAGGCCTGGGCGAAATGATCGACGAAAGCACCGCGCAGGGCATCGCCCAGGCCAACTCCGTGCTGGGTGCACAATTGCACTCCAGGGCGCACCACAGGCTGCAGTAACTGAGCCTCATCGGCGATCGCTGGATGGATGAGCGACACGCGTTCCCAGCTCAGGCCCATGGCCAAGGCAACGGTGTCCAGCAGGAATGCGCCCGAGAGCGCGGCCGCCTCGTCAGCCGAGAGTGGCGGCACGAGGCGGGTTTTGCTTCGACCGGCCCGCGGCGCCTTGCCGACGATCACGAGCGCGCGCCGCATCGTCGCAGCGTAACACTCGATCGCGGGCATGTACCTTGCACAACTTACGCTCTGCCATATGTCAGACCATGCTGTTGACCGAGGGCTCGCGGATCGCCTGTCCGTACAACTCGCTCAGAGTGGCCTTCTCGTTGTCGTCGAGGCGTCGGACGGCGCCCTGGTCATCAGCGGCGTCGTGGAGACGGAGGAAGCTCACCAGGCGGTTTTGGACATCGTCGCGACCGCCGCGCCGGACGCACAGATTGACGATAGCCTCGAGGTGCAGAGCATCTTGCCGCCGGATATCGATCGCTTCGTGAGTGACGAACCGTCGACCGAGCCGCCGCGGAGTCGACGCGCGCTCCGCGAGCAGGACGAGGAGCTCGATCCCGACTTCACCGACCAGCCACTGCTGCGCGACCCGGTCGCGGCAGCCGGACCGAACGACTCGGAAGATCCGGCCGAATCAGGCGACGAGGTCTATACCCCGCCCAACGACCCGGTCATCACCACCGACCGGCACGGACGAGCCCATGTGCTGGGCGGATTCGACGCGGAGGACTCGGTGCCCGTCGAACGATCGGCGATGGACGACGTCGCCGGCGATGAGGCATTGGCCGACGCGATCCGCGAAGAGCTGCGCGAGGATGCGTCGACCGCCGACCTGATGATTGTGGTCGCCGTGCGCAACGGCGTGGCGCATCTCCGCGGCCGCGTCCCGGGGCTCGAGGATGCCGAAAACGCCGAAGCGGTTGCGGCGCGCGTCGTTGGCGTGCGGGAGGTCGTCGAGGAGCTCGAGGTCGCGAGCGTCTAACGTCTGGCTTCTTGCACTGCCCGTCCAAGCAGGAGCGCGCCATACACGGCCAGGATCAGCGCGCTGATGAGCAGCACCACGCGATAGACGCGGGCCGAGATTCGGCCGAGCCAGGCGTGAATGGCCACGGCCAGGCCGACGTTCGAGCCGACAATGGTGCCGTAGTAACCGACCAGGAACGCGGCCACGGACAGGCTGCCGCTGCGCGAAGCCTCGAGCAGCGTGGGCGCACCGACCAGAAACCAGAACAGATATGGGTTCGGACTGAGGCCTCGGGCGAGCACGCCTTTGAGCAGGCCGCCGCTGACGGGCGCGCGCTGGCGCACTGGCAGCTGCGCTCGTCTGGCATTCAGCATCGTCGTGAGAGCCAGGTACAGCAGGAACAGGCCACCGAGGATCGAGAGGGCGGGAACCAGTGGCGCTGGAAGTTGGGCCAGTAGGACGATGGCGAGCGCGATGATCGGGCCATCGGCCAGCAACGGTCCGGCGGCGACGGCCGCGCCACGCGGCCAGCCGGCGCGCATTGTCTCGGCCACGACCAGCGTCAGCACAGGGCCCGGGCTGAGGCCGGCGACGAGCCCGATGCCCGCGCCGAGCAGAAAGAACGTCATGGTCCGGGCATGATCAGCCAGATGCCGGCCATGCCGAGCAGCGCCCCGAACAGCATGAGCGTGCTGCCCGTGGTACCGCCGCCCTGATACATGCCGATGGCAGCCATGCCGAAGCCGGCCACGATCAGGACGCGTCCGACCGCCGCTGAACGGTTCCAGACCCACAATGCAAGGCCGCGGCGCGTCACCAGGCGCGTCAGCACCACGGCGATGAGCCAGGTCATGCCGACTCCAAACAGCAGCATCCCGATCCCGCGCAGTACAGCGTCCAAGAGGCGCTCAGAAGATGGCGATCGGATTGACCGGCGAGCCGGTGGCGTTCGAGAGCCGCAGCGGGTTGATCGTGAGCAGGAACTCCCAGCGCTGGCGCTGCTGACAGGCCTGGGCGAGGTCATCTAGCCACGCGTTGTCGAGGATCCACAGGCCCATGCCGACGATGCCGATCTGGTGAATGGGGTTCGAGAAGCGCGCGTAGCCACTGGGCATGACGTCGTTGCCGGTATCTGAACCGAGGACAGCCACGCCACGCGCGTGAGCCAGCGGCAGGAGCTCGGGCAGCGGGCCGGCGCTGCCGGCCTTGTACGGATCGACCGGTTGGGTGCGCTCGCGGTGACCAAGCTGGCCGGTCCGCAGCAACAGCACGTCGCCCTGGCCGATCTTGATGCCGCATTGCGCCTCGGCGCGTTCGACGTCGTCCAGGCCGACGCCGTCGCCGCGTTCCACGATTTCGACGCCGCGCAGCATGGCCGCGTCCACGAGCACGCCACGCGTTGCGATGCCCGGGTGCGCAGCGTCGATGCTGTGACTGGTCGCGCCTTCGGGCGTGTTCACTCGCGTCGACGGCACGCCGTTGTAGAGCCAGCCATCCCACATGAAGTGCGCCAGGCTATCGATGTGGGTGATCGCGTGGCCGTGGAAGATCAGTCCGAAGTAGTCGCGCGCGACCTGCCGATCGGGACCCTCACCCGGTCGGTACCCCTCGCCGCTGGCGAGCATATAGTGCTGCGGCGGATTGGGCACGTCCACGCTCGACTCGTACGTGATACGCCGCGCGCAACTGACCGTCGTGCCGTCCTGGACCAGGCCGATCGCCCGTCGCGTGACCTCAGGTGTGACCAGGTTCAACGTGCCGCGCTGATCGTCCGCGCCCCAGCGGCCCCAGTTCGACAGCGACTGCATCCAGCCCAGCAGCTGGTCTTCAGTTGGTTTGGTTCGGATCACGCCGCCAGGGTACCGAAGGCGCGGAGGCGCCATGGAGTCGGCGCGCGCCAGCCGGCGAACTGGTAAGGCATTCCTGGCGCGATAAACGCCGGTTGGAATTCGCGCAGCGCCGTCGGCAGCTCGTCGAGACGCCGGCAGATGTCGGCCATGATGGGCGCGGAGTGCCCGCTGGGCAGGAACTCAGGCCGCACCGACTGTGCACGCTCGACGAACAACTGGGCGGCAGCGGCCTGCAGCAGGCGCGTGGGCTCGGTCGTGTTGGATGCGTCCGGCAGCTCGAGCGCCCGTACGGGCCACACCACCTCGCCGGCGACGCCCAGCGGCTCGCGACTGGTGGCGATCACGCGCAGGCTGAGACATTCGTCCGTTAGCCGGCGTGCGACCATCGCGCACGCGCGAAATCTGCGCTACGCGACCGGCTTGGACGCGGGCTGTGGCCGGCCGCGACCAGATCATTGCCCGGCCCAGTGGTGGATCTACGGCGTTGCTGGGCTGGCGATCCTGCTCACCGTGCTCGGCATCAACCTGATTCGGCGACTGGCTGCACGACTACCTCGACCCACGGCTGAAGTTTAGGCGTCGACCTCGCATTGGCCGGCCAAACAAGCCAGCTCCTGCGCAGCCGAGGTCAGATCTGTCGACTCATGGCGCCACAATTTACTGAAGTCGATCTCGGGGAAGTCGGCGGTGCGGCGTTCGTACTCGTCTTTGCTGATCTCGATGTACGGCAGCTGGGCATAGTGCGCATCAAACGCGGGCAGGAAGGCCATGCCGCCAATGAAATCGCGGTGTTCCCAGATCCAGGCAAGAAGATCGACGATCTCGTGCGGACGGTACGTCACTGTGATCGACGGATTGTGCTCGGTCCAATTGACCTTGTTATGCAGCCAGTAGTTGCACTGCTCGATAGCCGAGCGATTGTTGCGCGTGATGGCATTATCGGGCGCTTTGACAGGGAAGTGAATGACCCACGTATTGGCATCATCGCGCGTCTGACCGTTTTCTGGATCCATCGGTACGCCCGCGTCGCGCAGCACTTTGAAAATCGGGCTGGAGGCGGCCACGCGCACGTTGCGCTCATAGTACGGCGCCCAGCGCGCGTGCAAACCCGAGGAGCAATTCAGCAGTTGCGAGCTGTTGCCACTGGGCTTGACGGTGGTCACCGCCGCGGACTGATTGATGCCCAGCTTCTCGGCGAACACACGATTGGTCTCGACGGCATGTGCACGCAATGCCTGCATCACGCTGGCGTCGTGGACAATAGGCGAGTCCATCTGGCCGGTGATGTCCACACCCAGCAGCCGCTCGTCAATGCAATTCTGCTTCCAAATAGGCCGCAAGTCAGGAAAATGCGTCGCCAACGACTGAATCGTGCCAATGATGGTCGCGATCTCGACCTTTTCCTTCATGCTCTCAAGCGTGTCTTCCGAGCGTGCAACCGCGATCGAAAGATTGCAAAACTCGTTCTTTCTAAGGACGATTTCGCCGCACGGGTTCGTGCCGTATTCTGAATAGCCTGAGGCGCGGCGGCGGTCGGGCATCAGGTCAAGGGCGGCCCGCCGATTGAAGATGCCTGGTTCGCCGCGTTGCGACTTGACCATGTCCAGGACCTGCTCGACGACCTGGATCTGGTCGAGGCCGCGCTCGGGCCAGACCGCGGAGTTGTTGGCGTTCCAGCGCTGGCTATTGTCGTGCTCGAAGTCGCCGCTCTTGCACAGTCGCATTTCGAGGTCGTCATAGTCGAACAGCGAGATCATCGCGGTGCGCCGGACACCGCCGCTGACGGCGGCATTGCCGACCATGCACATGATGTCGTGGGCGTCGATCGGCCGCAGATAGCTGCCCTGGCGCGCCAGGACCCGTGCTTTGGTGAACGCGAGCATGGTCCTGAGCGGTTCCGGGCCCGAGGCGCGCCCGCCCTTCGTGCGCAGGGGCGTGCCGGCGGGACGGATCTCGCCGAAATCGAAGTCGACGTCGCGACCCTCAAACCATGATTCGAGGCCCAGTCTAAGGGCGGCTGCCCAACCTTGGGCGGAGTCTTCGACGAGCTGTTTGAGGGGCTCGAAGCCACGCTGGCGCTGTACGCGCGGGAAGTTCTCGACATAACGGCTTTCGACGGAGAAGCCCACGCCGCAGCCGGCCATCGAGATCAACAGCGCCTCGCAGAACGCGTCGATGCTCTCGACCGGCTGATAGCTGCAGTTGTAAATGGCCGTCGAGTCGCGCCGGGCGGGCGCGCCGGCCATGGCCAGCAGGCGCATCGAGGGCATGCTGCGCATCTCGAGGATCGCCGTGCGAACCCGTTCGAACGTTTCTGAGCCGAGGTCGGCGCCGGTATTGGTCTGGACGAGCTCGTGCAAGAACGACACGGCCCGATCGACGGTCTCGATCCACGTCTCGCGGCGACCCTGCTCGTAGTCGAAACGCGAGTATTTGTCGAAGAACTGGAACTTCTGGATCGGCGTCGGGAAGAACTGATCGGCCTCGGCAAAGGCGAGCCGAACGTCGTCGGGGATAGGCCGCTCCTGGCGCTGCTTGGCGTGCTCGGCGCGGTACAGGATGTACGCCTTGGCGGCTTCGAACTCGCCCGCCGCCTGGAGGGTCAGCTCGACAGCGTCCTGGACCGCCTCGACGCTGGGCTGGCTCGGTCGTGCGCACATGATGTTGACCACGCGCAGGGCCAGCTCGGCAATGGGTGTGTAGGGCTCTTTGCCCAGGGCGCTGAAACAGCGGCTCAGCGCGAACTCGATCCGTTGTGGATCGAAGGTCACGATGCGGCCGTCGCGCTTGACGATGGTTGTAGGCAGCGCGACCTCGTCCTCGCGGGTCAAAACACGAACCCGGCCGGCAAACTCCATGTCGAGCTGTGCCGCGCTATCGGTGTGGAAGCCGTTTGAAACGTGGCTCACGTCGAGCGTCTGCATGGGGACCACCAGGACATGGGAAGGTTGGCGTCAGCGCACGAGAATGGTGCGGCTACCTACTAGATGTAGGGTACGACGCCACAGTAACCACTCCATGTTGTGTCTGGGGTCCGTGAATCGTCAACACACTTGACATCACAAATTATCGCGCATCGGCGCCCAGGGTGATGCGGATTTCGGCGCCGGGCAGGGTTTTGACCTCGCTCACCCGGGAGGCGGGCACGCCCAGCGTGCTGGCGACGCTGTCCGCGGTGCGGCGCGCTTCGGGGCGTGTTTCGATCGTGGTTTGGGTTTGTGGCCGATCGGCGTCGGCCACGTTGGCGATGGCGAAGCCACGCTGCGTCAGGCGATCGGCGGTGGCGCGCGCCAGACCGGGCACGCCGGCGCCATTGAGGACTTCGATGCTCGAGGCGGCGGTGCTGCCGCCGAGGAAGCGCGCCACCGTCGGACGCAATTCCGGCCTTGGCTCGAGCAGGAACGCGCCACCCTCGCCGATCACCGGCGTCACCAGGCTGGTGTCGACGACGAGCCGATCCGGCTCGCCCGGATCGCGCAGGACGGCCGCGCCGATGGCGATCACGTCGAGCGGATTGACATCCGTCTTCATCGACTGTGAGACAGCAACGACCACGGCCGGAATGCGCGGCCAGCTGAGCGGGTTGAGCAGCGCGTTGCGCACGCCGCCGATGACCTGTTGCTGACGGGCGATGCGCCCGAAGTCACTGTCCTGGTGTCGGGTGCGCGCATAGCGCAGCGCGGTCTCGCCGTCCATGTGCTGGCGACCGGCCGGGATGTCGACGGTGATCACGCCGTAGTCGTCAGTCGGATAGGCATCGTCGTGGATCGCCTGGGCGACCGTGATGTCGACTCCGCCGACGGCATCGACCACGTCGCGCACGCCCTGTAGGCCAATGACCACGAAGCGGTCGACGGGCTGGCCGAGCACGTTGCTCACCGTTTGCTTGGCGCTCTGGCTGCCGCCCAGCTCGTAGGCGGCGTTGATGCGCTCCTCGCCGTGGCCAGGCACGCTCACCCACAGATCGCGCGGCACCGAGACCATGGCCACGCGCGGCGTCGCGCGATCGGCGACGAAGAGCAAGAGCGTATCGGTGCGGCCGACCTGACCGCTGCGCAGCTCATCGGGTCGGGCGTCGGAGCCGAGGATCAAGATTGCCTCGCGCGGCGGGGTGAGCAGCAACGCGGCGGCCATGAGCGCGCCGAGCGCCAGCACGAGCAGGATCAGGAAGCGTCCGAGACCGCCCAGGCTTGGGCCACGCCGCGGGGCGGGCTGTTCCTCGTAGGGAACATCGATGCGGTGGGTGGCCTCGAGGTCGGGTGTGCTCACTGGCGGTGCGGAGGCGTTAATAGCAGGCACTGCGCCAGTGCCGCCACTCAATCACTTGTGTCGAGCTCGAAGGCGAGCTTTGCGGCGCCATAGAGACCGGCGGTGTCACCTAATTCGGCGTGCACGACACGGATCGTGCGGGTGAAGTCGAGGCGGGCTGACCGTTCGAGCTCCGCGAGCAGCGGTGGACCGAGCAGGTCCCAGGCACGCAGGGCGATGCTGCCGCCGATCACGACGAGCTCCAGGTCGAGCAGCGCCGCGGCTGAGGCGATGCCGCGCCCGACACCCGCACCCGCGGTACGGAACAGCTCCATGGCCAGGGCATCGCCTGCGCGCGCGGCGGCGGCGATGTCGGCCGCGGTGGCGCCGCGTTGCAGCGTCGTCGTGGCCCCTTGCTGCTGAGCTTCGCGCAGTCGACGGTCCAGGCCCGTGCCGGACGCCACACCCTCGACGCAGCCGCGGGCACCGCAGCCACACAGCGGGCCGTCGGGCCAGACGATGATGTGCCCGATGTGCCCGGCGTTGCCGGCGTGACCGTGCAGCAGCCGGCCATCCAGAATCACGCCGCCGCCCACACCGGTCGAGACGACCATGCCGAGCATGTTGTTCGAGCCACGCCCGGCACCGCGCCAACGCTCGCCCAGTACGAGCGCCTTGGCGTCGTTGTCGACGATGGCCGGTCGGTCGAACGCCGCGCTCAGGCGCGCCCGCAGCGGGAACTCTTGCCAGGCCGGGATATTCAGCGGCGATACGATGCCGGCTGGATACTCCATCGGTCCGCCACACCCGACGCCAATCGCGACGATATCGCGCTCGGCTTGCTGGAGCACGCCGCGGCACAGCTGCTCGAGCGCCGCGAACAACTCCTCGGCAGTCGCTTGCCCCAGGGTCGGCGCACGGTCAGACGCGAGGAGCGTACCGTCGCGGGCGATGACGGCCGCGGCGAGCTTGGTGCCGCCGATGTCGATGCCGAGCACAGCTGGCGCAGAGGCAGGGTCCAAAGCGTGCAGTCTACAACTGCGAGGTCAGGGCTGCGGAAGAGCTGATTGATTGTGGATCTGCTAGAGATTGTTGTTGAGCCTATTTGGTCAGCCTGTCGGCTGAAGCCAGAACTCGCTCGACTGTAGACTATCCAGCAAGACGCGCCACGGGCATGGACTGGTGGAACGAGTTTGGCCTGGCAATGGCCTCATTTCTCGATCGGCACGGGCTGCTCGCGGCATTTGTGGTCCTGCTGGTCGAGGAAGCGGGCGTCCCAGTACCCGTACCAGGCGACTTCCTGATGCTGTACCTCGGGGTCCGCGCTGGTGAGGGGTGGGTCCCGCTGTGGCAGGCAATCGTGGTCATGGAGCTGGCGACGATCGTCGGCGCAACGGTGCTGTATACCGCGGCGCGACTCGGTGGCCGCGGCCTGGTGTATCGCTATGGACGGTTCATTCGGCTCACGCCTGAGCGACTCGACAACGCCGAAACGTGGCTGAAACAGCATGGCTCGCGCGCGGTGTTCCTGGGTCGGCTGCTGCCTGGGCTGCGCATCGTCACCGCCGTGGCGTGTGGCGTGTTCGAGGTTCCGCCGCGGATCTTTCTGCCCGCGATGAGCCTTGGCGCGCTGCTCTATATCGTTGTGTACACGCTGCTGGGCTACTACTTCGGCCAGCCCGTGCTCGACCTGATCGAGGCGATCCATCTGCCATTTGGCCTGCTCGGTTCGTTGATCCCGCTGGCCATCCTGGTGTGGTGGACGGTGCGCGCGCGGCAGGGTCTCGGACGGCGCGCGACTCGTGCGTCGGTCGACGATCACGAGCAGCATCTGCGATCGGGCGCCGTCGCTGGCTTTCTGGCGACCATCGGCTCGACGCTGCTGCTGAACGTGGTCATCAACCTGGCCGGCAACATCGCGTTCAACGCGCCCAGCACGATTGTCGACCGGACGGTCGACCGTCTGGCATTTGCGTTTGCGCGCGAGGTGCAGCCGAGCCTGCTGTTCGTCGTGATTCCGGCCTACGTGGCCGTGGGCATGCTGTGGGGAGCGGTGTACGGCGCCTGGGGCGAGGCCATGCTGCCTTTTCAGTGGGACTGGCTGAACGGGCTGGTGTACGCCGTGCTGCCGCTGCTGACGTCACTGCTGGTGGTCATGCCGCTGGTCGGGCTGGGCTTCTTCGGCGTGGGCAGCACCGGCGTCGTGGCGTTGATTGGCGAGACGATTCGGCACATGGCGTACGGCGTACTGCTGGGCTTGCTGTATCCAGTGCTGCGCGCTCGGCGCTCCGTGCGCGTCTTGCCGCATACGCCGGAGGAGCTGGCGCCTGAAGGTGCCGTCACGTAGGTCTCGATAGCGCTAGCGAATGTCTGCTACTTGCGGTACACCTGAAACGCGCCGATCATTGGTCGTACGTCGAAAGGACACGATCGAGCCCATGGCTGCCCCGACCACCGAACCCACCCCCGACGCAGGCGAGCGTCCGACGGGCCCGACGGGCAAGGCGGAGCCGGCGCCCGCGGCGCCAGCTGTTGTGCGCCAGCGGCGGTTCTGGCGGGCCGTTGTGCGTTCTGGCGGAGAGGGCTCCACGAGCCGCGAGCGCGAGCGCGTCGAGTGGCACCTGACGGGCTGTGCCATGCCCAGTGCTGAAGGTGCGCACTGCACCGAGGGCCAACACCTGATCGAGACCGTGGGCCATCCTGATGGCCACTGCATCATCGACGGCGCCTGTGGCCTCTGCGGCCAGCCCGCGCCCGAACCTGACGCCTGAATCGTAGCGATCGACGCGGAATGCGGGCCCTCGGCTTGAGAGTGGCTTTGGTTGGGCGCGCGGGGCTGGTGGGGGTGGGCCTGCTCGCGCTGGTTGCGGGTGGGGTGCCGCTGTCGGCGGCGGGGCTCGTGGTTGGCGCGCTGCTGGTGTGTGTGGGGCTGGCGCTGCCGTGTTTGGGGCGGCGCGGCACCTGGTTTGTCCTGGGGGGCCTGATGCTGGCGGGGGTCGTTGGTGCCCTAGGCCGAGTCGTATGGGCTAACGGAGGGTTCGCGGCCACTTATTTCAGCGCGACGGGGGCGCCTGAGCGGGCGACGGAAGCGCACTTCGAGAGCCGGCTGGATCTGACGGGCGATCAGTTCCGCGTCGGGTTTTTCAACGACGCGGCGCGGTTTAACTTTGGCGCTGAGGTGCAGCCGGGGCGCGATCAGCTGCCGTTCAGCGTGCGCTGGACAGGGCCGCTCGAGGTGCCGACGGATGGCGAGCGGCGGTTTGTGCTGGAAAGCATGGGGCCGGCGCGGGTGTGGCTGGACGACGCGTTGCTGCTGGCGACGCCCGACGGCGACACACGAGCGCAGAGCGAAGCGAGCACCGCGGTTGCGGCCGGGGTCCATGAGCTGCGGGTGGAATACACGCGGCCCGAGGCGCGCGTGCCGCGGCTGCGGCTGCTGTGGGAGGCGCGGCCGGGCGGCGCGCTCGAGGTGGCGGAGGCAACGCGCGGCGTCAACGCGCGGCTGGTGGCAGACGTAGCGCTGTGCGGCGTGGTGGCGATGTGGCTCGGCCTGGCGCTGCGACGCGTGACGCGGCGAGACGCACGCAGAGCGTTGCTGGGGCTGCTGCCAGTGGCGTTCCTCATGCAGGGCGTGCTGCTGCTCGCGCCGCTTCTGGGGCGTACGGCGATCCTGTCGGGGCTGGACGATTGGCTGGTCTACGAGAGCTCGGCGCGCGACATTCTGCTCAATGGACTGCTGATGACGGGCGGCCAGGAGCACGCGCCGCCGTATTACGGCCAACCGCTGTATCCATACGCGTTGGCGCTAGCACACTGGCTGACTGGCGAAGGACTGTTTGGGCCGCTGGTCCTGCAGTTCGCGGCGCTCGGACTCGTGGTTGCACTCTCGGGCGTGTTGGCGCGGCGGACGTTCGGGTCACGAGCGGCGGCGCTGTGGGCGGTCGCCGCAGCGCTCGTGTTCATGCAAGCGCAGCCCGAGTACTTCAAAGTCGCCCGGCAGCTGTTCAACGAGAACCTGTATATGCCGCTCGTCATGGCCAGCCTGATCGTGCTGGTCGGACTGGCGCGACGCCGCGTCCCGCCAGTGTGGTGGCACATGGTGCTGGTGGGACTGCTGCTCGGGCTGGCCGCGATCAGCAGGTCGCAGTTCCTTGCGTTCGTGCCGCTCGCCCTGGTGATCCTGGTGGTGACCTGGCGCGGACGGAGCATGCTGCCGCTAGTGGCGCTGCTGGCCGGCGTGGTGCTAGCGATCGTGCCGGTGACCACGCGCAACTGGATGGTCTCGGGTCAGCTGGTGCCGATCAGCGCCAGTGGTGGCGCGAGTTTGCTGGAGTTCCATCGTCCGCCGCCGGGGCTCATCGATGCCAGTGCGCTGCAGCGCGACCCGTTGTTCGAGGCGCTGCACCTCGATACATCGACGCGGACGGTACTGGCGTTTGCGCGCCAGGACCCGCTCGGCTACCTGGCGACGTGGCTGCCGCTCGGTGCGCACAGTGTCGGACTGCCCGGGCGGACGAGCCGTGGCGTGTACGGGCCGCTGCTCGGCGTCGTGGTGTTGTATCTGCTTGCGTTCACGTTACGCCCGGTCAGGCGGAGGCACATGTGGCTGATCCACGGTTTCGTGGCCAGCCACCTGCTGGTGCTCATGCTGTTCGAGGCCGATACATACGGCTACCGACTGGTCATGCCGATGTATGCGCCGATGTTGGTCGTGGCGGCGCAGGTGCCGTTGGCGGTCGCGCGGCTCGGGCTGCGCTGGTCGCGGACGCCAAGCGCTCGACGATTCGGCCTGGCGCTGCTGCCGGCGCTCGCCGTACTGCTGGCGGGTGCATGGCAGGTGCGCAGCGTGGTGACCGCATGGCCGGAGCGCGAGACCAACCTGGTCGGCCTGGGTGGCGTGGCGGCGCATGCGGCCAGCACCGCCGACCGCACCGGTGCCGATGTGGTTTACGTTGCCTCGGTAGACGGCACGCCGCGGCGGTTTGGGGCGGGCAGCTTGCCGGGTCTGCGCTATCCGTGGCTGAAGTGGTTCGATCCCGCGCGATCGCTGCCGCTGCCGCCTGACGGCACGCGCGCGGTGTATGTGCTGGCCGAGTTGGCTGGGGCGTCGGTGCCGGGCGAGCTAGTGGGATGCCTGGGGACACCCGATGCCAGTGCGGAGTTGGTCTTGGACGCACAGGTTGTGCGAGGAAAGTGCCTGACCGCGGCGACGCCAGTTGGGGCGACCTTTGACGGACTGGCGCGCATGGAGGCGATCGACGTGCCGGGCTCCGTGGAGGCGGGCGAGCCAGCCGAGACACGGCTGGTCTGGCAGCCGCTGGTGCGCCATCCCGAGCCGCAGCAGGTCTGGCTCCACCTCGAAGATGCCGATGACGGCACCCCGCGTGGCAACGCCACTCTCGAGCTGTATCCGGCGCGCCAGTGGGAGCCAGGCGAGCTCCTGCTCAGCCGCTTGCCAGTGGCGACTGACGTCACGGCAATTCCCGATAGCTATCAACTCAGCCTGGGTATGAGCGCCGCGCGCCCCAATGCGTCCGCTGCGATCGCTGTGTGGCAGCGCCAGCGTGTCGATCGCGTGCCAGTTGGCTCGCTGGTGCTGCGGGCCTCGACGCGAGCATTGGCGGCGCACGACTTTCCGCTGGACATGCTGCCCGCGGCGGGCGTCGCCAGCGGCGGCCTGGAGCTGGTCGCGGCCCGCCCGCCCGCGGCCGAGGCCCCGGCGGGTAAGTCGGTGCGCATTGGGCTGTTGTGGCGGGCGACCCAGGACGCCCCGAATGCAGCCAAGGTGCGGCTGCGACTCGTTCGTGCCAACGGCGACGTGGTCCAGGAAAGCGTCTCGCCCGTCTTCAGCGGTCGGCTGGCGCCGGCCGCGCTGCGCGGCGGGAGCGTGGTGCGCGACGAGCAGTCGCTCGAGCTCGGTGCCAAGCTGGCAGGCGAGGGGCTGATGCTGGAGGTCGGGCTGGCTGGCGCAGAGGCATTGGCGCCGATTGGCAAGATCAGCGTGGCCGGCCGACAACACACCTTCGATACCGCGCGCACGGCGCCGCACGCGGTATTCGGGTCGAGCATGGCGCTGCTCGAGTCAGGACTGCAGCCAGAGCGAGCCCGTCCGGGGACAAACCTGACGGTCCAACTGCGCTGGCGTGCCGAGGCGCCAATGGAGGGCACGTACAAGGTGTTCGTGCATGTGCTCGACCCATCGGGCCAACGGGTGGTGGCGCAGCGCGATGCCGAGCCGCTGGACGGCCAGGCACCTACGCTGGGCTGGGTGACGGGCGAGGTGCTCGACGATGAGTATCGCGTGGCGCTGCCAGCCGACCTGGCATCCGGCAGCTATCCGGTCGAAGTCGGGGTCTATGAGGAGCGCTCAGGGCAACGCCTCACACTCGCCGATGGTGCCAACCGGCTCGTGCTGCAGACGAAGTTGACTATTCCGTGATTTCGTCGAGCGTCTTCTCGAAGCTCGGGGCGAAGCGCGCCAGGAAATAATCGACCTCGGGCATGGCCATCGCGCGCGCCTTATCTTCGAGCTGGCGCTTGGCGACGGCGAACTCGCGATTGCCCGCCGCCAGCTCCGTGGCGCACTTGAGGTAGGCATCCAGCGTATCGGCGGCTTTGACCCAGCGAATGAGCTCGACGTCACGCTCGGCGTCGCCGATCACCGGTCGAAACGCGGCCGCCAGCTGCTCGGGGACCATGCCCAACAAGCGCGAGCTGGCCAGCGACTCGATCTCGCGGATGCTGGTCAGCATGCCCGGGTTGTGGTGCTTGACCGGCGACGGCAGGTCGCCGGTGAGTACCTCCTCGGCGTCGTGGTACAGCGCCAGGACCACGGCCTGGCCAGTGTCGACATCGCGCCCGAACACCTCGCGGGCAATCGTGCACAGCGCATGCGTCAGCAGCGCGACATGGAACGAGTGCTCGGCCACGTTTTCGGGTACCGCGCTGCGCATGAGCACCCAGCGCTGGATCAGTCGCAGTCGATACAGGTAGGCGAAGAAGTGACTCTGCACTAGATCGGACGGCCGCTCAGCACGGCCAGCTCGCGGGCCTCGGTGCTCAGTGTTTCGGCCAGATCAATGGCAGCGCGCGTGACGGGGTTATTGGGTCGGGTATTGACCAGCGACTCGCCCCGCAGCGCGGCGGCAGTCGGACTCTCGCCGCCGAACGGTACTTCGCGCCACGGTGCACCGGTCGCCGCCCCAAAGTCGCCAACGGACGCACTGGCGTAGGGCAGCGGGTGATTCAAGACATAGCTCACCCGGTCGGCCGGCAGGCGCAGCACCTCGCCGAAGATGCGTCGGCACTCGAGCACGTCGTGCAGCGTCACGAGCTCGGGCGTGGCCACGAGCAGGACGCGATCGGCAAGCTCCAGGCCGGCCAGCGTCACTTCGGAAAAGCCATGCGGCAGGTCGAGCACGATGTGCCCGAAGTGGCGGCGCAGCGTGCTGAGCGCCGCGCGCACGTGCTCGCCGGTGATGGCCTGGCCCTCTTCTGGGCGACTGGCGGACGGAAAGATGCGCAGCGAGCTGGGGTGTGGGATGAGATAGAAGTCGAGCCCGGTGCGATCGAGCGCCTGCATCGACAGTGGCGTCATCTGGGCGAGCACACCGCGCGACTCCAACCACAGGTTCGACAGCGCGTGGCCGAAGAGCACGTCGAGGTCGAGGAGGACCGTATCGTCGGGATGGCGCTCGGCGAGCGCGATGCTGATGGCGACCGCCAGCGTGGTCACACCGGCTCCGCCGCGGGGCGAGTAGACGGCAGTCACGAACCCGCGTTGGGTGCGCGCCTCGTCCGGCGCCGTGTCCGCCGCAAGCCGCGCATTGGCTTGAGCCTGGCGTTCGGCAATGATCGAGGCGAGGTAGCGCAGCACAGCGTCGTTGCTGCCGAGCAGCGCATCGAAGTCAACTCGAGCGAGGCGCCACACGCTGGCGTTGTCAATGGCCACGGCGTTGGTGACGTGCGGCGTTTCGGCCATGAACGCCGCTTCGCCCAACACGTCGCCTGGACCGCTGAAGCGCAGCACGCGCTGCTGGCCGCGCGGATCGCTGACATACAGCCGGAAGCGCCCGGTATCGACGATGTACAGCGCGTCGGCCGGCTCGTCGACTCGAAATAGCGGCTTGTGCGCTCCGATGCGGCGGTGGCTGAGCCGCTTGCGGACGCGTTGGCGCAGGTCAGGCTCGAGCAGTGCCAGCAGCGGCACACGATCGGGCGGGCCGGAGGCCGATCCGCCACCGCCGGTGTTCTGTGTTCCGGCGCGACGAAACGACGACGCTGCCATAGCTCAAGCGGGACTGTAGCACGTGTTTTGTCAGTACGAACGGCCGCCTGCACAGGCCTGCGCGTGCCTCAGCAACGGACGATTCTGAGGACAAGATGATGTCGCTAGTGCCTTCTGATGCTGGCATGAGCAATGCACCCCTCGGGAGTGAGCCGTCGATGAGCGTGGTCGTCCAATTTCCAGGTCTGCGCGCGGCGGGCCGCACTGGCCAGCGCAATCGCGCTCTTTCGGCGCTCGGCCCAACGCATGCGGTGCGTGGTGGCAGCGTTATCAGCTGGGTGCGCCCGGCGAGCTGCGACTGCTGCGGCCGACCGACTCTGGCGGGGCGCAGTGGCGCCGAGCGCGTGACGCTGTGTGGGCACTGCCGCCCGCCGAGCGTCGCCTAACTCGCTCACGTCGGCTATTCGCGCGTTTTATCGCTCAACCGCGGTTCGACCAGGATAAGGTCTTCTCTCGAACCCACGGTCGGGCTATTATCCGCGAGCACATCTTCTACATGGCGTCAGCTTTGTGCGCGGCGCTACCGGGGCGAGGGTCAGAACGGCAGTATGCGGGAACTCATCCAGATCGAGTCGGCGTCCGAGCACGAGTGCACGCAGCCATCCATCGAACGCTGGCAAGTATTGGAGCCCATGCATGGGCGCTGGTCATGGATGACCGTCTTCAACTGCTGTGACCACGTCGCGATCGAGGCACTGTCCGACGAAGAACAGGACGGCTCGCGCATCAAGCGCGCCGCCTAGAGGGGCGGCAGCGAGTGCGCTTGAGCCCTAATCGGCCGCACTTCTAGGCTAGTCCGTCAAACGGAGTTCGGCCGCGGTCCGGCTCGGCTATGTGGTTTTTCGGCCGAACTCCTGGTCTGACCGAACAGCGTCAGCTGAGCTGCTGGCGAAGCAAGTCCTCAACAACGGCGGGGTTGGCTTTGCCTCGGGTCGCTTTCATGACCTGGCCTTTGAGGAAGTTGATCGCGGTCGCCTTGCCAGCCCGGTAGTCAGCCACCGCGGCGGAGTTCGCTTCGAGCGCCGAGCGGACGGCGGCTTCGAGCTCCGACGTGTCGGACACCTGGGCCAGGCCGAGCTCGTCGACGACGGCCAATGGGGATTTGCCAGTGCGGAAGACCTCCGGCAGTACCTGGCGCGCGGCGGATGTGCCGATCTTGCCGCTTTCGACCAGGGCGATCAGGTCAGCCAGGTGGTGGGCGTCCAGTGTGCCGTTGTCGAGCGACTCGGCGCGCAGCCGATGCACGTCGTTCTGGATCCAATTGGCGGCCTTCTTGGCGTCGGCGCCCGCGGCAACCGTGGCCTCGAACAGCTCAGCCTCGATCAGGTCAATGCATAGCGCCTCGGCGTCGTAGGCGCCCAGGCCGAACGAGCTCTTGTAGCGCGCGGCGCGCGCATCAGGCAGCTCCGGCAATCGAGCGCGCAGCTCCGCCAGCCAGGCGCGTTCGACGAACAGCGGCGGCAAGTCTGGCTCAGGGAAGTAGCGGTAATCGTGCGCCTCTTCCTTGGTCCGCTGGGTCACGGTAACGCCGCGCTCCTCGATCCAGCCGCGCGTCTCTTGCTGGATAAGCTCGCCTTTGTCGAGCAGCTCGGTCTGGCGCGCGATCTCGTATTCGAGCGCATGGAACACAGCACGGAAAGAGTTGAGGTTCTTGACCTCGACCTTGGTGCCGAGCTTGGTTTGACCCACCGGCCGCAGTGAGACGTTCACGTCGCAGCGCAGCTGGCCCTTCTCCATGTCGGCGCCGCTGACGCGCAGCGTGCGCAGGATCGCGCGCAGCTTCAGGAGATAGGCGCGCGCCTCGGCGGGTGTGCGCAGGTCTGGCTGCGAGACCATCTCCATCAGCGGCACGCCCGACCGGTTGAAGTCGACCAGCGAGCCGCCCGCGACATGCGTCAGCTTGCCGGTGTCCTCCTCGAGGTGGACGCGCTCCAGGCCAATCGTGCGCGGTGGCGCGTCGCCGACGGTGATCTCGAGTGAGCCGCCTTTGACCAACGGCATGTCGTATTGCGAGATTTGATAGCCCTTGACCAGGTCGGGATACGGATAGTTCTTACGATCGAACTTGGTGGCCTCGGGGATGTCCGCATTCAGCGCCAAGCCGGTCAGCAACGTGTATTCGATAGCCGTCCGATTCATGACTGGCAATACGCCGGGCATGCCAAAGCAGATAGGACACACGTGGCTATTCGGGGCGGCGCCGGCGTAGTCACTAGGACAGCCGCAGAACATCTTGCTCGCCGTTGCGAGCTGGACGTGGCATTCCAAGCCGATAACGACTTCGTAGGTGCTCATGATTGGGCCACTGGGGAGCGTTGTGTGTGCCACTCCGTGGCTTGCTCGTACGCATGGGCGACGCGCAGCACCGAGCTTTCGTCGAGCGCTTTGCCGATGACTTGCAGGCCCACCGGCAGCCCGTTTGCGAGTCCGGCTGGCACGCTGATGCCTGGTAGACCAGCCAGGCTGGTCGGAATCGTGAACAAGTCGTTCAAGTACATGGCCAGCGGATCTTGCGTCTTGGCGCCGAGCTCAAATGCCGCGTTGGGACTGGTAGGCGTGATGACCGCGTCGAAGCGCTCGAAGACCTGGTCGAAGTCGCGTTTGATTAGCGTTCTTACTTTTTGTGCTTTCAGATAATAGGCGTCGTAGTAGCCAGACGAAAGGGCATACGTGCCGAGAATGATGCGTCGTTTGACCTCGCGGCCGAAGCAGTGGCCACGTGTTTTTTCGTAGACGTCCCAAAGTGTGGCGCCAGGATCGTGGATCGAGCTCGAGTATTTGACGCCGTCGTAGCGCGCCAGGTTGGCGCTGCACTCGGCTGGGGCAATGAGATAGTAGGTCGCGAGGCCGTACTCGGTATGCGGCAAGCTTACTTCTTCGAAGCTTGCGCCGAGGTCTGTGAGCGTGCTGATCGCGGCCTTCACCGCGGAGTCGACGGCCGGCTCCATGCCCTCGACGCCGAAGTACTCGCGCGGTAGGGCCAGGCGCATGCCCTTCAGGTTTGGCTCGTGTTGCAGCTCGGCGGCGTAGTCCGGGACGGGCGCATCCAGCGAGGTCGAGTCGCACTTGTCGTGACCGGCGATGGCGCGCAGCACGATCGCCGCGTCTTCGACGGTGCGCGTAAACGGGCCAATCTGATCGAGCGACGAGGCGAACGCGATCAGTCCGTAGCGACTCACCCGCCCGTAGGTCGGCTTGAGGCCGACGACGCCACACAGGGCCGCGGGTTGGCGAATCGAGCCGCCGGTGTCGGTGCCCAGCGAGAACGGCGCGAACTCGGCGCCCACTGCCGCGGCCGAGCCGCCGCTCGAGCCGCCCGGTACGCGGTCGAGGTCCCACGGGTTGCGCGTCGGCCAGTACGCGGAGTTCTCGGTCGACGAGCCCATCGCGAACTCGTCCATGTTGGCTTTGCCGAGCAGCACCGTGCCCGCCTCGGCCAGTCTCCGTGTGATCGTGCCGTCTTCGACGGGTGTGAAGTGCTCCAGGATCTTCGAGCCGGCCGTCGTGCGGATCCCGTTGGTGATCATGACGTCCTTCAAGATCATCGGGACGCCGAGCAGCGGCGTATCTTCGCCCTGCTTGATGCGCTCGTCGGCCTGGTTGGCCTGCGCCTCGGCGTGTTGGCGGGTGACCGTGAGCAGGCTCCTGACGGTCTTGTCGTCGAGCGCTTCGATGCGCTCGAGGTGGGCGCGGGCGATCTCGAGTGCGGACGCCTCGCGACGGCGCAGCAGGTCGCGCAGGGCGGTGATGGACAGCCTGGTCAGGTCTTGGTTCGACATCGATCTATGGGCTCGTTCGGTCCCCTCGACTAGTCGAGGACGGGCGGAACGAGGAACTGCTGGTCGCGCGTAGCGGGCGCGTTGGTGAGGATGTCCTCGACGGGCCAGGACGGGCGAGCCACATCGTCACGCATGACGTTCTGGAGCGGGATGACTTGCGCCGTCGGCGGGATGGCCGAGGTGTCGAGCTGACCGAGCGCCTGCATCGCGTCCAAGATGTGGCTCAGCTCGCTCGCCAGCCTGTCTAGCTCTGGTTCGTCAAGACCGAGTCTTGCCAGGCGGGCGACGTGCTCGACATCGGCTCTCGTGATCGCCATTTCGGCCTGAGTATAAGGCGTTCAGCGGCGGCGAATGAGGGCGAGGGCCTGGCTCGCTTCGGGGACGCGGAGCGCCAGGAGGAGGGCGACGTAGACGGCGGTGGCGAGCAGGCTGGCGATGGCACTGGCGGGGAGATTGCCGTACGGCGCCAGGAGTGGCCAGCTGAGGAGGATGGCGGCGGCACTTGCGGCGGCGGCGGGGATGGTTTTCACCAGGAACGGGAGGAGGGATTGCCAGAGGTGGAGGCCAGGGATGTGCCGCTCCAGCAGCACGAGCAGGATCAGGGCGTGGCTGCTGTTCTGGATGGCGTTCGCTACGGCCAGGCCGACGGCGCCGAATGGGGCGATCGTGACCAGTGCAACGGCGAGATACAGCAGGACGCCGACGACGCCGACCAGGACGGGCGTGCGCGCGTTCTGTCGGGCGTAGAAGGCATTGATGAGCAGGTAGTCGATGGCGGTGAACGGCAATTGCGGTGAGTAGCCGAGGAAGATGGCCGCGGCGCGCGCGGTGTCAGCGCCGCCAAACTGGCCGCGCTCGAACAGCAGCGCCATCAGCGGCTGCGACAGCGAGGCGAACACGGCATAGGTCGGCAGCATCACCAGCAACACCAGCTTCAAGCCGAACAGCAGCGCCGAGCGATAGCCCGCCAGGCTCGACTCGTCGCCGGCGCTGAAGCGCGCCAGCGTCGGCAGGACGGCGTACGAGACGGCCTGGCCGACGATGCCCAGCGGGACTTGAGTGACGCGCGTCGCGAACTCCATCAAGGTCACGCTGCCCTCGGGCAGTGACGACGCAAGCGTGCGATCGATCAACTGCCCGGCAATTGTCACCAACAAGCCAGCGGCCACCGTGGCGGCCAAAGCCAGGATGCGCCGGACAGCCGGGTCGGCCAGGTCGGTGCGCGGTCGATAGGCGCGCCAGAACTCGCGCAGCCCGAACGCTTGCAGCGAGAACTGAGCGAGGGCGCCGAGGATCAGCCCGAACGACAGCGCCAGCGCGCCGAACGTGTCGGCCAGCAGCAGGACCCCGACGATGATGCCCGCGTTGTAGATCGCGGTCGCGAAGGCCGGCAGGGCGAATCGGTTGTGGGCGTACAGCGCGCTGGTCAGCACGCCGGCCAGTCCCTGAAAGACCACCGAGACCAGAGCGATGCGCATCAGGATCGCGGCCAGCTGGCGCTGCTCGTCACTCGAGAAGCCGCGGCCGATGACGGCCATGATCGGCTCGGCCAGAGCGGCGAGCACGACGGCCAGCACGACGAACGCCAGCGCCGCCAGGCTGAAGATGGCGCCGACCAGCCGCCAGAACTGACGCTCGTCGCGCGCGTGCTGGACGAACACGGGCACGAACGCAGCCGTGTTGACGCTGCCGACGAGCAGGTCGTAGGTGATGTTGGGCAGGGTGCGCGCGATGACGAACGCATCAGTGCCCGCGGTCGGACCGAAGACGGCGGCAATGACCGCGTCGCGCGCCAGGCCAAGGCCGCGACTGAGGATGTTGCCGAGCGCGATGACTGAGGCCGCGCCAAGCAGGCGACGACCCGTGGCCACGTTGCTACCCTCTGCGGTGGACGCGCTCAATGGCCTTGCTTGCTCGGTTCGCGTGCGGCTGCACGCGGCGTGTAGAGATCCCTGCTCCGGCCGAAGTGCGCTGTCTCGAGCATGCCGCCGTGGCGCGGCTGATCATCACGCCGCGCGGCCAGGTGCGCTATGTCGCGGTGCCACGCCAGTCCCACGACGATACCCCGCCACGCGCGGCGCCGGCCTGACGCTGATGGCTGATCAGGCGGATGAATACGCCGCCGCCTGGGCGACCTTCGAACAGCTCGCACTGGTGGCGCCGCATCGGGCGGATTGGGCGGCCTGGGCGGCTGGCCGCGGTCGACACAAACTGTTCATGGTGCTCGTTCGCGATGCCGCTGCCATTCGGGCGATCCAGTCGGTGCAGCAGCAGCTATACGGCCTGACTGGTGTCGAATTCCATGCCGCGCACTTCTTCCACATCTCGGTGCAGTCATGCGGCTTTGACGACGCACTGACCGTCGACGCTGACCGAGTGCGCACTGCGCTGCTTGATCTGAAGGCCTTTGAGGTGGTGTTGGCAGGCGTGAATGCATTCCATTCGGCCGTGTTCGTCGAGACGCATAGCGGCGGCAACCTGCTGGCGCTGCGCGCTGCCCTTCGTGAGGCATTGGGACCAGACATTCAGGCGATCGATAGCCATTCAGGGTTTCTATTTCACCTGACCGTTGGCTATCTGACGGCCCACGCGGACGTGCGCCAGGTAAGGCAGGCGATCGCGGCGCTGCGGGACGTCGAGGTGGCCCATGTGCAGGTCCAGAGCCTGGCGCTGGTCGAGGTGCCAACCGATCAGCGCGTGCCATTCCCGCGCCTCGAGCCTACGGCTACGTTCCCGCTCGGTCGGGTCGTGCGTCGTTTGTAGCACCTCGCGGACGGCTCAGACGGGACGGCGCGCCTATACTTCGCGACCGTGCCGCGGGCTCGTCGGCGCGCGTCGGCGCCGATCTTCTTGCCGTGGATCGTGACGCTGGTGCTGATCGCGGCGGGCACGGCTGTGCTGCTGGTACGCGCGGGGCCCGAACGGGCTGTCGTGACTTCGCCAACGGCCACGCCCCTGGCGCGTGAGGCGCCCGCGCTCGCGGTGCTCGCGGCGGCAACGCCTACGGCAGGCCGCCCAACGCCACTGCCGACAGCGCGGCCGACCACGGTTCCAACTCCGCGGGCAACGCCCCCGGCTGGATCACGGGCGACTCCGACAGTCGGGCCGGCCGCGTCCCAGACAGCAACGCAGGTGGCGACCGCCACGGCCATGGCGCAGCCGACGGCAACGGCCATGGTAGCCCTGACGTTTGACGCCGGTGCCGATCGGGGCTATGCCGAGGACATTCTCGACCTACTGCGTGCTGAACACGTGGCGGCAAGTTTCGGAATTACGGGCCAGTGGGCCAAGGCCAACCCTGACCTTGTACGGCGCATGGCCGCCGATGGGCACCTCGTCATCAACCACTCGTTAGATCATCAGTCGTTCACGGGCGTCTCAGATGGCAAGGGTGGCCTGTCGCCCGCGCGCAGAAGGGCGGAGCTTGAACAAGCCGACGAAGTCATCGCACCGCTCATCGGCCATTCGACAAAGCCGTGGTACCGCCTGCCGTACGGCGACGACGACGCGCGCATGGCCGCTGACCTGGCGCCGGCCGGGTTTACGCGCAAGGTGGGCTGGACGATCGACACCCTTGGTTGGCGGGGCGTGACCGCCTCGGACATCGTGGAACGATCGCTGCGCCTGGCCGCGCCGGGCGCTGTGTACGTCTTGCACGTCGGCCGCACGTCGCACGATGGGCCGGCCCTGGAGCGGATTGTGACGGCTCTGCGCGGGCGTGGTTACGGATTCGCAACGGTCGAATCGCTGACCCACTAGCCAACCCCACCGGTTGAGGTTAGGCTGATAGGAAACCCAACTGGTGGGGTACCGGTGACACAAAAACACAAGATATGGGGCTGGGGTGTTGAAACCGGCACCGGGCGCGCCTATCCTCCGGCCCTAGTGCTGGGGCGCTACGGGTGAACGACCTCTGCGCGGGCCCGACCGGGCCCGAAGCGATGCGCGGACGAATCCTGGCCTGGTTGGCGGAGGGAGCGCGCGAGGTCACCTGGGCCTTGTGCAGCCTGCCGCGCGAGCGCTGGGCAGCGATGCCACCGACCCGAGTTGGTGACTGGCCAGCGCTGCGACACGTACGTCACCTGGTCCTCAGTGGCCGCCACATCACGTTGCCCAGGGTGGAGTACGCTCTGACCGGCGGGACGGGCGACCCGGTGTCGACTATTGCCCTCGAGCAGGCGGACGCTGCTTGGGATAGCGACGTGGCCACCGATATGGCCGATGAGCTCCTGGCGGATCTGGCCAGCGTGCGCTTCGAGCTGCTGCAACGGCTCGAGGTCCTGGCCGACGATGCCTGGACGCCGCTCGGGCCGGCATCGATTGACACACCGCCCCGACTGACCGAGCTCCTGCTGCGCATGCGCCAGCATGAGCTCGAGCATCTCACATCGTTATGGAGGCTGGCCCTGTACTGGGATCGTGTCTCGACTGCGACCCCGCATGGCGGGGTCGGTCTCGTGCTTCACCCTGCTGATCGGCTTGAGGAGTCACACTGAGATGATCGACCAGTTCACGAACCTTGAAGACGGCGATATCGCGCTGCCCACGTCGTCGCTCGACCTATCGACGCGAATGCGTGATCTGCGCGCCCGCCAGGGCTTGAAGCAGAGTGAGGTCGCTCGGCGCATGGGACTCGATCCCAGCATTCCCAGCCTGTGGGAGCAGGGCAAACGGCTGGTGCCGGCCAACCGCCTGCGCTCGCTCGCGGATGCCCTGGAGGTGACCGTCGAAGACCTGCTCGAGGGTGTCTCGGGCGCCCAACGGGCCAAGACGCCCATCGTCGACAGCACCCCGGTTCGGGCGAGCGTGGCCGACCTTCTCGACGAGCGCTCGTCCACCTTGCGTCAGCGACCGATCGAGTCGGGACCGCTGCTGCGCCTGTTGCCGCGCGCCGAGGAGAGCTCGACGCAGACGGCCACGCTGGCCGGCGAGGCCCCGCCAGAGCCATGGATCGTGCCCGAGCGGCCGCCACTCGACGGCGTGATTCCGGATGGCTGGCATCCGAACGATCGCGTCCAGGACATCAGCCCGTCGCTGCCCGACGGCTACTGGCTGGATCCGATCAAGCTCGAAAAGGCGACGGCGCGCGCGCTGTTGCGGAGTCGCCTATGCGCGGACGATCGGTCGGTCGTGGACGGTCAAGAGGTGCCGGGTGCGGCCCTGGCCGAGCGCATTTACAGCCACTGCAGTCGCGCCGAGGCGTTCGTGCCCGGCAAGCTGCCCCTGGCCGAGACGATTTTCCGCTGCGTGCTGTCGGCGGACCATGGCGGGCTGACTGATGGCGCGCTGGTCGAGATGCTGCGCGAGCGCTCGGCGGCCGTGCCCGTCTCGGCCACGCTGCTGCGCCGGATGCGCGACTCGGTCCGACCGTATCCGATCCGTCGCGTCGACGCGGAGCTATTTGGCGGGCGCCGCTAAGCCCACTTTTGTCATCCTGAGCGCAGCGAAGGATCCGCGAGCACACACGTTTCGGCAAGCGGATTCTTCGGCTTCGCCTCAGAATGACAATGGGTCCACCGATGGCCCTCCTGCTCACCCGCGGCGACCTGCAGCGCACGCTTGCGCTCGATCAGGTCATCGAGGCCGTCGCGGGTGCATTCGCGGCCTATTCCGCGGGACGAACTGAGACACCGCTGCGCGTCGGCGTCGAGCCGCCGGGGACAGGCGGTGTGCTGCTGGCTATGCCCAGCGCGGTGGCCGACCCGCCGGCGCTGGGCGCCAAGATCGTCTCGGTCTTTCGCGGCAACGTGGCGCGTGGGCTGCCTACCGTTACCTCGATCTATGTCCTGAGCGACTACGAGACGGGCGCGCCACTCGCCATCATGGACGGTAGTTACCTCACCGCGGTACGTACGGCCGCCGGGTCGGCCGTCTCGGCCCGCGTCCTTGCCCGTGCCGACGCGGCCGTCCTGGGCGTCTTCGGCACGGGCGTCCAGGCGAGGTTCCACGTGCTGGCCATGCGCGGGGTGCGGCCGCTGGCACAGGTGCTCGTATGCGGCACGTCGTTTGACAAGGCGGTGGGCTTTGCTGGATGGGTGACTGAAACGACGGGTCTCTCGGCGCGGGCTGCGTCGGCGGCAGACGTGTCGGCGGCCGACATCGTGGCAGCATGCACGACCAGCGCTGAGCCAGTGGTCGTCGAGGATGCCGTGCGGCCCGGCAGCCATGTGTGCTCGGTTGGGTCCTTTACGCCCGCCACTCGGGAGCTACCAACGGGGCTGATAGCCAAGGCGCGGGTCTATGTGGACAGTCGGGCGGGTGCGTTCTCAGAGGCGGGCGATTTGCTGATTCCCGTGCACGAGGGCGTGTTCGAGCTCGGGCGCGTGGTCGGCGAAGTCGGCGAGGTGCTGAACGGCACGGTGCCTGGGCGTCAGACCGCTGACGAGGTGACGGTCTACAAGTCCGTCGGCGCGGCGTTTCTCGACGCCGCGACGGCCAGGCTGGCGTATGCCGCGGCGGCGAAGTTAACAGTCGGCACGGTGTTCGAATTCGACGCCGAGTAGGCGGCATACCTCGTGCTATAGTCGCGTGCGAGATCGAGGTAGGTGGGGAGCACGCCACAGCTGGCAGGGAACACAGCCGAGCCTGTTGCAGAAGCGGCGGAAGCGCTTGGATTGGCGCGACGGATCGTGGATCTGGCGTCGGACAAGCTGGCCAGCGACATTGTGCTGCTCGATATTCGAGGCGTATCGCTGATCGCCGACTACTTCGTCATCTGTACCGCGGGTAGCGAACGCCAGACCTCGGCCATTCTGAAGGATCTGAGCGAAAAGCTGCTCGAGGAGTTCCATCGCAAGCCGATGCACACCGAGGGCAAGGGCGATTCGGGCTGGGTGCTGCTGGACTACGGCGACGTGATCGTGCATATCTTCTCGCCGCAACAGCGCAGCTTCTATAACCTTGAGCAGTTGTGGGCGGCCGCGACGCCCGTAGTGCGACTGCAGTAGTGGCCGGTGGGTGCCGATTATTAGCCTGAAATGGGGCAAGGCGAGGCTCGGGCAGGCATGGCAGATGGAACAATGGGTCGACCACAGGTATTTGGCGCTGGCGTAAGTCTCGGAGTCTTCGCCGGGATCCTCATCGGTTCCCTGGTCACGTTGTGGCTGGGCGAGGCCGCCCTGGACCTGGCGCACCGTTTCCTCGATCGTCTTGCGGGCCGGCGCGAGAGCGTTCGCTTCGAGTTGTTGTTGCAGTAGCGAACGCCGCCGTCAGTGCACGCGCGCCGCGCGCGGAAGTGTGAAAATTTCCCCTCCGGGGAGGATTTTCGGGAAAGACTTTGAGGTCGGGGACGACTCCGCCACTGTCGGCTGATGGCTGACGGCTGACGGCTGACTGCCTACTCGAAGATCCAGCGGTCGAAGTCGCGCGTGTAGCTGACCAGCTCGGCGGGGTTGAACCACAGGTCGAGCTCGCGTTCGGCGGTAGCG